>CALJRR010000044.1 GCA_937976315.1 uncultured Candidatus Saccharibacteria bacterium | reverse complement strand
ATAATGGCCGACACTTCATCGTCTGACTTTATTAGGCGCTTTTCTGCCAGCCTGTAGCCATCAGTAGCAGCCAAGTATAGTGATCCTTCATAATTATGCCAATAAACTCCCGTTAGCACCGCTCGCGTGATGTCAGAGCTAACAGCCAACTTCGTTTGGACTATGGCTTTCTTAAGATCCTCAACGTCAATTTCATATTGCATAGCGGTTTTTTCGTCAATTGTAGGCAGCTCAGGATATTCGTCAGCTACCACGCCATTGATAACTGATGAGAATTTTCCTGAAGTTATATGCAAATGCTCGTTTTTGGTTTCAAGTTCCACCGGACCGCTTGGTAGGTTTGTAATGAATTCTGACACCAATCGGGCAGGGATTGTAATAGATCCATGATCTTCAATTTTCGCGCCAATGTATTGAGTGGAAGCAATTTCCAAATTCGTTCCAGCAATCAATAATCTTCCTCCATCAGTACGCAATAAAATATTATTCAATATCGGTAGTTCATTGCGACTTGATGCGATATCTTTTATTAGATTAAGTGCTTTTGCAAGTTTTTCTTGGGTGACTGATACTTTCATTATACTTTCCTTAATTTTTAATTAGTCTTAATAGTAATAGGTGCTGTGGAAATTGGGTAAAAAATGTGTTCAAACAGGGGTGAAGTGGTGATAGAATAGGTGGAAAACTCTGTGTGCTATTTGTGGACTTTATAGTGGATATTTGTGTATTATTCCACTGTCTGCTGACTTGTCGTTTTCTTTCCACAGATCTGTGTGTTGGTAAGTCGCCGCAAAAACACAACATCTGCACAGCTTTTCCACAATTAATGAACATATAATTTATCCTTAATATCGTTAATTTGCTCGCGAATACTGACATTAGTAAGACTTTCTTTAGTAATCTTTTCAATTGAATGCATAGCGGTCGTGTGGTCTTTTCGTCCAAGCTCTTGGGCAATTTTCGGAAAACTCATTTTCAGTTCGCTACGCAGAAGGAACATCGCAATTTGTCTTGGCATCGCGATAAATTTATCTCGCCTGGATGAGCACATATCTTTTACGTCAATATTATAATAGCGTGCTGTCTTATCAATTATCTGTTTGGCTGTTATATGTTGTGGTCTATTGCGTTTAATATCTCCCAAAATTCCTTCAGCTGCCGCTAAATCAGGCGTGAAATTCTGCATTTCCGCATAAGCAAGCAGCCGATTCAAAGCGCCTTCTAGCTCGCGAATGTTTGTCTTAAAGTTGGTCGCCAGATATTCTACAACATCGGAATCTAGTTCAGTGTTGCTGAGTTCAGCTTTCGCTTTAACGATAGCGCAACGAGTTTCATAATCAGGCATCTGAATATCAATCGCCATACCCCATTCAAATCGACTGCGCAAACGATCGGTTAAAGTAGGAATGCTTTTTGGCGGTTTATCTGAGCTAATAATAATTTGCTTGTTGTTTTGATGAAGATCGTTAAATGTATGGAAAAATTCGTCCTGAGTTTTTTCTTTCCCGGCGATAAATTGCATATCATCGACAATCAATACATCGACATTGCGATATTTATCGGAAAAGCCTTTTTTCTTGAAACGAATAGAATCCAGAAACTCATTAACAAACGTTTCCGTAGTGATGTAAAGCACGCGCGCCGAAGGTTGTTTTTTAACTATCTCGTTACCAACAGCTTGCATTAAGTGAGTTTTACCAAGTCCAGAGCCTCCGTAAAGATAGAGTGGATTATATTTTTCTCCTGGATGTGCGGCGACCGCTTGGCAGGCAGCATAGGCCAGATCGTTACTTGAACCGACGATGAAATTATCAAAGGTATACCTGGGATTAAGATTGCTAGAATGAGATTTTCTCGACGGTAAAATTAGTGGCTTTGCTGGTTCTTGTTGTCCACTTTTATCAACTTCACGATTAACGCGCGGTTTTTTATTACTAGATTCGACGTTATAAGAAATAGACGGAGCATTGATGCCGTTGTGAGCCAAGGCTTCCAATATTTGCGGATGAAATCGCTTTTCAAGTTGAGTTCTAGCAAAAATATTCGGCGCAATTATAAGAATTTCTTTGTCGGAGATTATTTCCAATTTGGTATTTTTGAACCACGCAGTAAATGACGAAGACGATACAGTTACTTCAATCTCACCTAAAACACCCTGCCAAACCGCATGACTATCCACGAAAATTACTCCCTCAAATTCTGTTAACTATCCTTACTATAGCAAATATGGGGAGTTTTCCACAAGTATGAACGGAGTAGAAATGTTACCATCCAAAACAGGGGTAGAGTTTTCCACAATTAAAATTCTCATCTGTTAAAACTGTGGAAAAATATACGTCGATAGTGGAAAAGTCATTGTCGACTTGCAAAAAGTACTGAAAGAATATATACTATTTGTTGATATGCCAAAGCGAACATTTCAACCACACACCCGACACCGTGCAAAGACGCATGGTTTTAGGGCACGAGTTTCTACCAAGGCTGGTAGGCTGGTTTTGAAGCGCCGCCGCCTAAAGGGTCGCGCTAAAATTGCTATTTAATTAATAGCTAAAAATTATCCCGTCGATGAAGGCGGGATTTTTTGATATAATTGTAAAATATGTTACAACAATGTAATCGGTTTCATGGTCATGGCAGTCTTAAGTTTGTCTATAAAAATGGACAGGCGGTTCGTTCGTCTATAGCCACAATAAAATATGTGAAGAATCCGTATCGAAATCACAGTAGGTTTGCGGTTGTTGTTAGTAAAAAAGTTCTAAAATCAGCGGTGCGTCGGAATCGTATACGTCGACGTATTTATGAAATTATTCGCCTGGAGCTGCCTAATATGAAAAATGACCAAGACGTGGCTGTTATTATATTTTCGGCGGAAGTTTTATCGATGCCGCATAAAGATCTAAAACAGACAATAAAGAATCTTTTCTCTCAAGCTCAACTGTATAAATAGGCACTTTTTTGCTATAATTAAGACATGAGTTTTTTTGATGAGTTTATTGTTCGACCGATTTTAAATTTGCTAATGGCTATTTATAGTCTGATTCCGGATTTTGGTGTTAGCGTCATTATCTTTACGATTATTGTAAGACTTTTACTTTGGCCGCTAATTAAGAAGCAGCTTCATCAGGCAAAGGCGATGCGTAGAATGCAGCCAGAGTTGGTGAAGATCAAAAAACAGTACGCAAAAAATCCACAAATGCGTAACCTAGCGATGGTGGAGCTTTATAAAAAACACAATGTCAGTGCCTTTGGCTCAATTGGCGTTATGATTATTCAGCTGCCAATTTTGATTGCGATGTATCGAGTGGTGCAGATTTTCGTTTCTAGCCGCGCCGACTTAGGAAAATATGTTTATGATTTTATGAAAAATCTGCCGGTCGCTAATAATCTAGTAAATAATCCGGATCAATTTAATCAGAATTTCCTGGGAATTATAGATTTAACGCAACACGCGATATCAAAGAATGGAATTGTTGTTGGCTTGGTTATTTTGGCGGCAGTCGCGGCATATTTGCAATATTTAACTTCAAAACAATTGTCGCCCCAATCTGACAGCAATCGTAAGTTGCGTGACATTTTAGCTGAGGCTGGCGATGGAAAAGAAGCAGATCAGGCAGAAGTAAATGCCATTATGACACGAAAAATGATGAAATTTATGCCAGTAATGATGTTCTTCGTGATTGTGTATTTGCCGGCAGCTTTGGCGCTTTATTTGACGACGGCTAGTGCCGTGGGATATCTCCAGAATTATATTATCTTCAAGCAAGACTCTAAAGAAATGCAAGAAATTGCAGATAAAAAATCATCCCAAAAATCTAAAGCATCGACAAAAATCGATAAACGTGTTAAAAAGGCTACAGAGGCTAGGATAACTCGGATCAAGGCTAAGGATTAAGGAGGATTTATGGACCAAATTGAAACGGTTGAATTTGTAAAAAAATATTTAGAGGATTTGCTAACATTCTTTGACTTGAATCTGGAAGTTTCGGTAAAAATCGAAGATGGAATTGTTGTAGCCTCAATTCCACATAGCGAGCGAAGCAGTATTTTAATCGGCAGAAATGCGGAAACATTGCGTAGTATTCAGAATCTTTTGTCGACAGCGCTTCGTCATAAAGAAGCGTCAACTGTTCGGGTGAATTTGGATATTGCGGACTATAAAAAGCAGCACGCTGAAAAAATTGCCGAAAAGGCGCGCGGCTGGATTGAGGAAGTTCGACGAACTGGTGAATCAAAGGTGGTGGATTTGAATGCTGCTGATCGCTGGACGGTGCATCACTTGGCTGGTGAATATAGCGATATTGATACGCATTCTGAAGGTGAAGGTCGCGAACGACGGCTGATTATTAGTCAGAAGAGTTCTTAGCATCCTTAAAGACTATTCTGGAATATAGAACATAATTCCAAACGAGGCTGACTACCGTGGCGGCTAGCTTGCTAATTAATAGAGCGAGTGATTTATTTAATCCAAAGTTTATAAATATCGATGTGATAATAGCGATAATAATTGTCTGAATTACCCATAAACCAAATAGTGTAACTGCGGCGAATAAAAGAAATTGTTTTTTCAAGTTTTGAGATGTTGACTTGAAAGTATATTTTTTATTTGCAAAAAATGAGAACAAAAAAGCAACGAATGTTGATATAAAATTAGCAAACTCTTTTGGGATATTTAAGAAGATTGTTAAGCTAAAAAGTATACCAAAATCTAGTACTGTATTAGTACTGCCAACGATAAGAAATCTTAATTTATCGGCGTGTTTTTTCAATATTTCCTGCATGATACTCCTCTATTAAATATAATGGTCTGTTTTTTGTCTCAATAAATATCCGTCCTACGTATTCGCCAATTATACCCAGAGACAGTAACTGAACTCCGCCGAGGAATAAGATAACTGCCATTAGCGAGGAATATCCAGCGCCAGTAGAAACTCCGAACAAAGGGCGAACTAAAAGATAGACGATCCAAACAAAAGCAATAAACGAAATGATGAATCCGAAAATAGTTGCCATGCGTAGCGGTGCGGTAGTAAAGCTGGTGATCCCGTCGATTGCTAAGTTGAGTAGTTTCCGGTAATTCCACTTGGTTTGACCAGCTAATCTGGGGTCGCGATTATAAAATATCTCTTTTTTCTTATATCCAATCCAGCTGAAAATCGCTTTTGTATTGCGTTGAGATTCACGGAATTTTTGTAAAGCCTCAATGCATCGGCGATCCAGTAAGCGAAAGTCTCCAGTGTCGACCTGAATGGGAATGTTGGTCGATTTCTGCAATATTCTGTAATACCATTGGCTGGTTTTTTTCTTCAGCCAGGTTTCGCCTTGTCGATTGTTACGGCGAGCATAGACGTCATCGTAACCATCTTCCCAGTGTGAAATCATTTCCTGGATGATCTCTGGCGGGTCTTGTAAATCTGCATCGATAATCACCAGAGCGTCACTTTTTATGTGGTCAATTCCAGCTATCATGGCAATTTCCTTACCGAAGTTTCGCGATAGATTTATATAGCTGATACGAGAATCTTTTTTTGATTGCTCGGCTATGATTGAAAAAGATTTATCGGTGCTGCCGTCGTTTATGAAGAGAAATTCGAATTGATAATTGGGTGTGTTTTTTGTAAATTCGTCCAAGCGCTTAAATAATTGCGGCAAAACGGATTCTTCATTGTAGACAGGAATGAGAAGGGTGATGATTTTCATAGTATAAATATATTATTTTATTCTGAAAAAATTCTTAAATTTCAATAAACCAGTTTGATTTGGTAGCGGTCCATCGTGAACAATATTACGGATATAGTCGACGGAAACCTTACAATTTTTTTGGATATGAAGACGTTTTTTATAAGCTGCTGGTTTGTGAATAATTGATACTAAAGCACCCTTGAATGCGGGCCAACCGTTGCCGTGACGAATTGCGCTGGCAAAAATCAACCAATATGTCAGCAAAAATCGTACACCAATATACCAAAATAATTTACCCGGAATATTTTTAATGAAGACTAATGGTAAGTTTTTGAAAGTATTATAAACAGCTAATCCGGGGACTTTTTTACTACTAGCGCCAACTTTATGATAAGCGATAGCCTTGGGTGTGAAGCGAATTTTCCAGCCGGCTAATTGCGCTCGGAAGCTTAAGTCGACATCTTCATAATACATGAAGAAATCTTCATCAAACATATCTATATCATCAAAGATTTTTGCACGATAAATAGCTCCGCCGCCAGTTGCACCAAATATTTCTCCAGGCTTAGTTGGCGCATTTTTTATGGGATCATCACGGTTTCTTGGTCCAGGAAGTCCCCACGTTGTGTAAAAATCTCCAGTTGTGTCGAGAGTCTTGCTATTGCGTCTTTGTAAGATTCCAGTCGCAATTCCGCATTCTGGGTATTTTGATAATTGATAAATGAGAGCTTCGCACCAGTTTCTATCAGCTATTGCATCTGGATTAAGCACTCCAATATATTCAAAGTTGTTTTTTAGAGCATAGATCAATCCTGTATTAATTCCTCCCGCGAATCCTAGATTGTCTGAGTTTTTGAGCAAAATAATCTTTTCTTTTTTATGCGACGATATATATTCTTCAAATACGGCAACAGAATTGTCGCTACTATTATTATCTACTATAACAATAGTAGGTTTTAAGGTTTGTTTTATTAATGAATCAACACACTCTATGGCGTCGTCAGATCCGTTCCAGTTAAGAACTATAATTGCAAGTCTATTCATAATGTTCTTTTTGTATTGTATAATAGGTGATGTATATTATGAAGTGGCTAGAAGTTTTTAATAGGAAAAACAGGATTCTCTTAAGGGAATTAGTTATTACGGATTTTAAATTGAGATATCAGGGTTCTGCTCTCGGATATGTATGGAGTGTTCTTAAGCCACTTTTTCTATTTTCAATATTGTATGTAGTTTTTGATAAATTTTTAGGAGTAGGAAGGAATATAGAACATTTTCCAGTGTATTTATTGCTGGGGATAATTTTATGGAACTTCTTCGTAGAAGCAACTAATCAAGGACTAAACTCTATAGTAGGTCGAGGTGACCTACTTAGAAAGATTAATTTTCCTAAATATATTGTTGTAATTTCTGGCACTGTATCCTCATTGATAAATTTACTATTTAATATGATAGTGGTGCTTTTATTTGTGTTAGTAAATGGGGTTCAATTATCATGGATGTCGTTATTAATCGTACCGTTAATAATTGAACTGTATATATTTGCTTTAGGGGTGGCTTTTTTCTTGTCCGCTCTTAATGTTAAGTCGCGAGATACTGGATATCTATGGGAGGTATTTACTCAGGCTGCATTTTATGCCACCCCTGTTATTTATCCAATGCAGATGGTTTCACAAAAGAGTAATTTTGCTGTTGATCTGTTATTTCTTAATCCTGTTGCACAAATTATTCAAGATAGTAGATACGTGCTTATAACTAAAGATACGATGATTATGTGGAATAGATTAAGCCCGTTAATGATGTCTGTGCCGTTTTTAGCTATAGCTATAGTGGTTCTGTTTGCGGTTTGGTATTTTAAGAAGCAGTCAAAGACATTTGCAGAGGAGATTTAGGATATATGAAGGATGTAGTTATAGAAGTTAACTCTCTTACTAAGACTTTTAAGATACCAACAGAGTCTAGCAACGGGATTAAACAGAAGACCATTAATTACGTTAAAGGCAAAAAAGGCTACAGGGAATTTACGCCATTAAAAAATATATCTTTTGATATTAAAAAAGGTGAATTTTTTGGAATAGTGGGTAAAAATGGTTCAGGTAAGAGTACTCTATTGAAGTCTATAGCTCAAATCTATTCTCCGACGAAGGGCTCAGTGCGAGTAAATGGATCTCTTGTCCCGTTTATCGAGTTGGGTGTTGGTTTTAATCCAGAATTAACAGGTAGAGAAAATGTATTTTTAAATGGAGCTTTACTGGGATTTAGCCATAAAGAGATGGAGCTGATGTATGATGATATTGTTGAATTCTCTGAGTTGGCAGATTTTATGGAAGAGAAGCTTAAGAATTACTCATCAGGGATGCAGGTTAGGTTAGCTTTCTCTGTAGCTATTAAAGCTCGTGGCGATATTTTAATGCTTGATGAAGTGTTGGCTGTCGGGGACGCGGCTTTCCAGCAGAAGTGTTTTGATTATTTTGAAAAAGTTAAACGTAGTAATCAGACTGTGGTTTTTGTGACGCATGATATGAATGCTGTACGCAGATTTTGCTCGAGAGCCATGTATATAGAAAATGGAACGATAAAACATATTGGATCACCTCAGGAAATTGCCGATATATATACGGAGGTTAATATGGATGCGGTTACTAGTGTAGAAGAAGAATCTCATGACGATTTAGTTAGCATGTCTGTTGATATACCTAGTAAAAAAAATTTTACACAAGAAGACTCGATTGATATTGGTGTGACCGTGGATGGTATTACTGAAGATGTTTTTGTGAATATATCCTTTGTATACGGAGGATTTGTATTTGCTGATCGCAACTGTAGAGACACTCCTAGTGACTTTATACAAAACAATAGGAGGATTAATTTCAATCAGAGTTTGGATGGCTTTAATCCTGGCAAATATGATATTCATATGTCATTGCACCGCAGGGCTGATGATGGCATAATTAAACATTTGCCACGAGCATTTTCGTTTATTATTACAGGTAAGGATGATTTTCGTGATGGTCCAATGAGAATAATGGGAAAGTGGAGTGTAAAGAAGAGGGGATAAAATCAGATGAAAAATAAGATTATAAAGAGTACTAAATTTGTTATTAGAGCAGCATTACATCCGTCGTACGGCAGTGAACAAGTAAAGTTGTTCCGCGATCGTAGATTTATTAATAAGAAACGATATGAAGATTATATTGAATGGTTTGATAAGCATAAAGTCACCGATGAGCAACTTAAGTTACAAAGAAAATATTCCAAGGAATTTAAACAACGTCCATTGATTAGTATTTTGTTACCGACATATAATACAAATCCAGTATATCTGCGTAGCTGTATTGACTCTGTCCTATCTCAGAGTTATGACAACTGGGAGTTATGTATTTCTGATGATAATTCTACTAGCGATCAAACAAAGAGTGTTATAAATGAATATGTAGAAAAGTATAATAATATTAAGGCTACATTTCGTAAAGAAAATGGTCATATATCAAAGTCATCTAATACAGCTCTTTCGATGGCTAAGGGTGATTATATATCATTACTCGATCATGATGACATTTTACCTCCCAACGCCTTGTTTGAAGTGGTTGATGTTATAAATAAAAATCCTGACGTAGATCTTATTTATACGGATGAAGACAAGATCGATAGTGACGGTATTCATATAGAACCATTTTTTAAACCTGACTGGAGTCCTGATTTTATGAATTCGTGCAACATGGTAACGCATTTTGCTACCATAAAGGCAGGTATAATTAGAGGTGTTAATGGATTCACTGTCGGAACACATGGCGCGCAAGATTGGGATTTATTTTTGAAGATTTCTGCTAAAACTAATAACATTTATCATATTCCGAAAATTTTATATCATTGGCGTAAATCTGAGACATCTACTGCTATGAATGCTGATAGTAAACCATATGCTTATATAAATCAAAAGAATGTCCTTCGTAGTAGTGTGAGACAAAGAGGAGAAAATGCTTATATAGATTCTCATGTTGCGTTAGGATTTTGGCGTAAAAAATATGTAATCCCGACAAACCCGTTAGTGTCAATTATCATACCAACCAAGGATAATTTTAGATATATAAAAAAATGCATAGATTCAATTATTGAAAATACTTCGTATCCATATTTTGAAATAATAATTGTAGATACGGGATCTACAGATTCTCGAGTAAATGATTTTTATGAAAAATTGATAGATAATAATGGCAATGTGCATGTTATTAAATACAAGAAGAAATTCAATTTTTCAGATGCATGTAACTATGGTGCAAATAATTCTAGTGGAGAATATCTACTATTCCTTAATAATGACACGGAGGTTATTACCCACGACTGGATCCAGTCATTGCTTGAGCATGCTCAGCGTCCAGAAATAGGGATGGTTGGACCTAAGCTTATATTTGAAGATAAAACAATACAGCATGCTGGAATAGTCTTATCTGAAAGAGATATCGCATTCCATCCGTTTTATGGTCAGGATGAGCGTACAGATATATTTACGTATATTTATACCGCCAATATTCGTAACGTATCGGCAGTAACTGGTGCTTGTTGTATGATTAGCCGTGATAAGTTTAACAAGGTGGGCGGGTTTGATAATAAACTTCGTATAACGTATAACGATGTAGATCTTAACCTTAAATTACGCAAAGAAGGCTATTATAATGTCTACACTCCATACGCGGAGTTATTCCATTATGAGTCTAAGAGTGTTGGTCGCATAAACACGAGTGAGAGAGACACTAGTGAACTAGAGAGTGCTCAAAAAGAGATGCGTAAGAGATGGGGTGAATACTTGAAGAGGGATCCATTCTATAATGATAATTTTGAGCAATTTGGTCCAGGCTATAGGTTACCCGAATAACGTTAACTATTAATTATAAATAACCGCGATAGTAAGTTGTACTGCCGCGGTTATTTATATTATTTACGATGTAAAGATATACAAGTTATTATACTTAGTATATTCCTGATGATGTAGATATGTGGCTAGCCCATGATTGTTGACCGTCGCCCCATCCGTGTACTTCGACGGTGTTATTGGTTGTACCCCTGTATTTGACATAATAGATGGTGTCTTTTCCTCTTCCTTGTAGGTCGGCTGCTACTATGTCATTTGATCCTATCACATAGCCAGATTCTGGGTAATTACTTGCGGTGTGACGCACCCAGTTTTTTAATGAAGAATCCCACACGTGAAATTCGATAAGACCGCTCGTAGTATTGTCGTATTTAACATATATGAATTCATCTTTTTTATCTCCATCAAGATCTGCTGCAATAACTCTTCCTGTGTTCATGCTAGCTGAAGGGTGGCTTGTTGCTGTGTGTCTAAACCAACTAGTTCCATTATTATTCCAACCATGCACTTCAATCATGCCAGAATTAGTCTGCTCATAATTAATCAGATAATATTCGTCATTCCCATCACCATCAGTATCTGCCGTTATAACTTCAGAAAATAGCGGATCAATAGGTCCGGCAGATGTTGCGGTGTGAGCTAGCCAACGCAATCCATCTTGAGTCCACGTGTGAAACTCTACTCTACCACTTGCAGTTCCATTATAGTCAACCTTTGTTAATACAGTATTTTTGCTATTGATTTTCCTTGATATAACCTTGCTGTACTGCTGATTAAAGGTGTATGAGTTTGTCGCTGTATGCTGAGACCATGTCTGTAAGTTACTATTGGCCCATGTGTGCATTTCGGCACATTTACTGCCAGTATTATTAGGGACGGATATAGTTAAGGTGTCATTATTTCCATTTATCCTAGTTGGTATAATTCTAGCGCCAGTTTCTACGTTAGGTATATTCTGTCCGTTTTTACAAGAGAATGAACTGCTTGATCTGGTATCCCCAAACCAGTCTGTAAAGTAATTGTAAAAGTTACGATTACCATAGGCGCTACACCCATCACCTACGCCATACCCAGATGACATAGCAGCGACATTTGGTTGATATGGTGTATAGCTATAAAGAGCGGCGGTTGTCCAATTCTGAATATTTACATTAGATCCTCCGCAAGCAGCATTTGGACTCCATTGAACGAAATTTACGCCTGTTGTATATGGTGAAAACCAATTAGGATTACGTGTTATTATGTAGTGAAAGTGTTTCGCTGCCCATTCTAGCTGGTTTTCTAGACCAAAATATTTACTATCACACTCGGCGGTGTCTGGACATCCATAGCCAGTTGCGCTTTTGAACTGCCCACGAGTTGGCCACGTGTCAGTAACTAGGGCTTGTTCTTTTTGGAGCAAAACTATTAAAAGCTGTGGGTTTACATGATATTTTTGAGAGATATCAAAGATTAATTGAGCAGCGCTTCTTCCATCTTTTGTTTTATAATCACGGAGACAGGTATATGGAGGGCTATGCCATCCTTTCGATGCGGCATACTGAGCGCGAGTTATATCAGGTCTTCCAAACTCACTGGCTGGTTTGGTGCCATTTGTATCACATTGGGGAACTTTACTATTTAAAAATGACTGAATTTGGTCTGCACTCATGGATCCGTAATTTGTTGCTACAACATCATCCATAATATTGCCTGGTTCAAAATCGTTTAATACTGCAGATGCTGGCGTAGAAGATAATATCGCTCCTAAGCATATCGACGTAAGTATGCCTAATTTTAATATTAATTTCTTCATATAGTTATTTCTCCTTCAGTATCTCCAGTCACGTTGTTGTCTTCGTAGTGAATGTTTATTGTCCATTTTCCAGGTGACAATTGAGATAACGGAACGTTAAATCCTTTACAGCTAGACGTACTTGGACCAGCTTGCAGCTCTACACTATTGGAATACGTTTGTCCGTTAGTATTGTGCATTGATAACGTACATCTTCCGCTTGATGATATAGTTTGGATTAAACTACGGATATAAAGTGTGTTTGAATCTTTATCGACTGTTGTAGTTGTTATACTTACTCCAACTGTTGGTTTTTTACCGTTGGATGATGGAGTCGGTTCTGGCGAAGGATCGCTTCCTTGTAGTGTTTTAGATTTTTGACCTGATGACTCTTTTTCTGACTTATTGGATGCATCATTTAATGATCTTTTTTTTATGTCTTGACCAGCTGTTTTTTGTTCCTCGGTGGCTGTGTTAAATTGATTCTGGATGAAGGGCCAGAACTTAAATTTATAGGAAATTAAGCCATAGCCTGTTATAGACAATAGTATAATAGCTATCAGAATCAATACTTTATTTTTTTTATTTTGTTTTTTCTGTATTTTCATAATTGTTACCTAATCAACACTACTATAGCAGATATAGATAAAACGGTAAAGCTTTAAGAAGTTCTTTTATAGAATAAAATATCTCCATTATGTACAGTAACTTTATCAATTAGTTCATAGCAAGGTAGCTGTAGTGGCGTCGTAGATAACACACGAGTAACATATTTTCCCATATGATTGCTACAACTCAATTTTGCAATAAATACGTCCGGCTGACTAAGTACGAGATCTTTATCTATGGTGTCAGACAGAAGTATATGTGCATACCTGTTATAAATTGTCCTATCTTTTGACACTTTTGACCAGAAATCTTTATCAGGGTAAGTATTGACTCCCGTAATTGATTTTCTATTTGCCATTTGAGGGAAATTTTCTAGCACGCTTGTGCCAGACAGTCCCCATGTGTCGTCACTAGACGAGGTAGAGATAATCTTTTTGATTATAATATTATCGTTATATCCGCTTCCTAGACCTCTATATAACGGCTGTATAGTTATTGTCGACATAATACATAAAGAAGAAAGCACTAACAGTCCAAGTTTTTCCTTTTTTATAAATATAAGGGCTAGTCCACCAGAAAGGCTTATTGCGGCTAATAATAATACGCGAAGATCTCCGGCAAAGTTACGATTGAACTTTACGACATATACGATGGTGCAGACGTAAATGATAATCACTATTGTTGAATATAAATATGGTAAATAGCGATATTGTGATGAAAATTTTATAGTATTGGCAAGCGTGTATATTAATGAAAAGATTCCTATAAAACCTAATCCAAGCTGCAATCTTGTTATCGGTACAAGATGCATCATGAAAGGTTTTGCTATTGAAGAGAATCCTGGAATAAATAAATGAGATATGAATATTAAGCAGGAAACAAAAATAGCAACTCCAACCCAATCTATAGTTTTATTTTTACGCCATTTGCTATATAAAATAAACAGTATAGGAATGATAAATGCAAAAGGCGTAATGATAAATGCAGACATTTCACTTTGATTAATGGATCCTTTACTTGGATCTATCGATGAGATGGATGCGTCATCCATAAGTCGGTATTGACTATAGCCAGTGAGACCGATTAGATCAGCCTGTGATGGAGCTCCCGAATGTATGAATCGTGCCCCGGGATAATCTGTACCAGAAATGGCTTGTACGGCATCTATTCTGGTGATTAAAAATATACCAACTATGCTGATCGCTGCTAGAGCAGATCCTACTATGAATGCTGTATTTACATATAGTATTTTTCGTACTTTTTTGGGTGCTTTTTTCCAAGTATTTATATAATAGCCAATCGTCACTAGAAATACAGTGATGACAACAGGTATCTGAAAGGCTGGATACAATAGTAGGGCGAAGCTTACCATTGAATAGGTTAATAAAAGTGATAGTGTGAGTTTCGATATTATATCACCATGTTTATATCTCTTTAAAAAAGACAAAGATTTATTTTCTATTAATTTCATTATTAATAGCAGTATGACAATTCCCCAGACGATACTCATTATAGTAATGGTTTGATACCACCAGAATATAAAAGGAGTGAAAGAGCCTATGATAGCGATAGATCCTGACAGCGCGTATTTATTGGGAAGAAATTTTAACGATAGAAAGTATATACTTAATAGTAATGATGCTAATAATAGCCACCACTTAAAGGCAAAAGCAAACTCGAAAGGAATTATTAAAAAGGCAAGATTTTGAGGTCGGAATACTGTTGACCATTCTTTATATGGCGCATCAGACACAAGGCTCATATTCTTGCCAGAATTGCCAAAGTTCTTATTTATTAGTGGATACCCAGCTTCTTTTTGTGCAATTGTGAATTGTGTAACGACCAGCCACTCGTCGCTGCGAATAGGTCGAGCTTCGCCTGATATGAGATTAGATGATTTGCCATTAAGGAAAGAGTCATAGTACAAGCCAAATGAAGATCCAGATATCTTAAATCCTGTCGCAAAAATTAGACAAAAGATAATAGTAGACGGGAAAATCCATTTTTTATACGAATCGTCTTTTAATTTTGTAAAAATAGAACGTAGAACTTGCATAACATTTATTAGTATACAGTAAAAATAGCAAGTATAAAGATTGTGTTTTTTTGAGAACAAGTCTAAAAAACGAAAAATAAAAAATGAGTAATGTGCTATAATTGTTGAAGGTAGTAAGAGTATAAGGAGGCTACGTAATGATAAATATTGCATCACCCGTTATAGAGGAAGAAGAGCGTCGGGCAGTAAATGAAGTTATAGAGTCAGGTATGCTGGCTCAGGGTCCGAAAGTCGCTGAGCTTGAAGAAAGTTGGGCTAAATATTGTGGAGTGAAACATGCTTTAGCTGTAAATAGCGGTACGGCTGCTATTCACTGTGCTTTATATGCTGCAGGAGTTGGTGAAGGCGATGAAGTTATCACTACGCCATACAGCTTTATTGCTACGATCAATCCTATACTAATGTTGGGTGCTCGACCAGTTCTTGTAGACATAGATGAGGAGACATTTAATATTGATGTTTCAAAAATAGAAGCAGCTATTACAGGCAAGACTAAGGCTATAATTCCAGTTGATTTGTATGGTCAACCTTGCGATTGGAAGGAGTTGCGAGAAATTGCAGATAAGCACGAACTCAAAATTATTGAAGATGCATGTCAGGCGATTGGTGCAGAATATGATGGTGTGAAAACTGGTGCCTTGGGCGATTTTGGATGTTTTTCACTGTATGCTACAAAGAATATTATGTGTGGTGAGGGTGGCGTTGTTACCACTAATAGCGATGATGCTGCGGCTGCTATTCGCTCATTCAGGCAGCATGGAATGACTTCATCTTACGAGTACGCTGATTTGGGATATAACTATCGTATGTCAGACTTGCACGGTGCTATAGCCGTTGAGCAATTAAAGAAAGTAGAAGACTTTACAAATAGGCGACAGCATAATGCTAATATGTTAAATGAAGCGTTGGCTGGAATTGAAAAGATAGTCTTACCGAAGATTGCAGGCAATAGAAATCATGTATATCACCAATATACTATTTTACTAGATAAGAGTATACGAAGAGATGATTTTATAGCTAAATTAAGAGAAAAAGGGGTTGGTGCTGGAGTTTATTATCCAAAACCGTTGCACGTATATCCACATATTTCAAAACTTGGATATAAAGCGGGAGATTTTCCTGTTGCCGAAGATTTGGCTGCAAGAGTTGTATCTTTGCCTGTTCATCCAAAAGTTACAGATGCTGATATTGAAGTAATTGCTAGCGCAATTAAGGAAGCTGTAAATGACTAATAATAAAGAAGGTAAAATAAGGGTTGCTGTCATTGGCACTGGAAATATGGGGCGCAATCATGTGCGTAATTATTTCATGCTTCCAGAATCTGAGCTAGTGGCAATAGCAGACGTTAATCCAGCCGCAAAATCGTTAGCTGACGAATACAAAACAAAATTCTTTACTGATTACAAGGAAATGCTTGAGAAAGTTCATCCAGATGCCGTGTCTGTGGTTGTGCCTACTCCATTTCATCTTGAAGTTGCAACTGAGGTGATGTCTCGAGGTATTAATTGTATGCTTGAAAAACCAATTGCATCTTCGGTGGAAGAGGCTGATAAACTAATTGCTTGTGCTGAGGAAAATGGAGTTACGTTTACAGTTGGTCATATAGAGAGGTTTAATCCAGTAATTAAGAAGCTGAAACAGATGATCGATGACAATGCTATAGGCGATATAACCTCGGTAGTATGTAAGCGTGTTGGTGGTTTTCCTGCTGTTGAGCCAAAAACGGATGTAATTATTGACCTTGCAGTTCATGACGTTGATATAGTTAATTATCTATTAGGACAAAAACCTAAAGCTATTCATAGCCACGGATCGCGTACTCGTCATAGTAAAAAAATTGATTCAGCAGAAATATTAATGGATTATGGTAGAGCGTCAGGATTTATTCAGGCTAATTGGCTGACTCCAGTAAAAATTCGTACCATTGCACTGACTGGATCGTTAGGTTATCTAGAGGCTAATTATATAACACAGGAACTTACATATTATAAACATAATATGAAAGAGATTCAGAAAGATGGATTTACTGAATTTGTTTTGCAGGTTGGTGATCCAGAAAAGCGTGTGATAAAAGTTGATTTTGAAGAGCCTTTGGCTGCTGAATTGAAAGCTTTTATGGCTAAATCTATGGGCAGGACGGCATCAATTGTTGATCCGGTAGATGCGCGCGAAGCATTAAAAATATCATTAGAGGCTGTTGCGCCTTTTGACGTTAAATAGGAGGATAATATGAAAAGAATTTTAGTAACAGGTGCTGGTGGATCGCCTTCTGCAAACTTTATTCGATCCCTTAGAGCTGCGGATGAAGAATATTACATTGTTGGCACAGATGCTGATAAATATTATTTACAGCGTGCTGAAGTTGATGTTAAATATCTAGCACCGTTGGCAAACGACCCAAAGTACATTGATTTTTTGAATTACATTATAGAGAAGGAAAATATTGAGTTTGTACACGCTCAAAACGATGTTGAGGTTGGGTTTTTGAGCGAGAATCGAGAGAAAATTAAAGCCAAAACATTCTTTCCAGCCAAGGAAACTGTTAAAATCCTTCAAGATAAGTTTGAGTCGTTTAAGCTATGGGAGAAGGCTGGCATTAAAGTTCCTAAGACTAAACTAATTGAAGGTAAAGATACTGATTTAGATGCTCTATTAGAGGAGATGGGTGGGTCTATGTGGATTCGCGCAATATCAGGAGCTGGTGGTCGTGGATCTCTTCCAGTTCACGATGTTAAGACTGCTAAGAACTGGTTAGATTTCCAAGAGAAAAATGGCTCGTGGTCTGGTAATTTTACAGTATCAGAATTGCTTGAGCCGGAGACGGTTACTTGGATGTCGTTATGGAAAGATGGCGAGCTAGTTGTTGCCCAGGGGCGCAAGCGCTTATATTGGGAGTTGTCAAAAATTTCCCCATCAGGTGTCACTGGTGCTACTGGAACGGGATTAACTTATTCGGATGCCGAACTTGATGATATTGCTCGTAGGGCTGTGTTGGCTGTTGATAGTAGGCCAGATGGTCTATTTGGTGTGGATATGGCTTACGACAAAAATGGTGTACCAAATCCAACAGAAATTAATATTGGACGATTCTTTACGACTCACGAATTCTTTACACAAGCGGGTCTTAATATGCCTGAAATGTTTGTTAAGCTTGGCTATGGTGAAGAGATTCCCGCGATTGATAACAATACCAATCCTCTACCAGATGGTCTAGTATGGATTCGAGGAATGGATTTTCGACCAGTTTTGTCAGATATGGGAGTTATAGAAGAGAGCGTTGCTCAGCGTGATCGTATCCTTAAGGAAATATCATAGGTGAAAATTCTCGTTACTGGTGCATCTGGTTTTGTTGGCAGGCGTTTTTTGGAAATGGCGCCTGCCAGCTGGGAGATAGTTTGTTTAGGCAGATCTAATATTGATTATGATGATGTTAAGTGGGTTGAATGCGACTTGTCTAGTAAGGAGAGTTTAAAAATAGCTGCCGATGTATTGGCCGGTAAAGAGTTTAACGCTATAGTCCATTTGGCGGCTTTTGTACCAAAAAAATCTATCGAAGACAATTTAGAGAAGTGCAAGGAAGGTAATATAGATGGGACTATTAATCTTCTAACGTATTTTGGTAAAAAGGCAAAAAAGATTATTATCGGCAGTACTGTAGAAGCTTATGATAAAACAAAAATTAATGGTCCGATTACGGAAGATAATGTCGTGTCTGGTAGTTCATATTATAGTTCCACTAAGATAGCTAGCGAAGTAATTGCTCAATCATTTGCGCAAAAAAATAACAAAGAGCTTACCATTCTGCGATTTTCAATAATGTATGGCGGATATGACCCAATTGCTAGGGCTATCCCTAACTTCATTAGGGCGGCTAAGTCTGGAGGTAATCTGACCATCAATGGTCCACTAGTTCTTCGCGACTATGTGCATATTGACGATGTAGCTAGTAGTATTATATGTGCAGTTAATTCGGCGGGCGCTGGAGTGGTCAATATTGGGACGGGTAGGGGAGTCTCTATTAAAGAAACAGCGGAGTCAATTATTAAAAGTATGCGATCGAGTAGCTGTATAAATATTATGTCCGATAGCGGTGGTTGCGATATAGTTATTGATATATCAAAGGCAGAGAGTCTACTTGATTATCATCCTAAAGTGTTCTTTCCAGATAAAATTAAGGAGATGGGTGATCTCTATGAAAATTGCAAATAGAAATATATTTATAGATTTTGACGGTACTTTGGTTGATATTGCCCCGCGTCATTATAGAGTATATAAGGAGTGTGTCGAAAAAATGGGTGGCACACCTCTTGATCAGAAGAAATATTGGGAATTGAAACGTGATAATATTTCCTGGAATGAATTATTGCCGATGAGTGGGCTTGAGGTAAATAATAGGGATGATTATCTCAAATTATTTATTGATCGCATAGAATCATTGGAGGAGTTGTATAGAGATGAGCTTTTTGTGGATAGCTTGTCTACGCTAAAAAAGCTGTCCTCGAATGGTAATAAGCTATACTTACTTAGTTTAAGACGAAACTCAGACGCTCTAGATAAGCAGATTGAAAAGTTGGGAATTGGGTGCTTTTTTGAAAAAATTTTATCAGGACATAGTGACACAAAAGAAGGCACATTATTAAAAAAGGCAGATATAATTAAGCAAACAATAGATAATCCCGGAGACTCTATTATTATTGGAGATACTGAAGCTGATGTTGCTGCGGCTCAGCAGCTCAATGCAACCAGTATTGCTCTTTTGAGTGGAATTCGTAGTAAGGAGTTCTTGAAATCAATGGAGCCAGACTATTTAGTCGACGGTATTGGTGACGTGGCTAACATTAATCTTTAATCTAGTAGCCTATTTCTTAAAGTTATTATTTTCGTTGGATACGTCGATTGTAAGGGCTGTCAACGTTAACTGTATTCCTAGTATAAACGGCAGTACAGCTAACATTACGCTGCCTGCGGTCGGTGATTGGTGGGCGAATAACTTAACATATAACAGAAATATAGCCAATAATAGCGATATTATTAAGAAAAACATACCTGTGAATAGAAATAGCGCTACGGGATGAAAACCGTATAGTACATACTTATAATAAATTCTGCGCCAGAATCCTTTCCATACAGCCTTTAGATTTCTCCAGGCTGTCGGGATTAGTTTGATAGTTGATTTTTCGTTGCCGTAATGTGCTGGTACAGCATGGTCAATGACTTTAGCGTTAGCTATCGACAGAGCAGTCAACATACTAGTTTCGTAATCGTAACGCTTTTCTACTATAGAAAAATCGACTTTTTCGATTATTTCACGACGTAGCCAACCACACCCGTTGGTGATGTCTGTAATAGAATAATACCCAGTAGAAAATTTGGTGAGTAGAGATATGAATATATTTCCAAATTGGCGATATTTTGGCATAGTTTTGAAGGCTTCTCGATGGAAAAACCTGCTTGCTTTTACGTAGTCTGCTGATTGATCTATGAAGTCATCCAGCATTGCCTTTAGGTATGATGAATCAAACTGATCATCTCCTGCGACTATACCGATAGCTGTTGCTTTAGTATTTTTTATCGCATAATCATATCCAGCGATAAGAGCTCCTCCGACGCCTTGATTTACCTTATTGTCAACAATGATAAGCTTGCTATATTGTTTTTTTAGTTTTTTCAAGACTCCAATAGTGTTATCAGTGCTAGCATCATTAACGGTTATAATATGATCTATGTATTCTGGTATTTTCTTTATTGTTTGAGTGATCATTTTCTCTTCGTTATAGCAAGGTATAACGACTGCGGTCTCTAGTTTTCTGTACATATAATCAATTATACTACAATCGTATATGCATTATGAACGAATATGATATTCTTAATAAAGATAATATGAAAAATGGTATATTTTTAAAAATCTTTTTATTTCTTGTTGTAGGCGGTATTACACTGCTAATAGACGCGTCAATATCGTATATTTTATATCACAATATACATTTGCCGGCTTTTTTGGCTAGTGGTATCGGCTTTTTGTCGGGATTTGTTTTTAACTTTCCTGTGAATCGTAAGAAAGTTTTTAATCATAGTCAATATGATAGATTCTCTTTAAGGTCGCAAATTATTCTCTATGCATTACTTAGTATTTTCAATATGGTGGCAACTTCAGTAATTATTGCTACGTTAGTAAACTCTAACGTGCTTGATATCCAATGGGCGAAAGTTATAGTTACTGCAGTATTTGCAATTTGGAATTTTCTGGTTTTTAATTTATTTATTTTTTCAAAGGATAATGATAAAAATGTGGAATAAAAAACTCCTGAAAGTAAAGAGGTTGCATATAATATCGACGTACTTATATTGGTGCGCATTTATGACAGATCAAAATCGGAGCATTTAGTTAAAATGATGACGGCTGTCGGGATTTTAATATTGGCTATTTCTATTAGTCAGGGTACATTTGGTCGTTATTTGAATGGTGATATTAAAAAGTCCTTTAAAGCTCCAGAGCTGTTTCGGTATGCAGTAGCCATGAAAAACATAACACAAATACTACATTATAGTAAAATCGCATCAAATAAAAAATGGCTTATTCTAACTAGGGATGATTTAATTAAGAATACTGTATATAACACCCTCGGTTATGACAGATTTGTGGTTGTGAATGTAGACAGATTGTCTACGAACGATGTCGTCAGTGTCTGTAGGAGTTTATAGATATTTGCCGTACCCAGATTTTTTTAATGGTTCGGCAAGTATTTCTAACTGCTCCCTGGAAATCCAACCGTTTTGAAAGGCAGTTACTTCGGGTGATCCGACTATCTGTCCAGTCCTTGTTTGGATTACACGTACAAAATCTTCGGCATCGGTTAAGCTATTTATCGTTCCAGTATCAAGCCATACGTCACCGTTGTCTAAAGTCTGCACTTTGAGTTTTTTGCGATGTAGATATTCAGCGTTTACGGATGTTATCTCCAGTTCTCCTCGGTCGGATGGCTTTACATTTTTAGCAATATCTATGACATCGTTATCATAAAAATATAGACCTACCACTGCAAAATTGGATTTTGGATGCACTGGTTTTTCCTCGATAGAAACAGCTTGATTATTCTCGTTAAATTCAACCACTCCATAGCGTTCGGGATCAAGCACTTTATATGCAAATACAATGCCGCCGTCGGGGTCTGTGCATTCTTGTAGTGAATTATCAAGGGCGGCTCCGTAGAATATATTGTCGCCAAGTATTAATGCCACTTTATCATTGCCGATAAAGTTTTCGCCGATAATAAAAGCTTGTGCTAGACCGTCTGGTGTAGGTTGAACAGCGTATTCTAAATTTATGCCCCACTGCGCGCCATCACCAAGAAGTTTCTTGAAGCCGTTTTGATCGTCTGGAGTAGTGATTATTAAAATATCACGAATTCCTGCTTGCATTAACGTGGTTAGCGGATAGTAAATCATAGGTTTATCATAAATGGGCATCAACTGTTTACTTATGGCTTTTGTAATCGGCCATAGACGCGTACCCGATCCACCCGCTAAAATTATTCCCTTCATCATATCCTCCTTTGTGTTGTATGATTATATATCTATGATTCGACAGTATCAAGGTTAAACGGTTTTGAGATTAATGGAGGTTGTATTTTTTAGGCGTTGTTCGAGATATATTGCCTTAGGTCTTCCTCCCAGTTACGGCTTTGAAATCCTGTAGAGTGTAGTTTATCTAGACTCATATCACTATTGAGCGGTCGTGGCGCAACTCCAGGCTTGTTGGCGAAATATTCTGCGGTAGTTGTATTAGAAACGATTAAGTCTTTATGATTAGATAATTCAAATATTTTTCTAGTAATGTCTGCCCAAGAAGCGAGTGGTCCGTCATTTGTCGCATTGTAAGTTCCGAATGGAGCTTTAGTTGACAATAAATGATCTATAATACGCACTAGCTCACTGGTGAACGTTAAGCGACCTATTTGGTCATTAACAACGGTTGGTGAGATGTTTTTTTCCGCTAATCCTAGCATGGTGCGGACAAAATTTTTGCCTTCACCAATTACCCATGTAGACCGAAGTAGATAGAAGCGGTCTAATTGTTCGACCAATAGGTCTCCTGCGGCCTTACTCTGACCATAGACACTAAGAGGGCTAAGTGGCTCGTCCTCTGTGTGGGGTTTTTTTGTTCCGTCGAATACGTAATCGCTAGAAATGTGAACCATTGTCATATCATATTTTCGGCATACTCGAGTAAGGTTAGACACCGCAGATGCATTAACCTTCCAAGACGCTACGCGACCTTCTTCGGTTTCTGCTCCATCGACATTAGTAAAGGCAGCAGCGTTAAGTACGATATCAATATTGGACCAGTCGAAAGACTCAACTGATTTTAAGTCTGTTATATCAAGAGTGTCAATGTCAGCAGATTTGGCGTTAGGATATTGTCTTTGTAGGGCTAATCCTAGTTGTCCGTTAGCACCAATAATGAAAATTTTATTATCGTCCATAATTTTATACCTCCATAGGAATTACATTACTTAATAGTGGATGTGTGGCATCTTTTTCAGAAATAATTGCTTGATCCTTATCAATTGGCCAGTTGATCTTTAGTTCTGGATCAAATAAATTAACAAAAGTATATTTAGCGTCCGGGAACCAATGAGCGTCAACTAGATACGTGTAGGCGACATTATCGTCAAGCGTTTGATAGCCGTTAGCTACGCCCTTAGGAACGAAAATTGCCGTACCCGGATTAATCTCGTGGGTAAATACTCGGCCGAAGCTATCTCCTTTACGGAGGTCACACCAGGCGCCGAAAACGCGACCGTTAGCAGTTGATATAAATTTATTCCAAGGTTCAGCATGAAGTCCACGAGTGGCGCCAGTTTTGTCATTGAAGCTGATATTGTTTTGTACGATATCGAACGACGGTAAGCCTAAGGCTTCCATTTTTTCTTTTTGATAATTCTCTTTGAACCAGCCGCGATTGTCGCCATGTACGGGTAATTTAATAACAAATAACCCTGGAATTGACGATTCAGTGACTGTAAGTTCATTGTAGTTAGTTGGGTCAAACATAATTATTGTCCTTGTTTTGCATAAGCTGCTTCAACGGCGTCTTTTTGGGCGCGCCACCAGTCTTCGTGTTCGCGATACCAGTTAATAGTTTGCATTAATCCATCGTGCATACCGGTTTTATTATCTGTGTATTGCGGTTGCCATCCTAATTCGCGGCGTAACTTGCTGGAATCCATTGCGTAACGCATATCATGACCTGGACGATCGTTGACATGTTCATACCAATCTTTACCTTTACCCATTAGCTCACAAATCAATTCAATCACCATCTTATTATTAACGTGATCATTATCTGCGCCAATGATGTAGGTTTCTCCTATAACGCCTTTTTCTAGGATTAAATGAACCGCTGAGTTATGATCATCAACATGAATCCAGTCGCGTACTTGTTCGCCGGTACCGTAAAGTTTTGGCTTGATATCACTTAAAATATTGGTAATCTGACGCGGAATAAACTTTTCAATGTGTTGGTATGGCCCGTAATTGTTAGAGCAGTTTGAGATAGTTGCTTTAATACCAAAACTACGAATCCAGGCGCGAACTAGCATGTCGCTGGAAGCTTTAGTACT
>CALJRR010000043.1 GCA_937976315.1 uncultured Candidatus Saccharibacteria bacterium | reverse complement strand
CATTTTCGCGGACATTCAGCTTACCTGTGAAAGAAGAAAGCAATATTCGCAGTGCGGTAAATTTGGAAGCCGAACAATACATTCCAGCTCCATTAGATTCTCTTTATTTGGACTATCGAATCATCAATCGCACGAAAGATGAACTTAGCGTGCTAATGTGTGCTGCGCCGAAGAAAATGATCGACAGCATGTTAGATGCCACAAAACAATGCGGTCTGGAAGTTGCAATAATTGAGCCAAACATCAGCGCAATCGCTAGACTTCTGAAGCGCACAGAAGAAGGAATGCTCCCTACTGTTATTGTCGACATAGGCACATCAACTACAGATATCGCGATTCTAGATTCTGATATACGTGTGACTGGCGGCTTAAATGTTGGCGGCTATTCACTCACCTTAAATTTAGCTAAAAAAATGAATGTACCAATTGAAACAGCTCATCAATTTAAGGTATTAAACGGATTAAATCCTGGACCAAGACAAGCCAGAATCGCAGGAGCCTTGCGCCCAAGTTTGGAAAAAATGACCAACGAAGTTAAGCGCGTTATGCGCTATTACACAGACCGCTTCCCTGATGAGAAAAAAATTGAGCAAATTCTCATAGTTGGTGGCGGCGGTAATCTTCCAGGAATCGGTGATTTTTTCACAAACGAGCTATTAATGCCAGCGCGCGTGGCAAGTCCGTGGCAAATGCTTAATTTTGATGGACTAGAGCAGCCAGCAAAACAGCTTCGCTCCCAGCTATCACCAGTCGCAGGGCTAGCCTTAATCAAGCAGGAGGATATTTATGATTAACCTTCTCCCTCCTCAAGAAAAAAAGCAAATCAGCGCTGGACGAGTAAATGTCATCTTAAGACGATACTGCATCATATCATTGATATTTGCAGGTTTGCTATTCTTAACTATTGGCGGATTTTATCTATTCTTAGAAAATAGCCGCACCTCAGCTCAAGCTAACATTGACGAAGGAAACGCCAAACTTGCTCAATACCAATCGACACAAAAAGAAGTTAGCGAGTTTAAGAAAGACCTTGATTCAGCTAAAGTAATCATTAATAGCGAAGCTCATTACTCTACAATTATCCCAAAAATTGCACAATACATTCCACCAGGCATGGTTTTGGATTCTCTAACACTAGACACTTCAGCGTTAGATAAACCATTGTCATTAACAGCTCTTGGAAAAAATAAGGATGATGCTATTCGAATAAAAACTAGTTTAGAAAAATCAGAGATATTTAGCGACGTTCACCTGGAGACCGTTGTTTACAGCGGCGGCAACCAATCGTCAGACAAACCTGCGGATTATCCAATCACTATAACAATTAGCGTTACACCAAAGCCAGAGGTCTTAAAACAATGAAAAAAGTTCTAAATGCCAGTATCGCGCGAATTGTCCTGTCGTTATTATTGCTCATAATATTGTCAGCAATGGTAGGACTAGTTATTTTCGCCTATTCATTCTTAAGTAAAACATCAGAAGAAGTTGGGAAAATGCAAACAGAAGCAACTGCAGTTGATGCAAAAATACAAAGTTTGCTAGCGTCGAAATCTCAGCTCGATCGCAATTCCGACACGGTTAAAAAAGCAAAGAATATCGTCTCAGAATCGAAACTTTATCAATATCAAAATCAGATCATCCAAGATCTAAATACCTACGCCGACCGCGCCGGCATTCCGATTAAATCTTTCTCTTTCCAAAACGAACCAACAACTTCTGCTAAGACAGCGACATCTAGCAAGCAAACATCCGCCAGCCCTGCTGGAGTGAAAAGCACTTTCGTGTCAATTCAATTGGGAGATCATATAGATTACACGAAATTCCTACACTTCCTTAGTCTTATTGAAAAAAATGTCACTCGAATGCAGCTTTCAGGTGTGTCAATTTCCAGAGGCGCAAATAATCATGAAATATCAATCCAATCACTTGAAGTAAAGGTTTATACACGATGAGTCCATCAATATCAGAACAACTCGAGCCAATCGTAAAATCACTATCCAAATTCCTGTGGCGATTTCATGTGATAATATATAGCGTTGTCGTAATCGGAGGTGTAGCGATCGCGATATTTCTTTTGAGCGGACTTTTAGCAGTTCCTACCGAAGAACCACAAACTGCATCAATAAGCTTCGATAAAAAAACCATGCAAATTATTAAAGACTTCCGACCGTCAACTTCAGCAAACGACTCATTTAGTCTGCCAGCTGGTCGCTCCAATCCGTTTGCCGAATAGAACGTAACCGTTTATAATATAGTTATGCTTATATCTGCAGATCGCTTTCTTAATATCCCTGTCATGAGTCTTCAGACGGGCTCCGAACTGGCGCGAACATCGCGGGAAATTATCAATCCGAGGAATTTGTCTATAATTGCGTATGAGCTCGAGGGGCGACTTTTAGACCAACACCCTAGCCTGCTTCGCATTGACGACGTCAGAGAAATCGGGCCGCTCGGTATGATTATCGATTCAACCGATGAGATCATCGGAATTGATGATGTGATTACTATAAAAGAAATTTATGAAATCAATTTTGCATTAAAAGACAAGTTGGTTATTGATGAAAAAAATAAGAAAATCGGAAAAGTTATCGGATATACGTTGGCGGCTGGGAATTTTATTATACAGCAGCTTCGAATTCGGCGACCGTTCTTGAAAAGCTTTGGCGATACAGAGCTACTTATTCATCGTTCTCAGATTATAAAAGTAACCGATGATAAAATCGTTGTAAAATCGGCAACCATCTCGCACATAGCCGAAAAAACACCTATTCCGCAGATAAATTCATACGAAAATCCATTCCGTAAGCAGCCTCGTCCACAACCAGAATCTACAAAAGTTGATTAATCTTTTGGGTTTTCAAGAGCCTTCTTAATGTCGTCGTAAGAAAAACCCTGCCTAGCCAAATATTGCATAAACTTCTGCTGGTCGCTATATCGATAACGTTTTTTAGCAATGACCTTCCGCAATTCCTCGTCATCAGAGCGAATATTCTCTTTAACTAACAACTCAATCGTTGTATTATCAATTCCCTTTTGCGCCAGTTCCAATTTCAAACGACGAATACTGGCGCCTTTTTTCATGAACCGCTGTTCAAACCAAAATCGAGCAAATTTTTCATCGTCCAAATATTTTTTCTCAATAAGACGACCCAAGACACGCTCAGTAATCTCCGGCTTCACTCCGGGACGTTCAATAATTTTTCCAGTTTTCACTGAACGTCGGCGAGTCGCTAGCGTTTTCCGACGTAGATAATCGCGCACTTCTTTGATGGCTCGCGGACGCATTAAGCAGTACTCTATAGACCTAGCATACAACTTGCCGAACTGGCTATCGTCTTCTAGTTTCGAAATTTCCTCTTCCGTATATTCGCGACCGATCTTAATGCCTAGCTCGCCGACCTGAAATACGTCCAAGCTAAAACGATATTTCCCGTCAACACTTACATTGACACGATTTTTATCACGGGCCTGAAGAGAAATATCGGTGATTTTCATAAAACTATTATAACGCTAAAACTATACGCTAGCTACCGGTGGACTATTCGACCACCTCAACCACTTTGCCATGCATGCCGTTGTAACAAGCAGCGGCACGCGGCTTAGTAATAACCGGCAGTTGGCGTGGAATGGCGCTCATATCGACATCGCCAAGTGTGCCAGCCTCGACGCACCCAATCGTAATGTGTGGACGGAATCCATCGATATCCAACCCCGGATGAATATCATCCAGCATTTCAAGCAACTTCCGACGCACTTCAACCATCCAGGAGGTTTTCTGTACGCGCAACTCAACCCAAACACAGTTACCAGCTTCATCTGGCAAAAAGTTGACACCGTCAAGTACCAGTTTGTCTAGGGACGGCAGCGCGGCGGCAGCTAACTTGAGACGCGGTATATCCTGCTCAGTCACATTGATTAGCGTTGCGTGCGGAATAAACTCACCGAAATCAAGATTCATTTTTTCCGACAGTTCTCGAATGTAAGCAGTCTGCTCGTTATCAAAAATAAGATTAACTGACGCCATGTGGTGTTCGGCTGAATATCTGGACTCTACTGCTCGCATTACTTTTCCTCCTCCTTCACTTTATCACGCACTTTCTGATCAATTTCCGCCAGAACCTCAGGATTTTCCTTCAAATAAGTCTTCGTTTTATCGCGCCCTTGACCAATCGTTTCGCCGTTATATTTATAAAACGCACCCGACTTTTCAACTATACCGTGCGTTGCCGCCAAGTCCAGAATATCGCCAGTTTTACTAATTCCCTCGTTGTACATAATGTCAAATTCAGCCACGCGGAACGGCGGTGCAATCTTATTTTTCACAACCTTAATTTTTGTGCGGTTACCGATAATATCATCGCCAACTTTGATCTGACCAATTCGACGGATGTCAATTCGCTGCGATGCATAAAACTTCAACGCATTACCGCCAGTTGTCGTTTCAGGATTGCCAAACATCACGCCAATTTTCATACGAATCTGATTGATAAAGATTACCGTGGCTTTTGACTTATTGATAATTCCCGTCAATTTACGTAGAGCCTGACTCATCAATCGAGCCTGAAGACCCATATGAGAATCACCCATATCGCCATCAATTTCAGCCTGTGGTGTCAAGGCAGCCACCGAGTCAACTATCACCAAATCCACCGCGTTAGAACGAACCAACGTCTCCGTAATTTCCAGTGCTTGCTCGCCGTTATCTGGCTGAGAAACCAACAAATTTTCCGTATCCACACCTAGACGCTTGGCGTATGCTGGATCAAGGGCGTGCTCAGCATCAATAAACGCCGCCGTTCCGCCCTGCTTCTGAATTTCTGCAATAGCGTGAAGCGTTAGCGTCGTCTTACCTGAACTTTCTGGACCATAAATTTCTATGATACGACCTTTTGGATATCCGCCACCGAGCGCCAAATCCAAACTCAAAGCACCAGAAGGAATTACTTCAACATCGACTTTATGAGCCTCGCCCAATTTCATAATTGATCCATCGCCAAATTGCTTGGTGATTTGATCCATTGCTAGACCAAGCGCCTTAAGCTTACCTTCATCAACTTTTTTATCCGATGCCTGACTTGACTTTTCTGGATTTACTGTTTTACTGTCTGATTTTGCCATAGCATTCCCTCCTTAGTTACTTCCTTTATTATACCGATTTGTCGCAAGATTTGCTATAATTACATTCATGAATAAGCGAAACGGTTTCACTATTATTGAACTTTTGGTTGTAGCGACTTTCTTGATTATCATCGCAATCTTAGGTTTCTCACAATATACAAAATTGACCAACGAATCAAACAACGCCAAAAAACGCACCGCGATTAACGCCATGCATTATAGCCTGGAAGAAGGTTTTTACGTTAAAAATGGCTATTACCCAGAGAAGTTAGAAGAAGGTACGCTTCCGACTATGGATCCCGCATTATTAAAAGATCCGCAGGGTAAGAAAATTGGCGAAAAAGACAGCAGTTACCGCTATGAATCTTCAAATTGTAATGACGGAAAATGTAAGTCATACAAACTTGTTGCGACGCTTGTCGATGAAGATGACTACGTAAAAGAAAGTCGCCATAAATAATTAGCTAATCATCACAAACAGGACGGCCATTCTTAAAGTCTTCAATGGCATTATTGATTATCGCAATTTGCTTGCGTGGATTTGCCACAAAATGAAATATATATGTTGTTTCCTCGCCTTCGGTACTGAGACGAATCGTACCATAATTGAAAAGAGTCTGAATAATGCCTGATTGGAGGAAGCTTGCATCCTCAATACTGCCCAAGCTCACCGTTTGCTCGTGCCGATAAAATAAACTACCTTGGATTTCCTGAATTACACTTTCGTTGGTCATGTAAAAATGATTTTGCAAATATATCCACAAAGACACCGCACCACCAAGCGCCACTATCCCAATAAGCAGCATTGCCACGCCAAACACATCGGTCAGCGAAGGCATCGGCGAGATAATTGCGTCACGAGCAATTGACGGATAAAACATCACAAACACCATGATCATCACCACCAAGAAAACCGAGATTCCCGTCGGGATTAGCATACCAATCGGATGACGCTTAATATCTAAAATAATATATTCGCCTTCGCTCAAATTGAGATTCGGGTATTGCTGAACTGATTTTTCATGCTTTTGCTTCAGGTCGTCACTAATAGTAAACGGCTTCGGATCAATATCCCTGGCAACATGTACGACTTGCGGTTCATTAGCATATTGACTACGTAATCGCGGATCAAAATTCTCCCCATCAATAATTTCTGGTTTTGCCGTCACATAAGAATTCGTCTGCGCCACAACCGGAGCTGGACGACCAGTCTGCGGCGGATGATGGTATAGTGGTCGACCATCAGCATCATACGCAACAGGCTGCGTTAAATCTTCTGACGAGGATGTTTGTGGATTCATGCCTATATTATAACACGACAGAACTTAAGATAGTCTTGTTTTTTGGCGATAAACTTTTATAACTATTGTTACTACACTGATTGCAACCATTCCAACAACCGCAGCAATACCAAACCACGACGATCCACTCTTGCCTTCATTATTATTCTCAGACTTCCCCTGAGCTTCCCTCAACTTCACCTCATTCATACCACCATTCTCCTGAAGTTTTACTCCTTTACCATCAGAATCTATGGTAGCTATTTTCTTGTTATTACCACCGTTTACTTTATTATTCGAAGCGACGTCAGCAGGCTTACGATTTGTATTTTCTTTTTTACTATCATCTTTCTTTGCTTGGTTCTTTTCATATTCTAACATCTGATAATAGCCATATTCCTCCAAATATCCCGGATCAGAATCACAAGCATCACCAATTCCATCCTTGTCATAATCCGCTTGATCTGGATTCGCTACATCTGGACAATTATCAAATTCCCGTTCATGTTCATCGCCGTCATCACTAACCGTCAAAGTTGTCGTCGCTACATTCGTTAGTCCAGAACTATCGGTCACCCTAAGTGTTAACAGCCCAGAAAATTCCTTAGTAAACGTATAATTGACAAAAGGCTTATCCGTCGTCACGTCATACACGCCATCTTGATCGACATCCCATTCATATTTCACGATTTTACCATTTGATGAATAAGAACCAGCACCGTCCAATTCTAATGTATCGCCAATTTTCGCCACATATTGACGATTTATCCAAGCGTTCGGTTTGTTTGTCACATTTTCAACTGACGCATTAACCTGATCAACGAGCTTATTGCTATCATCAGCTTGTAAATATGCGCCGCCCGTTCTTTCAGCCAAAGACATCACAGGTGCCATCGCATCATGTCCAGAAGTATCAATAATATATATTTGAACTGGATCAACAGCATAAGCAGCATCAACGATAGACTGTTCGGTTAGCTCAGTAACTGGTTCTGGATTCTTAGCTGGAGCGTCACCAATCACAATCATAATCTTCTTTACTCCCGCTCGCCATTGTAGATTCAGCCCCGCCTTAATACCAGAATAAACAGATTCTTTCCAGTCACCACCATTACCAAGTTGAATAAAATTGACAGCCTTGTTAATCGCCTCGACATTACTCGTAAAATCTGTCTCAATTTTAGATGGATAGTCTTCCGAGCTTCCGCCACAACACGGATGATCTTGATAAGTGACCAGTGCAAATCTAGCACTCTTGGTTTTCGAGCTGATCGACTCAACTATATTTCGAATGTTATTTTTAACAGCACTAATTGAACTGTCCATCGAACCGGTCGTGTCAATAACAAATACTACATCAATATCGCCATTCGTTTTCGTTATTGGTTTCACCAAATTAGGCAGTGGTACTTTTTCGCGAAGTGCTGACATATAATTGCTATGCCCAAAGAAGTTCGGGTGATACCACGAGCTCATATTGAATGCATTTGGCTCAAGGAATTCATGAATCCAACGATCGTGATTCTTCTTAAATATTGAGGCGTCTGGCTCGTGTCCAGAAAACCGCTTTGGCAAACTATCAACAAAAATCACTTTCTCTTTACCGAGGCTTTTATTATATTCCTCAACCACCTTTTTCTGGCGTAAATTACCTTCCAGTCCTAACTTTCGCACTTCACTAGCAATCGAAAAATCGGATAGCTTCTCGCCATTATCAAGCGCTAGTAGCGGGTATCCTAAGAGAACTATTTTCGCGTCTGGACGTAAACGAGAATTAAGCGATGATAAAACGCCTCTAAGATTTAGCTCTAAATCTTCCATATTATTTCTTGCGTCATTTATCTTTGTTTTGCAATCTGAAGCAGATCTTATCACAGCAGTAAAACAAGACTTAACAATGCCGTCAAAATCCAAATCATTTCCACCAATCGTCATCATTACCATATCTGTACTGCGGTCTACGCTATCCAGTTGTCGTCGAATCGTATAATTACATCTTATATTGACTCTTTTCTGATTTTTTCCGCGCTTAGAACCAATCGCACTACTTATGATCCTATAAGCAACTTTTAAGTCATTATTCGGTTTAATATTGCAGATATCCCTGTCTTCTGCATATTTAATAATCTGTTCATTCGTCGCTAGCTTGCCCGGATCATCACTAATCGTTTTTACAACACTACCCGCATTCTTATCCTTCAAGAAGGCATTAATTTTAGCTCCAGAACAAGCGCGATTTATAAGCGTTACTGACAGTCCGTTATTGCTTAGCCATCTTTTATACATTTCCGCCCAGTTATTACTGTTGCGATGACAGACAGCAGGACCATATTCATACCCATCAGCGCCATTTCCGGCCGAATAAGAATCGCCTAATAATGTAATCGTAAGTTTCTTTCCTGCGTAATTATAAGGAACAACCTCGCCTTGTGCCGACTGTTGTATAAAAAGGCCAGAAATAATAGCTACAAAGAAAGATAATATAATAACTCTAATTTTCATATTAATCACCCAAGCCCTCAACACTTATATGAACACCATTGTTATACTTATCGTTTAGTATAACGCTAACCCAGAGAGAGTATTCCCTACCCTCTATATCTTTATATCCTACAAAATATTCCTCCCCAGACCTCTCTTTGTCTAGCTTCCAGCCAGAATCTTCAGCGTATCGTTGCAGTCTATTTAACAAATCACTCACCGACTCATTCTGGGGCATCTCATAATATCTATCAATTGATAGAGATGTACTCTTTTTTAAAAATCCGCGCTCTGTAGGTATGCGATGCCTTTCGCGTGACGATTTCAACTTTAAGCCCAAAACGCCCTTTTCAGCCATTGGATCTCGTGCCATATTCCATACTTCCATATACGCTGGCAGCCAAGTTAAAAAATTGGCCAGCCACAAACCAGCCAAAATTCCTATCAAAATTATAAATCGTCGTAGCCAGTGCCTAGCTTTAGAGTTCTTAACTGGTGATGTCGTTGCTTGTTTTTTGCCCATAGCGGCTCCTAGTTAAGTTTGCCTGGTTTTATTAAAGCACAAATAGCCGAAGAATACGATAACTATTTTTCCAAATGTCGTTTCGCTTTAATCGTCACTCGACGACCACGCGGCGTACGCTCAATAAAACCAATCTGTAGCAAATATGGTTCATAAAAATCCTCAATTGTTGTCGCCTCATCGCCAGTCAGCGCCGCAATTGTTGTTAAGCCAACAGGATTATCGCCATAATTTTCCAGAATCGATTGTAATAAATTACGATCAGCCGGATCCAAGCCCAACTCATCCACTTCCAGCATTTCTAAAGCGTTGGTTGTAGTTTTTACATCAATTATTCCGTCGCCATTAACGTCGGCATAATCACGGACGCGCTTAAGAAGTCTATTGGCAATACGTGGCGTCAAGCGCGCTCGCGTCGATAATAGATCCGCCGCTTCACTTCGAATTGATGATTCCAAAATCTTCGCGCTACGCGTCACAATTTTCGCAATATCCTCTGGTGTGTAAAATTCCAAACGATAAATATGCCCGAACCTATCACGCAAAGGTGCCGCCAAACTTCCGGTTCGCGTCGTCGCGCCAATCACCGTAAATCGCGGTAAATCCAATCGAATTGATCGCGCTGCTGGACCTTTTCCAATCACAATATCCAGCTTAAAATCTTCCATTGCGGAGTACAAAATTTCCTCCACTGATCGTCCCAACCGATGAATCTCATCGATAAACAGAATATCCCCGTCCGACAAATTAGTCAGAATCGACGCCAAATCGCCCGCTTTTTCAATAGCCGGACCGCTAGTAATCCGCAGATTCGTGCCCATTTCATTAGCAATCACCGTCGCCATAGTTGTCTTACCAAGCCCCGGCGGACCATATAATAATACGTGATCCAACGGCTCGCCGCGCTTTTTAGCCGCATCAATCGCCAAGCGCAAATTACGTTTTAATCTTTCCTGGCCAACATACTCAGCAAAACTCTGCGGACGCAGACTCACCTCAATTCGCTGCTCTTCAGAATCATCATCATGCGAACTTGTATCAACTATTCTCTCAATTGCCATACATTCATTATATCATCCAAACCGGAGCGAACTAAGCTCTTGTAAGCCGACTACGCAGTACCTGCATAATTTCGCGAAAGTTCTCATCACTCACCATATGCACCGCGCCCCCTAAGTGCCGCGACCATTTTGGATCAGGAAACTTCTCGCCAGCAAAGATGGCGTCAGCGAGATACCGCGGATGTAAATGCCAGTGCACATGTGTCGACTGACCAGCTTTCACTGCGTTATTCATCAAGCACTCCCAGTTACACACGTCGGCGCCAAATGCTTCTTTAACTGCCTGCTCGAGTTGACGAATCACCTGATGCAGCTCCATCCAATCTGCCTCATCCAACTCCGACAACGTCTCCTTGTGCTGGCGCAGAGTGATAAATGACTTACCTAAATAGCGTTGATTTCTGTCAAGCACCACCACCCAACGTTCGGTTTGTAGTATGACATTGTCGTCAGCCGCTGTTTGGCCAACAAGCAGCGGACAGATTTCACAGTCCTTCTTTGTCACGTCTGTATTCATGATATCTCCTAGTGTAAATTATACCAGACATGCGGTATTTATTCACACCTACAAAGATATGCCCGAGCTCGTAAGAACAGTTTCACCAATGTAACGAGGAGATAACAGCTTCTCACTGTGAGCCATGGGCCAATCCTGAAATATTTCTTGGCTCGGTTCATCCAGTTCTGAGTCAGTGATGAATCGCCTATTCTCTCAATTTGCTATATACTAATTATAGCATTTATGGTATAGTATTAGTATCTACAATTAAACTAGGAGTTTACAATGCCGGAATTTGATGCCAAAAACCGAAAAAAAGACATAAGAGAAATATATGACCGAATTCCAAAGGAAATTAGGTTAATGTCAGAGGCAGTGCCGTATATTTTGGCCGAATTAGGATTAGCGCCTTCCGACGAATCTGAAAGAATTGAATCGCACAGGGTTGCAATTGATGTAAAAAATATTAGCAACACCTTAACCGAGCGAGGATATAGCAATTTAGAGCAGACAAAAGAATACGATCCCAAATCAACAGAAATTGCAAAACACGTAATTGGCTTACTAGTAAGATATCCATCTTTATGGTACGATAGAATCGCATCGAAAAAAGGCGCTTCTGACAAAAAGCAGGCCGAGACATTTGAACAAAAGTCGTACAATCACCAATTTGATGATCTGCCTGGATTATATGGAATTACTAAGGAACAAGGTCAGCGATTACGCAGCAGTGTTCAGAGCTTTCATGACTACGACAGACTAACAGCCGGCGACATAGAAAATCTCATTAGAGAAGCAAAACAGGCAGTTAAAGAAGAAAACGAGTCGTAATAGATATCAATATCTTAATAAACCCCTACCTCTTCAAAGCTTCAGTCACCCGTTGTGCTGTCGGCAGATTTACATCAACGTCTTCAAGCGCCTTAGTGGCATCTGCTAATGTATAGCCCAAAGCCATCAACGCCTCCAAGGCCTCATCAGAAGTGTTCAATTCAGTCTGCAATGGAGTTTCCGCTCGACCATAATGAGTCGGTAAACCAACTTTATCGCTCAAATCGACCACCACTCGCTCGGCGGTTTTTTTGCCGACGCCAGTGGCCTTTTGTACAAAGCCGCTGTCAGCATTAGCAATAGCGTTACGCACCTGCTCGGCATCACCCAAACTTAAAATCGCTAGCGCAGCCTTCGGGCCAACCCCCTGAACCGTGATTAGTATTTCAAATAACTTTTTCGCCGCCAGGCTAGAAAACCCGAACAATTCCTCCGACTGTTCGCGCACATGATGATAAGTGTAAAATTTTACTTCTTGGTCTAATATCACCGCGTCAAAATCATTAGTCGCCACGCTAACTTCATATCCAACACCATGAACATCAATGACTAACGAGCCGTTAAATTTCTCAGCAACTTTTCCAAAAACATGTGCAATCATATTTCAATTATACCCGATTCATCGCTGCGTGTGTAATTGCTGCAGCCAAAGCATCCGCGCAGTCATCCGGCTTCGGAACATCCTTCAGACCCAAATTAAGACGCACCATTTCCTGAACTTGCTTTTTGTCAGCCTTTCCATAGCCAGTCAAAGTTTGTTTTATTTGTAACGGCGTATATTCAGCAATTGGCATTCCGGCTTTTCGCCCAGTCAACATCGCCACGCCGCGCGCTTCCGCCACAGAAATCGCCGTCGTAACATTACGCGCAAAAAATAGCTTTTCAATCGACATAACATCAGGATTTGTTTCGGCAATAATCTCTGTTAGGCTATCAAAAATATCTTCAAGCCTTTCGTCAATTGGCGTATGTGCCGGCGTCGTCACAACTCCCGCCGTGACCATCTTGAACTTGCCACGAGAAAAATCAATCACGCCAAACCCCAAAATTCCCGTTCCTGGGTCAATCCCGATAATTCTCATATCTTTATTATAGCAATTATTTACCGTTCGCAGACCTAACGCGTTCACGCATTTTTCGTACAAATTGCGAGATTTCCCATCGCCATTGCCATACGCCATAACCGACAGCCAGTAAACTCACGCC
>CALJRR010000042.1 GCA_937976315.1 uncultured Candidatus Saccharibacteria bacterium | reverse complement strand
ATGATACTATTAGTGATTATAAAGTATTCAAAGGAATAAAATTATATTCTGAAATGTTTAAAGCAGAAGATGGAGAAAAACTCATTAATAAAAGAGTGTTTGTAACTCCAAAAAGAAATTATGTATATTATGAAAGGGCAGATATAAATTGGAATTATTGGTCAGATAAAACAAAATATGACTCGAGTTTTGATTTAAGCGATAAAAATCATAATATAATATTTGAAGTAACATCTGAATTGGATGATTTCTCAAAATACTTAGATGAAGAAGTAATCAAAAAAATTATAATGAAAGAAAAAAGAGAAGAGATAGTAGAAGTACTAGATATTTGAGACTGTGTAAAATTCTGTGTATAGAAACCTCCTGATTATGATTAAGAAAAACTAATCAGGAGGAATTTTTATGTCATAAGAAAGCGATCAGAAATAAAATCTCTAAGATGTTAATTGAAGAATATGAAAATGCATTAGTTTTAAATAAAATGTTAAAAGAATTTAGAAATAATTGAGAATAAATATATTTCCACATATGAGGCTTGTGGATTTACCGCCACGTCTGGGCTTTGCTAGAAAATGGCATCCGCGTTTGTTGGCTCAAATGCCGAATGTGTGATTGATTATATTGGTTGGGTCTTATGCTCAGAAATACTATTTGAACCATCGCGTTGAACGTACCTTAACGGCAACTGTATCTAATTTCGACGCATATTTACCAGATTATTTTCCGTTGGTTCATCCATCGCCGCTTAACATTGGCTGGCGTAAGCGTAATCCATGGTTTGAAATAGATGTTGTGCCGGTTTTGCAGTCTATAGTTAGGGAGTCGTTGTTGTAATAACAATAATTTAATATGGACTATCTTCCGAAAGAATATTACGCTTTGTATGCTAATAAGTGTCAGTAGGCGACTTTGTTTATGTATAATATGAGTATGAATGATCGACAAATTTCCCAACTTGAAATAGTAAAGGCTAAAGTTCGGCAGTTACTGGGCGGCGATACTTCGGGGCATGCTGACGATCATGTCGAGCGAGTGGCGTTGCTGGCAGAGCGTTTTGCTAACGAATGCAGTGAATCGGTGAATCTGCAAGAAGTTCTGTTGACGGCTTGGCTACATGATGTCGATGATTATAAATTAGTCGGTAAAACGCAGGCGGAAAAATTGACGAACGCGGTAAATATTATGGCGCAGGCAGAGATAGCTGATGATTTAAGTCAGGTTGTGCTGGAAAATATTGCGGCGATTGGTTATAGTAAACGGCTGAATGGCAAGCAGCCGCAGCGGCTGGCGGGGAAATTGGTGTCTGACGCTGATATGTGTGACGCTATTGGCGCAGTCGGCATTGAGCGAGCGTTGGTTTATGCTTGTCATCATGGTGGGCGGATTTTTGATCCTAAAGTTTGGCCGAATGTCAATCTGGCGGCGCACGAATATAACGCTGATGGCAATACGCATGATACTGACGGATTTATCAATCACTTCTTTGAGAAACTGCTGAAATTGAAAGGTTTGATGTTGACTGAACCAGGACGAATAGAAGCGGAAAATCGTCAGCAAATTATGGTTGATTTTCTTCGCGCTTACTTCCGCGAGAAGAATGTATCTGACTGGAGTGAGTTTTTGGAGGAATATTTACGTAGTATCGATGTCTAGGATAGACTAAACTTAGTATATTAGATATTATAGTCTAGTATGGAAAAGATTTTGAAGATACTTAATGCTCGTTTTTGTAAGTTAACTAAAAATAGTGCTATCGAGAAGCGCACGCACCGATATTCTCAAAAATCGCTAAGACGAGGCAATAAAGCTGAAGGTGATAAATATCAAAGACTATTTGTAAAGAAATCATTGCAATATTTACCGCATCATCTATTATTAGCGGTTTCTCATAGAATACGATTGCGATGGGCTGAAAAAATATTAGACAAATTTGCCAGAAAATACATAATCAAGCCAAAATCAATACGCCAGTTTAAAGAGTCTGAAATAAAAGAATATCGAAAAATAACGAAAGGCACTCAGTTTTGGCATGGTACCGGCCGCTGGCAGCATGGTGAGCGCGGTATAACTGATGTCCTGAAAAGTTTTTGTGATGCTGCCGGACTTAAGCCAGCACGTGATGTGTATGCAGTATTTGGCGGGAGTAATCAACGTGTTGTGTATTCGGTTTCACTGTGTCGGAGCAGAATGATCGCGCGATCGTATGCTGATAGGCATAGGCTTGGGTGGAAAGAAGAAAATCGTTACGGTGATGCGCTTACGTGGGTGTCGTATTATTATAGCATGTTTTACACTCGTCTATTTATAACTAGAGGTTTTAAAATGATGCGTCGCTGGAAAGCATGGCGAGCATTGTCTAATGATAATAATGGTGATAATACTTGGGGCAAAAAAGTAAATAGCCAAGCGCGAAATGTATGGGACGTTTTTTGCTTAGGTAGTGACATATCTGGAAATTATCCGATATTAATTGGTGTGAAAAATATTGATTCACAGATAAAGCTAGATAAGCCAATGTCTCAATACGAAGTTCGTGCTAATAAACTGATAAATATTGCAAATATTTCACATGTGGAAGTACCGTATGACAAGCAAGATGAAGTGCGAAAGTTATTGCACAAACACGATGTTAAATTGCCAGTAACGAGTATAGAATTAGGCGAATATGTTAGCTCAAAAGAGCGTTTTATTGACCTGATTAGCGCTTTGTAGTTATATGAAATTATGACGAAGTATAAAATTGAACGGATTTATGAGTCGACCGCGTTGGACGGTAGTTATCGTGTGTTGGTCGATCGATTGTGGCCGCGCGGGATTAGTAAAGAACGAGCTGCATTGGACGAGTGGAATAAAGAAATTGCCCCGACCGATGAATTACGTAAATGGTTTAACCATGACCCAGAAAAATTCCCGGAATTTTCTCGCCGTTATGTGGAGGAGCTGGATAATAATCCTGCGGCTGCCGAAGCAAAGAATAATTGGAACGAACAATCTGCAGTTACACTGTTATATGGCGCCAAAGATACGGAACATAATCAGGCGATAGTTCTCAAAAAGTGGCTGGAAGATTAGTCAATCGTTAGAAGAACGCTTGCATAATTGGCGTATTTAGATTGTAATATATTTAATGAATCAAGCATTGCAAGCCAAGCTGAAAACTTTGCCGCGAACGCCCGGTGTTTATTTTCATAAGTCGGCGAGCGGCGAGGTAATTTATGTTGGCAAGGCGGCGGTGCTTAAAAACCGCGTACGTCAGTATTTTCAAGATTCACGCGGGCGAGATAATAAAACTATGGCGCTGGTGGCGGAGATTTTTGATACTGATTGGATTGAAACTGAGAGTGAGGTTGACGCGCTATTTTTGGAAAGCGAGATGATCAAGCGATATATGCCGCGATACAATGTTCTGTTGCGCGACGACAAATCTCAGATGTATGTTCGGATTGATATGAAAAGCGATTGGCCGACGGTCAGTTTTACGCGGAATCCTGCCGATGATGGCGCAGATTATTTTGGTCCATTTTACAATGGTTTTGCGTTAAAAAAGGCATTGCGCTATTTGAGGCGAATTTTTCCATATCTCACTCATCAAAGACGCCCCGGGCAATCAAAGCTGGATGAGGATTTGGGTTTAAGTCCGAAGATAAGTGATGGTTCTGACGCGTATAAAGCTAGTCTGCGTAAATTGATAAGTTATATCAAGGGAAATCGCAAGGCTATTGCTGTGGAGTTGGAGCGCGATATGAAAACGGCTGCGGGGCTTCATGATTTTGAGCGGGCGGCAAGTCTGAGGAATAAGTTGCGCGCCATGCAAGAACTTCAGCGACGCGTTATGTTTGGTGACAAAGAATTTCTGGATATTTCAAAAGACAAGGCGCTGGCTGATTTAGCAAAACTACTTGGCTTGAAAAATATTCCAGTGCGAATTGAGGGCTATGATATTTCGCATATGAGCGGACGTCAAGTTGTGGCGAGTATGGTGGTCTTTACGAATGGTGCGAGCGATCGTGCGGAATATCGCAAATTTAAGGTGAGCGAAAAAAACGACGACACTGGAAATATGTATGAGGTGATTTTTAGGCGACTTGGCGAGCGAAATATCAAAAGCTGGGGTCGTCCAGATCTGTTGTTGATTGACGGCGGAAAGGGTCAACTTTCGGCGGCGATTAAGGCAAGGGATGAGCGCGGAATTAAATTGCCGATTATTAGCATCGCTAAGCGCGAGGAAGAAATTATTATTCATAAAACTGGCTCGCAAATTGACGTAACGCGCATTGAAGAGTTGCAAAAATCTATTCATCAGGATGTTGCTATTCACGAAGATAATGATGTGTATGTGGTAAATTTGCACCCTACTCAGCGCAATGCCGGATCTCATTCAAAGAATCTACGAGGCTCTGCTATCGATAATGACTCCAGTCGGGACAATTTTACAAAAAGTTCTATTGCGACGACGGACATTGTCAAGCTTTTTCAGCGGATTCGTGACGAGTCGCACCGATTTGCTGTGAGTTATCATACAGCGCTGAAGCGTCAAAATCAGACGAAAAACCAACTGGAAGAAATTCCGGGAATTGGCCCAAAGACGCGTGCGAAATTGTTGAGAAAGTTCGGTAGTGTGAAAAAAATTATCGAGGCGGATTATGCGGAATTGCAGGCGGAAGTTGGCACGAAAAAGGCGAATTTGATTAAACGCTTGTCTTAAGTTTGGGCGACCAATCGACAATAAAGCATAAATTATATATAATAAGACTAATGAAAAGACAATTTGCTACGTTTTTGATTCGGCTGATTCTTAACTCGGTAGGTATTTGGGTTGCGGTGCGGCTACTTGGAAATGAAACTCCGGGCGCAACTTCTGCATGGACGTTTATGATGGCGGGGTTGATATTTTCGGTAGTGAATAGCGTGTTGAAGCCAATCGTTACAATTCTAGCCCTGCCAGCAATTCTATTGACCTTAGGACTGTTTACTTTAATTGTAAATGGCTTTATGGTTTACATTTCATTAGCTTTGGCACCAGGGATTTCTATGACTTTTGCGCATTCAATTATTGCCGGGATTATATTGAGTTTGGTAAACTATATTATAAGTAGCGCGCTGGTTTTGCAGCGGGAAGAAAAGGAGTAATATGTCAATTGATACAATTTTACCGTACGTGACGCTTGGATCTGCCGTACTGATGATTATCGCAATTTTGTTGCAACAACGAGGCGCAAGTTTGGGCGCAGGATTCGGTTCGTCTGGGGAATTATTCACTACTCGTCGCGGATTTGATAAAAACTTGTTCGACGTAACTATTGTTTTTGCGGTGATTTTTGTGCTATCGATTTTGGCAAGTATGATTTTGCCGGGATTGCAAAAATAGGAGAATAGATTTGAGCTCGGATAATTCGTCATGGAATCGTTTTGCGCGGCTAAAAGTTTCCAGTAAAGATGTCAATAAGCGTCTGCGTAAGATTGAAAAGGGAAGCTTGCGCCATGCGCATAAATTCGTGACATCCAGGTTGGATCGTTTGTCTAATGTGCGACGTCGGGTTTCTGTTTGGATTATTCTAGTATTGGTGATGATTGGCGCCAGTGCGGTGCAGTGGCATATTTCTCGCAATTCTTTCACGACAATGGCGTACACTTCTAGCGGATCATACTCTGAGGGCGTGTTGGGCCCTTTGGAAAATCTAAATCCGATTTTCGCAAAAACCAATGCTGAAAAATCTGCCGCGAAGTTGCTATTTTCAAGTTTGTATCGATATGACTCAACGGGTAATATAAAGGCTGACATGGCGGATAGTGTCAGTGTGAACGACAAAGAAACCGAATATATAGTCAAACTGAAGAAAGGTCTGAAGTGGTCGGACGGACAAGACCTAACGGCGGACGATGTAATCTTTACGTTGAAGCTATTGGCGAATCCAGAAGTTGGAGCTGAAATATCAGGCTGGAAATCCATAAAATTCGAGAAAGTGTCTGACGATTCGGTGAAGTTTATCTTGCCGTCGTCATATTCGCCGTTTGTCCACGCTTTGACATTCCCGATTATTCCTAAGCATATATTAAAAGATGTTAAACCGTCGAATTTACGTGAACATGATTTTAATAAATCGCCTATATCCAGCGGTCCGTTTGCCTTTAGATTGCTGCAGAATGTAACGAGCGATGGTAGTAAAAAAGTGCTATATTTGCAGTCGAATAGCAATTATTATGGCAGCACGCCTAAGCTAGAGCGATTCCAGTTGTACGCGTATCCGACGCAGGATGATATCGCGAAAAGTTTGCGTACGCGAGAAATTACAGGAACTCCAGAATTAATTTATAACGATCAATCCGCCGAGGTAAAATCTATGTACGCCGCAGAAGCGCATTCTTTGAACAACGGAGTTTACGCGCTGTTTAATAACAATAGTCAGTTCTTGCGATCAAAAGTAGTTCGTCAGGCTCTATCACTCAGTGTCGACACATCCAAGCTACGCCAATCTTTGTCGTTGTCTACGGAAGAATTGTCTGGTCCAACGCTTAATAAGTTCCTAGGAAAGAGTTCGAATTCTTCTAGTTATGACGTCAAGAAAGCGAAATCTCTACTTGACGCTGAGGGCTGGAAGAGTGTAAATAATGTTCGCCAGAAGGGAAATGATAAGTTAAAACTCAACGTAGTCGTTTTGAAGAATAGCAATTACGAAAAGGTTGCCAGGTATTTGGCTCAAGTTTGGTATGACGAGCTGAATATAGAATCGGATATTAAAGTTGTCGATCCGAACGATGCTACTCAAAATATTCTTCAGACAGTTTTACAGCCGCGCAATTTTGACGTGCTGGTTTATGAACTCTCCTTGGGTGGCGATCCTGATGTTTATGCCTATTGGCATTCTTCGCAGGCAACCAACAACGGTTTGAATTTCTCCAATTACAATAACGCGATAGCGGACGATGCTTTGGAGAGTGGTCGATCTAAAATCTCGGCGAAGCAACGCGCTGATCGTTACGCGAAGTTTACCGCCACTTGGCAAGCAGACGCCCCAGCAATTGCATTGTATCAGCCGAAGTTTGACTATATCCATATTCGGAACGTTAAAGCTCTCGACGCAAGCACTGAAGTTGTCAATCCCGTCGATCGCTATGTCGATGTTCAATATTGGGCGACAGAGAAAAAGTCCGTTTACAAAACCCCGTAATCGGGTATAATGATAAGTGGCTATGCGGGCGTGGCGGAATTGGTAGACGCGCTAGCTTGAGGGGCTAGTGAGCATTGCGCTCGTGGAAGTTCAAGTCTTCTCGCTCGCACCAAACATATTGCAATTATTGGATGAATTGTTCGTGATATGTTTTGTAAAATCTGATATAATAAAGGCGGTGGCGCGTTGGCGGAGCGGTTACGCAGAGGTCTGCAAAACCTTTTAGACGAGTTCGACTCTCGTACGTGCCTCCAATTTTTTGATAAATAGTCCTGAGTACTGGGCTATTTTTTATTTTGCGAAATTGTACAATTTACTTAGCGAATATAGTATAATATAAGTAGTCTGGCGCGCGGGCGTCTGGATTGTATATAAATAAGCGCGAGTGGCGGAATTGGTAGACGCGAGGGACTTAAAATCCCTTGACCAAAAGTCGTGCGGGTTCGATTCCCGCCTTGCGCACCAAAGTCGTAAAGAAAGTAATATTGAATAGGAAAGGGACAAGGTAAGAAATGAGTCCATTGGTAATTGTACTTATTGTTACAGTGGTAGTTTTATTAGTGCTCATAGGAGTTGTAATCGGTGCGTACAACGGTTTGGTTGTATTGCGTAACCGCGTAGAAGAAGCATGGAGCGACATTACTGTTCAGCTAAAGCGCCGAACTGATTTAATTCCAAATTTGGTCAATTCAGTAAAAGGCTACGCTACACACGAAAAAGAAGTATTTGAGAAGGTAGCAGAAGCTCGTTCAGCAATCATGAATGCTGGCAGCGTGGCTGAAACCGCCAAGGCTGAAAATGCTTTGGAGGGCGCGTTGAAGAGCTTGTTTGCCGTATCTGAGGCTTACCCAGAATTGAAAGCAAACCAGAACTTCTTGCAATTGCAACAAGAATTGGTTGACACTGAGGATAAGATCCAAGCAGCTCGCCGATTCTACAACGGTGGCGTTCGCGACCTGAATACGAAGATTCAGACTTTCCCAACAAACATCATCGCGGGAATGTTTGGCTTCCAAGCTAAGGAATTCTTCGACGTTGAGGATCGCGCAAGCATCGAAAATCCAGTTGAAGTAAAGTTCTAATTGAACCTTGAAATGAAAATCGCTCGTCTATTTTTAGCGGGCGATTTTTGGTATAATTAACATATGTACAATGCAGTTTCTCAAAACAAACGCAACACAATATTAATTATGTCTGTGTTTGTGATAATTATTGGAATTATTGGTCTGTTTATTGGAGTGGCAACTGATAGCTATTCATTAGCGCTCATCATTTTTATATGTGCAATGTTATATGCTTGGCTGCAATATTTTATAGCTGGAAAGTTGGCTATGATGATGACTGACGCTCAGGAAATTAGTAAAAATGACGCTCCTGAACTTTGGCGAGTGGTGGAAAATTTGTCTATCGCTTCTGGTATGCCGATGCCGAAAGTCTATATTATCGACGATCCAGCCCCAAATGCTTTTGCGACTGGTCGCGACCCAAATCACGCCATCGTTGGCGCAACTACAGGTCTCCTGAATATTATGGACAAGCGTGAGCTGGAGGCAGTTATGGCGCATGAAATGAGTCACGTGCGGAATTACGACATCCGCGTGAGTATGATTGCTTTTGGTTTGGTTAGCGCAATTGGATTGTTTGCGGATTTGGCGCTTAGAATG
>CALJRR010000041.1 GCA_937976315.1 uncultured Candidatus Saccharibacteria bacterium | reverse complement strand
ATTGAGTATAAACTTTGAATATATTTGATCATCGTATATTTTAATCTAAGCATATTGCATACTGTAGACTTATCGCTTATTGTCATTATGATATAATGCAACAAATGATTAAATACGATACAGAAAGAAAAACAGTCTTTGGTCCATCTGACCTTAAATTAGAAGGATCTCCATCAAAATGTTTATTTATTTTTGATGATGAAATTTGGGAAGATCTTATACTAACGGATCAAAATCTGGAAACATTTCCCGTGACAAATGCCTTTGGCCGTCAGTTTAATACCTATCGTTATATTGATGTTAATGGAGAAAAGATTCTTTTAGTCTATCCAACCATGGGCGCCGCAGGTGCTGTATGTAATATGGAATTATTGATTGCGAGTGGAATTAATAAGATTGTAGCATTTGGTACATGCGGGAGACTTGATAAGAATATTGCTCAAAATACTATAATTCTCCCTACTGCCGCATATCGCGAGGAGGGTACTAGCTACCACTACTTACCAGAAGGCGATGAGGTCGAAGTTGATAGCGATGCCTTTAAAATTTGCAATGATATTTTTGATAAAAATGGTTTTACAACCGTCTCTGGAAAAATCTGGACAACCGATGCAGTATACCGTGAGACTCCTGGAAAAGTTGCACTGATGAAATCACGTGGGTGCGTAGGTGTCGAAATGGAGTTGTCAGCACTGCTAGCCCTAGCAAAATATCGTAACATTAAATTTACCGAGTTTCTTATTGGTGATGATGCAGTGGACGGTAATGCTGTTGACTCAATTAATCGCAGAAACGAAGATATATTGAAATCAGCAATCGAAATCTTAAATCAAATTTAAAATAAAAAAGAGCCATCCGGCTCAAATTCATAAAATGGTGATCTCTGCGGGAGTCGAACCCGCGTTGACGGGATGAAAACCCGTTGTACTAACCGTTATACTAAGAGACCATACAAAGATTGTAATAATCCTATTCTAACAGAAATTTAATATTTTTCAATAACAGAATTAAAAAATGCAGGGAAAATCAGGAAAACCAGTCCAGATGCTGCAAGAGAAAAGACAATCCTTAATGAAAATCCCGCGACTCTATCCCTTCTTTGTCGCGATTCTATCCCTCTTTACAACTAAGCGCGCTCTTCAGCTCGTAGTCCTTCGCCCCAAACGGCTGCTTAGGCTTGATAATTACATATGATCCATTAGTATCGCAGCTAAACTTCTCGTGCTCGAAATATTTTTTCATGTCCTTATTGTTTCGCTCACTATAGTCAAGTAATTTCCTTAATTTTACCGGTGAAAATCCCAACTGTGTGTATTTCTCAAAATACTGTCCAAGCTCTTTCTCGTTTTCATCCGCCACGTGATCTCTAATAAACCGCTTATAGAAATCATTTTCATAATAATCGCGCGCCAACTCCCCGAATTTTTGTTCCGCCAGCTTGCTACTTGTAATATTTTTACGCACAAACAGCGCCGCAATTACAACAATCACGCAAGTAATCACAATTAATAAGCT
>CALJRR010000040.1 GCA_937976315.1 uncultured Candidatus Saccharibacteria bacterium | reverse complement strand
CGACAGACCACTCAATCCAGACGAAAACGCCACAGCATTGAATGCGCCCCGCCCAACGTACCAATCTGGCGCCTCGCCAACTTGCTCGTAATATTTGCCCATTTGCTTGCTCCAATTTTTCTCTTGCCCAAACAACACAGCGTAAGGTAAAACTCTTTCATATAATTTAACAAGTTGTTTTCCGTCGTTCACGTCAACAACTACTTTTTCCGTGCCCTCAGGACTTTGTAGAATATTCAAGCGCTCAGCCTCAGCCACGCCGATATACATTTTCAATCCCTCTAAATATCGCCTCAAACTTAAACCGTCATCAGTCAGCGACCAGCCTCTAGACGCAAAAGCAAGCATAATTGACATAACAAGGAACATCGGCGACAAAAACAAAACAGCCAACACAAGAACTCGCTTAAACCACCCTCTCATTATTCGTTTCACTTCTGGATTTTGCTCGCATAAACCATATTTCTCTCTGGCTAGCGTCTCCAGATTCTTATCATCGTCACGCGTTCGCGTCATGTATTTTATATTATTTTGAAGATTTTTCAGATTAAGGCGTTGACCTGGCTTTGGAACAGATGAACTGTCGAACATATCCTGGACAATTTCAATTTCCTCGGCTTTAAGTTCTTGCAAATCTTTAATAATTTCAATCTCATATTGCGCACCGCTAAACAGCGAAGATTTTTTCACTTCATAAATTTTAATATAATGCCGAACCGCCAGATCTAATAATTACGCGACCTTCGGCAGACCTTTAACCTTGAATAGATCGTATTTTTTCAAAACATATGTCGACATCAAAACACTAATATCCTCTGGCGGCAAGTATTCTGGTGGAATCGGTTTTAATTCCTTATCTCTGCCAACCAACCGCCTATATCGAATTATTAGAAAAATCACCAAAGGTGTCGCGATTGTATAAGCTAAAATCTGCATCAAATGCCAAATTCCAATCAACTTTTCCATCAGCGTTTCTTGATATCCAGAAAAAGTCCCACTCTTAAATCCAACCGCCACAGTTACGCCTTGTTGACGACTCAATTTATCTATTTTTGCAGTAATCCGACCCTTATCTTCGCTCAAATCACATTGCGTCGTCGAACCTCGACTGCCGACATAGCAAAAAGCTTTCCATTGCCTTGCCGCAACCAAAGATTCATCAAGTTTCACAGAAATTTGCACATTTTCCATCGGAACACGCCACTCATCGCCGATCACATCCCAATAGAATTCATCACGTCCCGTATCGCCGTAATTCTTAGTTACGTCACGCTGTGTAAACTTAATAATGTAAGTTTTCTCGCCCTCCACGTAGGTATTTTTATTGCCAATTCTCAACTCGTCGTCATTCCAGGAATATTCAAGCGGCGTACCGTTTTCATCAGTTACAGATTGCAATGAGAAATTCGTCGAGTGATCATCATACCTCTTAACAAAAACTGGCGCGATTCCCCGATTTTGGTTCGGCGGAAAATTAGCAGTAATTCGCCAAGTAGCTTCCAATTTTGATCGATTATCAGAGTCGCGACTCAGTGAATATTCCGCATCAAATTTTGTGATAGTAAAATTATCCGTCGAGCGCGCCGCAAACGCCATTTTGCCAGACCCAGCCAGCAATAACCCAACAGTTAGTAGCCCCAAAAGAAAACGTTTCATGCTTTAATTATAGCAAAATTACAAGTTGACTTGCGGATAAATTGCCCGAGTTGTTTCGTCAATTTCGCTCTTAAGTTGCGGGAACGGCACGCCTTCACGCGCCGTAACACCCTCGAAAATCCAGAATACTCTTTCAGAATAGCCCCAACCGCAAGCCGGCGGCATTCCATATTCCAACATCTCAACGTAATCAATATCAAGCATCATCGCCTCTTCATCGCCAGCGTCACGCATTCGTTGCTGTTCAAGGAAACGATTCAGCTGGTCAATCGGATCATTCAATTCAGAGAATCCATTACCCAATTCCGAACCAGCGATCACCGGCTGAAAACGCTCCACCGTCTCTGGATTTTCCGGATTAGTCTTTGACAGCGGACTAATAAACTTCGGCGTGTTCACCAACCAAACCGGACCAGCAACATCTTTGCGAATATTCTTCCATAACTTATCAATACTGCGTGGGATAGAGTCGGTTTTTTCAACTTCCAAATTATGCTCTTTCAGTTTAGCGGCAACTTCTTCAATTGTCGTGTTATAAACATCAATTCCGTAATGCTTGCGAATAACCTCAGCATAATCCCAAACTTCCCACTCGCCACTCATATCGACGTTGAACTTGCCCAATTGGAATTGCAGAGTACCAAAAGTCTTCTGAAGCACATCTTTATACATCGACTCCATGAAACGCATTCCCTGCTTCCAGTCCCAGTAAGCCGCGTACCACTCCATGGCGATATGCTCTGGCAGATGCTCGTCCGAATAATTTTCATTGCGAAAACGCGGACCGAGATCATAAACTTTTTCAAATCCAGCACCAATCAGTCGCTTTAACGGCAACTCGTGGCTAATTCGCAAATAAAACTGTTGATCACCCAGTGCATCCATATGCGTCACAAATGGGTTCGCGTCCGCACCGCCAGTTGTGTGCTCCAAAACAGGAACATTAATCTCGATAAACCCATGACTATTCAAATAATCTCGCGTTGCTTGCCAAAACTTACTTCGGCGAATGAATCGCTCGCGAACTTCAGGATTGACGTTCATATCAACATAACGTCGACGCAAGCGCTCCTCCTTATTTTCTAATTTTTCTGGCATTGGTCTCAACGATTTAGTCAATAGTCTGATCTCGCGCACGCCAACGGATTTTTCGCCCGTTTGCGTCGTGGTCATCACGCCCTTCGCCTCAATAAAATCGCCCGTGTCTAGCAATTTAAGTTGCTTCATACCAAGCACACCGCGCGCAGCGTCTAATTCCGCCACGTCATCACGCTGCAAGTAAAGCTGCACATCGCCAGATTGATCGCGTAATTTAATAAATGCTAATTTACCAAAACTGCGAATAGACGCCACACGACCCGCAACAACAACTTCCTTACCAGCTAGCTCATCATACTTAGACAAAACCTCAGCACAAGTATGAGTTCGTTCTGATTTTGCTGGATATGGTTCAACGCCTAATTGACGTAATGTTTCCAGTTTTCGTAGTCGTTCATTGCGATAATCTTGAAGTGTAGCCATAACAGAGATAATTATAGCACATTATACGCTACAGATCTCGCCAGACTTAAGATATCGACTTAATAATGTAGGTAATTTCGGCCTTTGGCGTTTTAATCGTTACTTCATCACCGATTTTCTTACCAATCAATTCTTTACCAATTGGCGACTGATCTGAGATTCGTCCAGCCAATGGATCAGCTTCAACTGGCCCAACCACCGTGTAAGATACAGTTCTTTCTGGGCATTGCAATTCGACTGTACTACCCAAACCAACACTTGAGCTGCCGTTGGATTTAATAATTTCGGCGTTCTGCAGAATATCTTCAATTTCCAAAATTCGCGTTTCCAGCAATCCCTGCTCTTCGCGTGCAGCGTCATATTCCGCATTTTCGCTCAAGTCGCCAAAGTCTCGCGCTGCCGCAATTTTTTCAGCAATCTCGCCACGTCGACCTTTCAACTCTGCCAATTCTTTTTCTAAATCAGCCTTCCCAGCTTCTGTAATTTGATAAGTTTTTTTCATAAAAATTTCCTCCTCTACTGTATGTAGTGGTATTAGTCTTACGATCTACACTAAATATAGTGTTTTTAATTAGTCTTGATTAAGTCTATCTGAGTATATCAATCGCTATTTATTATGTCAATATAATCAGCCTTGCCGACTCAAGCAAAAATCCATCAATTGCTGATAATCCATTTTTCGCGTTTCGCCAGTTGCTCGTTCCGTCAATTCAAACAAGCCATCACCATCAATCGCTCGATCTCCAATCGTTATCCGCCATGGCAAGCCCATAAGCTCAGCATCAGCAAATTTCACGCCTGGACGCTCGTCGCGATCATCAAGCAGCGCATCGACGCCACTGTTAGCCAGCTCGTCATAAAACTTTCCTGCTAGTTCCTGACCCTTTTCACCAATTGCAACAATATGAACCTTAAACGGCGCAACATTTTCTGGCCAAACCAAACCTTTATCGTCAGCGAACTTCTCAACAATCACGCCCATAACTCGCGTAATTCCAATACCATAACTTCCCATATAAGCGTATCGCTCTTTACCTTCAGCGTCAGTAAATACCAACTTCATTTCTTCGGATTTCTGCGTTCCGAAATTAAAGATATTGCCAACTTCGGCAGTTTTTACTTTTTCTAACTCGCTACGATCAACGCCAAGCTCCTCAATTGCCTCATTCAGAACTTCTTCATTAACAGCAATATTTTTACCACGATGCAAATAAATATAATCCTCACCAGCATCGCAAATCGTCTGAAACTCATGACTAAACTTCGTAAAAGCGCCGCCAGAAGCAAACGTCACGTACGTTTCGTCGCCAATCCCAAATCGGTCATAACAACGCTTATACGCCTCAATAACCGAATTGTAATAATTATCCAAACTCTCCTTGCTGTCGTGAACCGAATACATATCCTTCATCACAAATTCACGACCACGCATAATTCCACTCTTAGCGCGAAGCTCGTTTCGCAATTTATTCTGAAATTGATAAACGCTAATTGGCAAATCTTTGTAGCTCTTTAAGTAATTACGGAGAAGATCGACAATCGGCTCCTCGTGCGTCCAACCAAAACCAATGTCCGTGCCGTCTTGCAGCTTAGACTTAAACCAAACGTCGACCAATTCATCGCTCCAGCGACCAGTTTCTTGCCACAATTCCTTTCGCTGCAAAGTACTCATCACCAATTCCTGGCTATTAACCTTGTCCATCTCCTCGCGAGCAATTTGCTTAATATTCTCAAGAACCCTCAAACCCAACGGCAAAAACGAATACACGCCCGCCATCGTTTTATGTACGTAGCCAGCACGAATCAAAAGCTGAGCATTTCGCGCAACCTCACCAGCTGGCGCCTGCTTCAAAGTTCTAGTAAAAAGTTGTGTCATTCGCATATTTTTCTCCTTTACATAAATATAAATGGCAATAACGATTCCGTCTGATTAATCGCGCCCGTATTGATAAACAAGAAATAAAAAGCTATTCCGTTCTTCATCATATGCATCATAATAGGCACCCAAATTGCACCAGTATATTCCCTAGTTGTGCACATAACCAGGCTTAAAGTAAATGTATCAACTGCCACCGCCCATTGCAATGGCGAATCTGGACCAACCCAAAGATGTGCCGCGCCAAACGCTATGCTTGTTACGATAGTTGATAGCCAAATCGAGAAAGAATTGCGCAACTTGCCGTAAAGATATCCGCGATACAAAAGTTCCTCAACAATCGGTGCCAGCACCACCAACACAACGAACGCCATGATAAATTGCCAATGAGTCGCCAACATACTCTGACTGAACGGTATGACCTGCTTTTGCTGCATATCCACCGAGAAAACACCACTGGCGATGCTCATCGCAACCATTGTTAGTAAAAAGTAAGCTACGAAAGCAAACGGAGAAATGAATATTTCCAAAAACGTTGGCCAGTCATTCACGCCCAAATTGCTTAAAGTTGTTCGGCGCTTCTTAACCAAAAACGGCACACCAACCACGACAATTAGTGACAAAATATATGCGACAACCGAACGCACCGTATTAACAATAACTGGATTCATAGAATTGAGTGGCACGCCGATTTTTATCAAAGCACCGACCGCCAATGAAACAACAACTTCCACCGCTAAAAATACGCCATAAACCCAAGCTGGGAGCGCCAAAATCAGCCACCATTTGCGGTTTTTTATTTTCTTAGAAGAGTTTTCCAACATCACTGATCGTCACCAAAATTGTTAAGATTAATAGAATTAACATACCGGTCGCCTGAATATTTTCCTCACGCTCTTTTGTTAAATCTTTCTTAAATAGGCGGAAAATTGTCATCGTGAACCAGCGACCGCCGTCGAGCGCTGGGATTGGTAAAATGTTCATCACAGCCAGCGTCAGCGAGATTAACGCTGCCACGAAAATGATATATTCAATTCCAGAACTGACAACTGACGGGAATAATACGCCCAGTATACCAATTGGTCCTGCTACACTCCCGCTGACAGAGGCTAAATCAGCTCTTGCAGATTCTTTTGATTCTGCAGAACCGAATATTTGTCCGATTGATCCGTGTACGGTTTTTACCAATAGCACACCAACGCCTTTGATAGTTTCGTATGACAATTGCCCAGTTGTCGCCGCGCCCATAATCGGTGCCGACCACGTGCTATACATTTTCTCCGTTTGACCCGGAATAACGCCCAGATATCCGCTTCCCTTCGCGGACTTTTCATCATTCAACTGAACGTCAACAGCCGACTCTTTGCCGTCACGCTTGTACTTGACGTTGATTTTTTTGCCAGCATTCTCCTTCGTTACAATTGGCAACTTTCCCGCCTCTGTAAGCGGTTGATTATTTATTTGCATCAATTGATCATTGATCTTAAGTCCAGCTTTATCGGCAGGCGAACCTGGCGTAACTTTCGCTATCGCCACTGGTGAACGCCTAACCTCTGTATCAAATGGCAATTGAACTTGGTTCGACAGGATTTTCGGCATGCCAATTATCGCAAGAATCGTGAACAAAACAATCGCAGTTATCCAGTTCATCACGACACCAGCCAGCAAGATTTTCGTCTTCACCCAAAATGTCGATCCGCCATATGTGTCCTCGCCTTTTGCAGAATCATATTCACCCTTCAGTCTGACAAATCCACCAAGCGGCAACCAGTTTAAGCTAAACGTTACGTTTTCACCCAAGAAACTTCGCTTTACTTTCCATTTTTTTGCGGCAGGCGGAAATCCGACTCCGAATTCCTCAACCTTAACACCGTTTCTCTTAGCGACGATAGCATGACCTAATTCGTGCAAAACCACCAACAAAATGAGAACAAATAGCCCTAAAAGTACTCCCCAAATAATCATTTCCCAAACCGCCTATTCCGATTAGCATATTCTTCTAAAATCATCGACACGTCATCAACTGTCATGTCTGGCCAATTCTTCTCAATAAACATCAACTCACTGTACGCCGAGCGCCACAACATAAAGTTGCTGAGCCGCTGTTCACTAGAAGTTCTAACAATCAAATCACACGGCGGCACCTCTGGCGCGTATATATTTTGAGCAATCAATTCAGGCGTAATTTCCTCAGGAGAAACTCCAGATTGAACAATTTTTTTAACCGCATCAGCAATCTCCAAATGTCCGCCATAATTTAAGCATAAGACCAATTCTCCGTTTTTCAGATCGGCAGTTTTCTCCTCAGCCTCGTCAATCGCTTTGATCAATTGATCCGACAGACCTTCCCTGGATCCAACAACCCTCAAGCGAACCTCGTTTTCAATAAATATCGGCAGGTCAGCCTTCAATATGTTCAATAGCAATTTCATCAAATGTCGGACTTCTTCCTCTGACCGCTTCCAGTTTTCCGTACTAAAAACGTAAGCACTCGCGTATTTCACGCCTCGATGAAGAACCTCCAATGCCACGTCTTTTAGCGCATTATAGCCCGCCAGATGTCCTTCATATGTCGGCAGACCGTGCTGCTTTGCCCACCGCCGATTTCCATCAACAATAAACCCGATGTGCCGCGGCAAACTCACATCTTCACTCATTATTCGCCCTCCATTCATCAATTAATTTCACATCTTGAACATCTTTTTCGCGGCTGCGCCATTTTTTCCATTGATATAAAAACTCTAAATCAACGAACCTTACGCCGTCATATTCTACCGCGTAATCAAGCAAATCATCATAGCCAACAGCCTGCCCATCAAAAACCCAGCCATCCCAAACTTCAGCTGAACCGTCGTCCTTTATAAAATAAAAACGCTGATTATAACCAAACTTTTTAGACCAATCGCTACTTTCCTCGGAGAGATTTTTCATCAAATCAAGACTCGCCGCAAGATCAATATCACTAGCTGGACGAATCCCCAATTGATCCAAAATCCCGCTACCAATAACAATAATTTGATCCAACGGCAAATTCAATGCCTTCACTTTGTTGGCAAAAGTTTCGCTCATTAAACCGTTAAGACGTCCTTTTCTTTCGCCTTAAACGCCTCATCAATTTGCGCCTGCATCTTACTCATTAAGCCGTCAATCTCTTTCTCTACACGCTTCAAATCGTCTTCGCTCAGCTCTTTATTGTCCTTCATTCTCTTAGCGTCCTTAAGAGCATCTTGGCGAATATTTCGCATCGCAATTCGAGCTTCCTCAACTTTCTCGCTAACCTGTTTTACCAATTGGTGGCGGCGCTCTTCAGTCAAAGCTGGAACTGGAACGCGGACCACTCGCCCATCGTCAGACGGATTAAAACCTAGACTTTGATTATCGCGAATTGCAGAAGAAATTGCCGTAATGTTACTCGGGTCAAATGGCGTAACTAACAGCATTTGTGCCTCTGGAGCGGTTACGTTTGCAACCTGATTAAGCGGCATTTTTGAACCGTAAGCCTCAACCATAACACCGTCAAGCATTCCAGCGTGCGCCCTGCCTGTTCGCACCTTCTTCAATTCATCTTGAAAAAAGCTAAACGCTGCATTCATTTTTTCTTCATAAGGGTTTGTGTCGAACATATTTCCTCCAATTTATCTATCCGTTATTATATCAAACTTCAAGCGTCTTGTCTGCTAATTTTGCCTTACGCCCCGTGCTATAATAACAGAGTGATTTCTAAGATTAAGCTATACAATTTCCGGTCTTATCATCTGCACGAAGCGACTTTTAGCAATTCTGGTACGGTAATCGTTGGACCAAATGGCACCGGCAAGACAAATCTGCTCGAGGCCGTTTATGTAGCGCTACGCGGCAGCAGTTTTCGTGGCAGTCTTGGCGATTGTATGACGTTGAACGCTCCGCAGACAATTGTTCATCTGGAGGGCGATTTCGGCGAGCGACGCATTAAGCTTGATTCAATTTCCGGAAAAATCAACAAAGAATTTATTATCAATGACAATAAGTCAAAGGCCTTAACCAGGAAAAATCGTCTGCCCGTCGTTTTGTTTGAGCCAAGCGAACTAAGATTAATTTCCTCTTCGCCATCCCGACGACGCGACTTTCTGGATGGCTTAATTGCTCGACTTGACCCCAAGTACGACACGGATTTAAAGGCTTTCAATCGCACTCTTTTACAGCGCAACGAGCTCTTAAAATCCCACCAAGAAGACTCATCAATTTGGCGCGACAACCTGTTTGCTTGGGACATAAAATTTGTCCAATACGCGACCAATATTGCCCAAAAACGAGCCAAATTTCTCCAGATAAACGAGCCCCGCATAAAAAATTTATACGAATCTTTGGCGGGAAAAGATACGCAATTATCCATCGAATATGGCGCTATTGTACCTCTGGAAAATTACGACCAAGCCCTACTCAATCGCTTAGGAAAATCCCGCGAATATGAAATGGCTACAGGCTTCACTTCTGCCGGCCCGCACCGTGAAGATTTCACAATTTTCCTCCATGATCAGCCCGCCATTAAAGTTGCTTCACGTGGCGAAATGCGAACTATTATGCTGGCGTTCAAATTATTAGAGCTAGAACTTCAGACAGAAGTTAGCCAATCTCGACCGCTAATTCTACTGGATGACGTTTTTTCTGAATTAGACGCCACTCGCGAAAAACTTCTTCAGGAGACGATCCAAAATCATCAATTCATCGTCACCACGACAGATGCGCGCCACCAAAAAGACGGCTGCTCAATAATTTCCACACAATAAAAAATCGACCGCATTACTACGGCCGATTTCTTCTCTGTGCGAAAATCTATTCGCTGACACCCAGCTCAATTCGCTTGAATTGACGAATAACGATGTTTTCGCCTAATTTCGCAATCGCTTCCTTAATGTGCTGCTCAACAGTCTTAGAATCGTCCAAAATGTACGCCTGACTCATAAGAACCTGCTCAGCAAAATGCTTCTTCAATTGACCTTCAACGATCTTTTCGCGCATTTCTTCAGGCTTGCTTGCCAAAGACTCGCTCGCCATAAGCTCAGCTTTAACGCGCTCCATTTCCTCTGCTGGAATGTCAGCTTCAGAAACATACTTTGGGCTCATCGCTGCAATTTGCATAGCAATTTCGTGCGCCAACGTCTTAAAGTCGTCAAGTCGAGCCACAAAGTCGGTTTCGCAGTTTACCTCAACGATAACGCCAATTCGGCCAGAGTGAACGTAGCTTTCGATCAAACCTTCACGAGCTTCACGATCGCCCTTCTTTTCAGCTTTCGTCAAGCCTTTTTTGCGCATAGCTTCCAAAGCTTTATCGAAATCGCCCTCAGCTTCAACCAAAGCTTTTTTAGCGTCAGTCAAGCCTACGCCGGTCAATTCGCGCAATTTTTTAATATCGTCAACAGAAACGCCCATCCTATTTCTCCTCTTTTTTAGCTGGTTTTTCTTCAGCCTTTACGCTACCTGCGCCTTCAGCAACAGCTGCAGTGAAGTAGTCTAATAGCAATTGAATACCCTTAACAGCATCGTCATTACCTGGAATTACGTAATCGATTCCTGTTGGGTTAACGTTGGTGTCAACAATTGCAAATACTGGCACACCCAAAGTTTGAGCTTCGCGAACTGCATTTGCGTCGGTCAATGCGTCAACTACAACAACAGCGCCTGGCTTGCCCATCAAATCCTTGATGCCGCCATATTTCATATTCAAGCTGTCGATTTCCTCTTGGAAACGCTGCACCTCAAGCTTGTTGTAACGCTTTTCCAAATCACCTGAAGCCATTCGCTTTTCAAGATTCTTCAGCTTCTTAATTTGCTGAGCAATAGTTGAACCGTTAGTCAACATACCACCAATCCAGCGCTCAACTACGTATGGCTGGTTGATCTTTTCAGCTGCTTCACGAACAACGTCTTTGGCTTGTTTTTTGGTGCCAACAAACAGAACCTTACGGCCCGATGCGGCGATTTTTGTCAATTCTGGCAAAGCCTTATCCAAAGCTTCAACGGTCTTAGTCAAGTCAATAATGTGACTATCCTGACGCTTACTGTGAATATATGGCGCCATCTTTGGGTGCCAGCGGCTGGTTTTGTGTCCAAAATGAACACCTGACTCCAGCAAAGCCTTAATGTCTACCTTTACAGACATTCTCTTCTCCTTTTGCCTCATCCGCTCACGATTTGGAGTGTGAAACGGATTGTGTCATTAAAATTAGTTACCTGGCAATTATACCACTAATCCTCATCAGGAGCAACCACTTCTCGACGAGACGCGATGAACTTTTCCACCTCTTGGTCAAGCTCAATTGCTTCCTTGCTTGAAGAAGAAATCTTCTGAATACTAAAATGCTCTCTTCCTTTCTCTACAACCTCGAGATAAGTAATTGTATCATCATGCACAAAAGCGACATATGTACAGTTCTTTCTCCATACCAAATCTTTTGCAGTCATATCTGGCGCCGGCTCATCAATTAAGTTCGCCGACAGCTTA
>CALJRR010000039.1 GCA_937976315.1 uncultured Candidatus Saccharibacteria bacterium | reverse complement strand
CTTCAGGTGATAATCGTCCATTTTGGGCGATTTTTTTATGCAAAGAAAACAGCCCGCAGGGAGCTAGCCGAGGCTTTATAGCCTTCTAGGCGAGCTGTTTCCTGCGGGTTTGGAGTCCGCTTAGTCTTCCCACTCAAGAATCCACATAATAATTAATATGAAGATGACTGAGGTAATGAGTGTGCTCATAGAATCACTCCCTGAGGGATATTTCACTCACGACCAAGGGCTACTCTCGCCCTTGACAAGTCGTGGCGAAAGCTTGTTAGTATCATACAACTAATTGTACGTAATGTCAAGCAGATATTTATGCGAGGCTATATTTTGCAGATAGCGGTGCCAATTGCTGCTAGTGGCGCTTTCGGCGACCAAATCAAGTAGCTTGCGGCGCGGGCGCCGACGGTTCCCCGCCAAATTGCCATTGGTGCGTCCCATTTTTGGGTGACGACTTCTCCGCTGTGGGCGATTATTAAATTGTCGGCATGAAAAACGCAAATTGTTACGGGATATGTGATGGTGAATTTATGAAGCGCTTCGACGAGTTGCGACAATTGAATGCTGAACGTAATCATTTTTGGATAAAAAATTGCGCGGAATATTTTCTGAACTTGCGCCAGACTTGCCACGAAAATCACGTGCGGATTGTCCAAAATTTCCTGAAAACTATTTTGCACAAGGTCAATCGCATCTCGCGTCAGCACGACAGGAATTTCTGATTTTTTGATCAATTCTTCGTAGACAATTGCCGTCTGACTATTCCGCCCAGCGTCGCCGCATAATATCAATACATCCGCCCATCTTCCTAGCGCCAAAGTTTCAGTGAGCGCTTCGTTGGCCAGGCTTCCTGATTGGTTTGTTGGCGCGAATAACACGTCGGTCATATTCGCGGGAACATTTTTTTTCAAGGCATCGGGCAGTAAAACACGAGCCTCGCCCACGCCGGTTTTAAGGGATTCTTGGTAACTTTCTGCCACCGCCAAAAAGCCTAATTTGTTGCCGCCGATAATCCCTAATTTTCCCGCTTGGTCGCGTCGTTCTGGCTTGTTCCATTCGACATCTGGAAAAAGTGGCTTCCCTGGTTCTTGTTTTTGCCAAAATTTCATATCCATTACAAATTTACCTCAATACTTACTGGGCAATGATCGCTGCCCATTTGTTCTGGATGAATTTGCGGATTAGTAACGTGATTTGCAATTTCACGCGACGCCAGCCAATAGTCAATCCGCCAACCGACATTTCGCGCCCTGGCATTTGCCCAATGCGTCCACCAAGTGTACGCGCCAGTTTTTTCGGGGAAAGCCGCCCGGAAAGTGTCCGTAAATCCAGCGTCCAAATAGTTCTGAAAACCTTCCCGCTCTTCGTCGGTGAAGCCGTGCTTGCCGATGTTGGGTCTTGGGTTTGCCAAGTCAATTTCCTGATGTGCCACGTTCATATCGCCGCAATAAAGGACTGGCTTTGACAATTCCAGCTCTTCCAGATAAGCCAACACCGCCTTGTCCCATTTTTTATATCGCAAGTCCAATCGGCTCAAATCCCCTTTTGAGTTCGGAGTATAGCAATTGACAACCCAAAAATCGTCAAACTCGGCGGTAATAATTCGTCCTTCGTCGGCTGGATTGCCGTATTCGTCGCCCGTTAAATCAAACCTTTCAATGATGTTTGGCGGAAAACTGTCGCGCCAGCTTAAGGGTGGGATTTTTGAGAAAATCGCCGTGCCAGAATAGCCTTTTTTGGCGGCGGAATAGAAATGTTCGTGATAATTTGGCAGGTCAATTTCAACTTGATCTCTGGTGGCTTTGGTTTCTTGTAGGCACAAAATATCTGGATCGTACGTGTTGATAAACTTCGCGAATTCGCCCTTGTTGATGACTGCACGAATACCGTTTACGTTCCAGGAAAATAATTTCATAAGCTAATTATATCTCATTGTGATATAATCCATCCATAAGGAAAGGAAAATAGGCTTTTGTCATGCTTAGTCTCTTGAAAAAAATTGAACGACCAATACTTA
>CALJRR010000038.1 GCA_937976315.1 uncultured Candidatus Saccharibacteria bacterium | reverse complement strand
AAAACGCGATGGTCGAACTGCTAAATTTGATCGAAAAAAAATTGAAAAAGCAATTGAAAAAGCAGGACTGGAAACTGGTGAATTTGACGCCGCTCAGGCAGTTGAATTGACCGACAAAGTTTTGGGCGTTTTGGAAACTCGTAACCAAAAGCGTCTACCAAGCGTTGAAGATATTCAGGACATTGTTGAGGATGCGTTGATTGACTCTAAGTTTAAGAAAACAGCAAAGGCATATATTATTTACCGCGATCAGCATAAAAAATTGCGCGAAATTACCTCTAATGCGCACGTTGATTTGATTGATAAATATCTGGAAAATTTGGACTGGAAAGTTAATGAAAACTCTAATATGGGTTACAGTCTTCAGGGTTTGAATAACTATGTTTCAGCGGAGATTACGAAGACTTACTGGCTGGATAAAATTTATACATCGAAGATTGGACAAGCTCATAAAGAAGGCGACTTGCACATTCACGACCTTAACTTGCTAAGTGTTTATTGTGTTGGTTGGGACTTGACTGACTTATTGCAAGAAGGATTTACTGGCGTGGCTGGTAAGGTTGCCTCTAAGCCAGCTAAGCATTTCCGATCAGCACTTGGTCAAGTCGTAAACTTCTTTTATACATTACAGGGCGAAGCGGCTGGTGCGCAGGCTTTCTCTGATTTTGACACGCTATTAGCGCCGTTTATTCGTGCCGACAAATTGAGCTATAAAGAAGTAAAACAGGCTATTCAAGAATTCGTCTTTAATGTCAACGTGCCGACTCGTGTTGGTTTCCAGACGCCGTTTACCAACATTACACTTGACCTTGAATGTCCAAAACACATGGCAGATAATCCAGTGATTATTGGTGGCGAAATGCAGGACACGACTTATGGTGAATATCAAGAAGAAATGAATATGTTAAACAAGGCGCTGTTGGAAGTTCTTTCTGAGGGCGACGCTAATGGTCGAGTCTTTACCTTCCCAATTCCAACGGTTAATATCACCAAGGATTTCAATTGGGATAATCCGGTGATTGAAAGTTTGTGGGAAGCCAGCGCTAAATACGGCATTCCGTACTTCTCAAACTTCATTAATTCCGACATGGATCCAGAAGATGCGCGCTCGATGTGCTGTCGATTGCGTATTGATAATCGTCAATTGGAATATCGTGGCGGTGGCTTATTTGGCTCGAATCCAATGACTGGTTCGGTCGGTGTGGTAACGATAAACTTGCCACGACTGGCGCTAAAATCCAAGAATGAGAAAGAATTCTTTAAGGGGTTGGCTGAACTTATGGATATGGCAAAGGACAGTTTGGAAACCAAGCGCAAAGTTTTGGAGCGATTGACCGACGCTAATCTGTACCCATACACCAAGTTTTATTTGCGAAACATTAAACAGCGTTTCAATCAATATTGGAAGAACCATTTTTCAACTATCGGTTTGATCGGCACGAATGAGGCAGCGCTTAATTTGTTGGGCGTTGATATTGGCACGGAAAAAGGCAAGGCTTTTGCTGAGAAAACGCTTGATTTTATGCGCGATCGTTTGGTGGAATATCAGAAGGAAACTGGCAATAATTACAATCTTGAGGCAACGCCAGCTGAAGGCACGACTTATCGATTGGCACAACTTGATAAAGCCAGCTTCCCAGATCGAGCGCATTTTGCTAACGGAATTGGTGTCGAAGTTAAATGTCCGTTCTATACCAACTCTAGCCACTTGCCAGTTAATTATACGGACGATTTGTTTGAGTTGATGGATCTTCAGGACAATTTGCAAACCAAGTACACGGGCGGCACGGTGATTCACTTCTTCTTGGGCGAGCGCATGGACGATCCGCAAACTTTGAAAAAATTAGTGAAAACGATTTGTGAAAATTACAAATTGCCATACTTCACGTTCAGTCCAAGCTTCTCAATTTGTAAGAATCACGGCTATATTGTTGGCGAGCATCCAGAATGTCCAAATTGTGGCGAATCGACAGAAGTTTATTCACGTGTGGTTGGTTTCTTGCGTCCAGTTTCTCAATGGAATAAGGGTAAGCAAGCGGAATTTGAAATGAGGGAGCATTATGACGATGCCGCCGAACACCAGCGACTTAGCGCCGTCGCGGCAGCTTAAAGTGTCAATTGGTGGAATTCAGAAGCTGTCGCTCGTGGACTATCCAGGGCATGTGGCGGCAGCTCTGTTTCTCTCTGGTTGCAATATGCGCTGCGGCTATTGCCATAATCCTGAATTGGTATTACCTGAACGGTTAGCGCCGAGTATTCCAGTTGATGAAGTGATGATATTTCTAAAATCGCGAGTTGGTCGGCTGGACGGCGTGGTGATTTCTGGCGGCGAGCCAACGGTAAATGAAGATTTGCCGGAATTATGTCGGATGATTAAGAAACTTGGTTTTGATATTAAATTGGATACCAACGGCACACATCCAGATATAGTTCGCGGAATGGTTGAAGAAGGGCTGATCAATTTTATTGCGATGGATGTAAAAGGTCCGCTGGAAAAATATGTTGAAATTGCGGCGCGACCGATTGATTTGGAAGCGATCAAGGAGAATGTTCGGTTGATGATTGATTCGGGAATTGATCACGAATTCCGTACGACGATTGTCCGCGAGCAACTAGAAGTTAGCGATTTTGAGAAGATTGGCGAACTGGTTAAGGGCGCGAAAAGATTTGCCTTGCAGCATTTTCGCACTGGCACGACAATTAGTCCAAAGTTTGCGAATTACCACACTTTTACTGACGAAGAATTTAGAGAAGCTCAGAAAATAATGGAAAGGTACGTTGGAGAATGCGTGATTCATTAGAGGTTGAAATTGTGCGCGTCCGTCAGGAAAACCCTGAGGTGAAGACGTTATATTTTGCGCGACCGTTCGACTTTACTGCCGGACAATATATTACGGTTTTTATTGATGGTAGTAGCGTGCGTGAAGGGAAGGCTTATAGCATTTCTTCTACTCCTGACGATGAGCTAATGTCAATTACCGTGAAGAATGTTGGTGGTGAATTTTCTAGCTATTTATGTTCACGGAATGTTGGCGATAAATTACAAATTAGCCACGCTTATGGCGATTTCAATCCGCAAACAGAAAGTCCTTTGGTTGGAATTGCTGCGGGCTGTGGACTTAGTCCAATCTGGAGCGTTATGGCAAGTTCTAGCCAGCCGACGTTTTTATATTTTAGCCAAAAATCGCCAGAATATATGGTTTTTGGAAATGAGCTAGCGGCGTCAAATATTAAAGTGAAGAAGTTTAGTACTCGCCAGCAAGTCGAGGAAAAAGATGGTTGGTTTAACGGTCGATTTGACGTGGAAAAAATTGTTCATGAAACGCCAGAAGATGCGCATTTTTTGGTTTGTGGAAGTCTGCCGTTTGTTAAAGATGTTTGGCAAAAATTATCCGCCGCCGGTGTAAGTGAATTGAAAATTTCGACGGAGACGTTTTTTGAGCAATGAACGAAGGTTTGGCAAATGGAGCGGGCGATTTTAATGTTTTCTCGGCGTTGAATGGCGATGTTAATTTTCAGGATCTATCTTCAGCAGAAATTGATGATGATGCGGCTGAATTAAATTTGGTAAAAGCGGTTGCTAGCGGTGAGAAAATTGATACGTCATTTACTGAGGAAAGTGAAGCGGAAACAACAGAAGAATATTTGAGTGACGAAAGGCGATCGGAGATTTGCCAAAACGTAGTCAGCGCAGCGTGCGCCAGTTGTGCTGCGGCGGGAACTTGTTCAATATTACGAATGCGTAATTTTGCTGAAGAGAATTTACAGCCGGCGACAGAAGAGCCAGAGAGTTATTTGTCTGACTTAATGAATGATGGTTGTGATTTTGTTGTTGCTGGATATGTCAGTGCTGATAACAAAGAGAAGGCGTCCGAGTCGATTGAAAAAAATCCATCAGAAAATGAAACTGAATCCGTATCAGAAAAACCTGCGGTTAAGTCGGAAGCGAGCGATGATGATGCGTCGATACGCGTGTCGGCGGAAAATAATGAAGTGAATAAACCGACGGATGATGAATGTTTGAATAGTGAAAGTGCGTCATCGGAAAATATTCCAAGTGCGAAAATAATCAAAGAAAATATCTCGCCGAAAATCAATGAAGAGCCGGACGAGACTGAGGCGGCTAGTCAAATTAACTTGATGGACTCGAAAGACGTCGATAAAAAAGTAGACATTCATAAAGGAGATATCTCTTCTGAGAATCAAGCTCCGGCTGTTGATGAAGAGGATAAATTGCCGAGAGAATTACCTATAAAGAAAGATAACTATATAGGGACTGAAAATAATATAAGCTCTGCACCGATTTTGGAAGATTCTACTCCAAGGGAAGATCTGGTTGAGAAAGTTATTCCTAATGAGTCAAATTCCTTGCCTGTGCGTGATTTTATTCAAGTCAATAATGAAATTGATGTGGCGATGGATGACAATAATAATGCGCTAGCTGAGGCGGAGTTGAGCGATGAGGTTGTGCGTAAAAGAATTGAATCAGAGAATAAGAAGGATTTGCCAATTTTACCGCAACGCTATTTTAAAGAG
>CALJRR010000037.1 GCA_937976315.1 uncultured Candidatus Saccharibacteria bacterium | reverse complement strand
AATAAACGCTTGAAAATAACCACAGCTGAACAAACACCAGCTTTGATTGCGAAGGTTGCTGGAATTGAAGTTTTTGAAGAGGATAAAACTACTTTATCCAATTCCGATAATATGGCGGTTGATGGCGCAAACATGGTGATGAAAATTGACAGAGCATCGATGGTTAATTTTGTACTTTACGGCAAAGGATCTGTCATTCGCACACATGCTAAGACGGTTGGCGAGCTATTGAAAGAGAAGAATATTGATCCAAAGAAAGATGATACGCTATCTGTGGATCGTTCGGCAAAAATTATTCCTGGAATGAAAATTGAGCTTTGGCGTAATGGCAAGCAAACCATAACCGCAGAAGAAGATGTGAAATTTGAGGTTGAAAAAGTTCAAGATGCGAATCGAGATTCGGGATACCGCGAAGTAAAACAGGCGGGCGAGAACGGTAAGAAAAATGTCACTTATGAAATCGAGATGAAGAACGGTGTGGAGGTGAGCCGTAAGGAAATCGCTAGTGTTGTGACAAAAGAGCCAAAGAAGCAGATTGAGATTGTGGGGACGAAAGTTAGTTTACCTTCTGGATCTCATTCGGATTGGATGTCTGCGGCTGGTATTAGCCCTGATGATTATGGCTATGTGAATTTCATTTTTACGAAAGAGTCAACTTGGCGGACAACGGCTAGAAATGGGCAATATGCTGGGCTCGGTCAGACGAATATAAATAAGCTTTCTCAGGCTTGTCCAAACTGGCAAAGCGATCCAGTTTGCCAGATTAGAGTTTTCAATAATTATGCCGTAAGTAGATATGGTAGTTGGGCCGGGGCTTACAATGCATGGAATCGCCAAAAATGGTGGTAGACTAACGCTGGTGGCGTAAGTTGGTTGCAGTCTATAGATAAAAAGTGTTTAATTTGGTATAATTTATTTGACTATGTTTACAAGTCATTATATGATTATGTGCGCAAAAGGTTTATTTTTTGGAAAAATTATTGGATTAGCTGTGTTAGTTGCGATTGCGACTCCAATGGTTTCGTTTGCTGATGGAAAGACTTCTGGTGAGCATTTGGTTCGTATTTATGATCGCGGTGAAGAAAAGACCATTATCACAAACGCATTGACCGTTCGGCAGGCCTTGCGTGCGGCTAAGATTACGATTGACGAAAAGATTGATGCGGTTGAGCCAAATATTGATATGGAATTGACCGGCGCAAAATACCAGGTCAATATTTTCCGTGCTCGTCCGATAACAATCGTCGATGGAAATAAACGCCTGAAAATAACCACAGCTGAACAAACGCCTGCTTTGATCGCGAAGGCCGCTGGGCTGACTTTATATCGCGAAGATAAGA
>CALJRR010000036.1 GCA_937976315.1 uncultured Candidatus Saccharibacteria bacterium | reverse complement strand
CCATTAGTGCGATGACTGTGTCGTAATTAGTCTTATGGCTTTGTGAGAACAATTCAGCTGTAGTCCTCTTAGAGATATTGGATCCGGTTGGGTTAAGATATAGTCTTGCTTTTTCTGCTAGCTCTCTCGAAAATCTCTTGTCCCATTTTCCGTCGCTTCCAACTACATAGTTGTCTGGTGTGACGGTATTCTTTAACATATCGCCATTTTTACCGACGTAGTAGTCGCCGACCCATTGATTGGATAGCATATGACCTTTGTTGTCGAAGTAGTACCATTTGTCGCCAATCATTTCCCAGGCGTTTTCTATCATGTGACCGCTAGTGTTGAAATAGTACCAATAATCCTTTATACGCTCCCATTTGCTATGCGTGATGTATCCGCGTCCATCAAAGTAATACCATTTGCCATCTATTCGTTGCCAATCATTCTTTGGGTAGCTTCCATTGGAATTTTTGTACCACCATCCAACTGAATCCCTCTGCCAGCTTCCTCCGTTGGCACTTGCTGTTGCTGGTGCGTAGACGCCGATTATAGTAATGCTAATAGCTGCGGCTACGGTTAAGTTTTTTATGAGTTTGTTCATAACTCCCCTCCTAATAAATTGTGATTATAATTATATCACATCAATTAGCGCCCTTTATCATTGGTCATGATCTGTTGAATTTGCTATAATTTACCTATGACTAAGAAACACGCTTACATTACTACCGCTATTCCTTACGTAAACGGCTTACCGCACATTGGACATGCCGTGGATTATATGTTGGCAGACGTGTGGGCGCGATATTCCAGGCAGAACGGTCGTGAAGTTCGTTTTCAAGCTGGCGTGGATGAGCATGGCAATAAAATTGCCGCCAAAGCTGCTAGTCAAAATCAAACCCCTCAAGAATACGTCGATCAAACGCACGTCAATTTTAAGAAGATGATCACTGAGCTGAATATTTCAGTGACTGATTTTATTCGAACAACTGACGCGCATCACGTTGCTGCGGTGCAGTATATTTGGCAGAAACTCGTTGAGGCTGGTTACATTTACAAAGGTTCGTATGAAGGCTGGTATTGTCAGGGGTGCGAAGCTTTCGTTACGGATAAAGAAGCTGCCGATAATAATGGGGTTTGTCCAGATCACCAAACTCCGTATCAGCGTTTGAGTGAGGAAAATTACTATTTTAAGACAAGCGCTTTTTCGGACAATATTCGTCAGGCAATTGAGTCAAATAAAATGAGAATCGTGCCTGAATTCCGTAAAAAAGAGTTTTTGGAATTGATGAAAGACGGCCTGAAAGACGTGTCGGTTTCTCGCCCGCGTAAAAATCTTAGCTGGGGTGTTCCAGTTCCTGGCGATGATAATCAAGTCATGTACGTTTGGTTAGACGCCCTGAGTAATTACATTACGGTTATCGGTTATCCTGATCGTCCAGAAGAGTGGCAATCTTTTTGGCCGGCTGACGTGCAAGTTATCGGTAAGGATATTCTGCGCTTCCACGCTGGTATTTGGCCAGCAATGCTCATGGCGCTGGATTTGCCGCTTCCGAAGGTTTTACTTGTCCATGGATTTATCAATTCTGGCGGAATGAAAATGGCAAAGAGTCTCGGAAATGGTGTTGGTCCAGCCGATATTATTCCAGATTACGACGCCGAGGCGTTTCGATATTACTTCTTGCGCCACGTACCAACGCAAGATGACGGCGACTTTACTTGGGAAAAGTTTGAAGCTGCGTATAATGGTGAGCTTGGCAATGATTTGGGCAATTTGGTTCAGCGAGTCGCTAAAATGGTGCAGAGTTATCAAGCGGGCGTTATTGGCGACGCTCCACAATCCGAGCATGACATGGGACCGTATCGTCAGGCGATGGAAAGCTATATGTTCGATCAAGCAATGGACGAAATTTGGCTAATTGTTCGCTCTCTGAATCAATATATTGAGCGAGTTCAGCCTTGGCAAGTTGCTAAAAATCGTGATAAAGATCCAGAAGCAGAGTCGCATTTGAGTGAGATCTTGGCGCACGCTTGTGGCACATTATTGCAAGTGTCTGACATGCTTCGCCCATTTATGCCGCAAACTGCCGAGAAAATTCATGATATGTTTGCTAGTGGTGTCGTGCCGTCAGAATTGACGCCTTTGTTCCCGCGCAAATATATTCACACGCCAGATCCACGCGCTCCGAAAACAGAATCTCAGGTTAAATAGTTTATGATTGAGGCTGATAAGAAAAGTGCGACCGAGGGTTTGCGTCTGATAGATTCGCATTGTCATTTGCATGATACGGAATTTTTTACGGACAATCGCGAGAGGTTTTACAAAGAAACGGTCGAGGCGAATATTGGCATGATTTGTGTCGGTACTGACCAGCGAAGTAGCCGCCAAGCTGTGGAATTTGCCGCGAATCATGAGTTTACTTGGGCAGCAATTGGCGTTCATCCGCACGATACGAAAGATGGCTGGGGAGATGTCAAAACTTTGCTGGAGAATAAGACGGAAAATTCTCTGATTGTGGCAATTGGTGAGATTGGGCTTGATTATTATTACAATAACAGTCCGCGGGAAACACAAATTGAGGGCTTAGAGGCGCAACTTCAAATGGCAATAGATTATGATTTGCCGGTAAGTTTTCATGTTCGCGATGGTGCGAAGGATCAGCCGTCAGTTTGGGATGATTTTTGGCCAATTTTTGACAATTTTCCTGGGCTTCGTGGCGTGTTGCATAGTTTTACGGACACGCGTGATAATTTGGAAAAGGGTTTTTCGCGAAATTTGTACGTTGGACTTAATGGAATTAGCACATTCACAAAAGATCAATCGCAGAAAGAATTGTTCGCTTCAATCCCGCTGGAGCGATTATTGCTAGAAACTGACGCGCCGTTCTTGACACCAGCGCCGTTTCGTGGTAATATAAACAAGCCAGAATATGTGAGATTGGTGGCTGAATATTGGGCAAAGCAGAGAAATATTGATTTTGATGTTTTAGGCCAAGCTACTCTTCACAACACAAAAGAACTTTTTGGCATTTGAAAGTGGAGAAAATGAATAGTACGCCGGAATGTGTTACAAAAACACCTGAAATTGAAGCTCGCGAAAAACTTGCCGCTATTTTTTCTGATACCGAGCGACGCGATGGTAATTCTAAGGTAAATCCTGAATTGGGAAAGACTGCGATTGATATTGAAAATACCTCCAGGATGACTACTGGTAATGGGGCGGTTGATTTATGTAATAAAGCACTTGGTGGATATGGAAAAAGTCTTGACTATATTAACAATAATCCGCTTAAAACCGTGCAGACAATTGGTATTTCACTTCAACACTTACGTGAAGGCGAAACTAAGGAGAGTTGTAGGTGACTAAGTTTTTGAAAAAAGTACGAAGTTTGGTTTTTGCTGATGATAGCGACGCGGTGTCTTTATTGAAATTCCGTAAAAAAGATCGTCCATTAAAGAAATTTACCGAGCGCGAGCTAATCCAATTGGAAAGTGAAATTGGCGCAACAATTTTTGGCGAGAAGCCGGCGTATGTTGCGCGACGAGAATTTTTTAATTTAGATAAAGATACTTGGATTTGGTATGAAGAAGTTGCTGACGGTAAGGGTGGCCGGCAAGAATTGACGACGCGTTATGAAGTGCAGCCAAAGGGAATTTTGAAGATTCAGCCGAATTATCGCTATAGTTACTTGGAGGGCGACGAGCTTCAGAATTTTGTCTTGGCAACTAAGGAATATTACGAGCGAGTTTCTCGGCAATTATATAAGAAAGATCCGCAAACCGGTCAGCCGCTTTGATATAATAAAAAAGTGAATAAAGACTATATCTATCTTGATCATGCTGCTGCCACGCCAATGGACCCGTTGGTGGTTGAGGCGATGTTGCCATATTTTTCTGAAAAGTTTTTCAATCCGTCTAGTCCGTACGCTCCAGCAATATTTACAAAGCGTGAATATCAAGACGCGAAGGCGCGACTGGCGCGCTGCTTGGGCGTGATGGCTGATGAATTGATAATGACAGCTGGAGCAACTGAGTCTGTTAATCTGGCGTTCAATGCAGCAAATGGCGTAAGTTTAATTTCGGCAATTGAGCATGACTCGGTTATTAATTCCGCGAAAGCGCGTTCGGAAGTGAAGCTAATTTCGCCAATGAAAAATGGACGAATAGACCCGAACACGGTTAAAAAAATGTTAACGCCAGACGTTGGATTTGTTAGTATTGCGCTAGTAAACCACGAGCTGGGATACATCCAGCCAATTGAAGAAATTGCGGAAATTGTAAAAGCCGAGCGACTCAGACGCCAAGAAAATGATGAACCTTTACCGTTGATTTTTCATACAGATGCTTCGCAGGCGGCTGCATTAATTGACGTGAAGATTAAAAGACTAGGTGTTGACCTGTTGACGCTATCCGCTGCAAAAGTTTACGGCCCAAAGCAGGTTGGTTTATTGTGGGTGCGACCTGGTGTTACGCTGAAAGCCAATATTTTTGGTGGCGGTCAAGAATTGGGGCTGCGCAGTGGAACCGAAAACGTTGCTGGCGTGGTTGGTTTTGCGACGGCTTTGGAATTGGCACAAAAACGACGTTCCGCTGAAGTGAAGCGACTGCGAAAGTTGCGAGAAAATTTGGTAAAAGATTTGAGGCAGGCTTTTCCTGAGATGTTGATATCATCAGATATGAAAAAAAGTTTGGTGAGTTTTTTGAATATATCATTTTCTGGAGTTGATGCTGAAAGATTAGTGTTCTTATTGGAGTCTCGAGGGGTCTTGGTGGCTACGGGGAGTGCTTGCGCGGCAAATTCTGGAACGCGTTCTCATGTACTAGCGAGTGTTGGTCTGAGCGAATCAGAGATTGACGGAAGTCTAAGGCTTACCTTAGGCAAGTTGAACAATGATGAGAATATAAAGCGAGCTGGCGAATTTATCATCGAAGCTGTGCGAGCGGAAATGAAGAGGACTCGTCGATGATTTATAAACTAGTTGGCTTGATAATTTTTGCTGCTTTGGTGATTTTTGGGCTTAGTGCATATTTGTCGCCGAATGATTTGGGAAAATGTCAAGGCGTGGGTGAAGGCGATTGTCGTAAGGCTGATGCAATAGTTGTTGTCAGCGGTGGCGATACGAATGCGCGAACTGACGAGGCTATTAAACTATATAAAGAAGGTTGGGCGCCGTTGATTGTTGTGTCGGGCGCAGCGGCCGATAAAACTGGCCCGTCCAATGCTAAGGCTATGTACCAGCGAGCGATTAACAGCGGTGTTCCTGAGAAAGCCATTGTTATGGACGAATCTTCCGAGACGACTAGACAAAACGCCACTGAAGTGAAGAAAATTGTCGATTCGCGAAAAATTGAAGATGTGATTCTGGTGACAAGTGGATATCATATGCGTCGGGCGCAGCTCGAATTTTCGGCACAATTTAACGACGTGAAGATTCGAAGTCATCCTGTTGCTTCTGATAAAAACTGGAGTTCGTGGTGGTGGTTGACGCCGTGGGGTTGGTGGCTAGCAATGGGTGAATTAATGAGAATTGGGCTATTTGCTATGGGGTTGTCTAGATGAGTAAGAAAGTTTTTGTTGGAATGTCGGGCGGTGTGGATTCCTCCGTTGCTGCAGCACTTTTGGTTGAGCAGGGTTACGATGTAACGGGTGTTTATATGAAAAACTGGTCTGAAGATCTTCCTGGAATGCATTGTCCGTGGGCGGAAGATGTTGCTGACGCCAAGCGTGTGGCAGTTGGTTT
>CALJRR010000035.1 GCA_937976315.1 uncultured Candidatus Saccharibacteria bacterium | reverse complement strand
GCTCGTCCAGAACTAACAGTTGCGGGTCGTTCGCCAGCATAGCAATAATCTGAAAACGCGCCTTTTGACCGCCAGACAAGCGAGCTAGCGGCGTCATCCGATCGGCGTCCGTGAACAAATAGTCAGCCAAAAGTTGCCGAATTTTCGTATCAGAAATCGACAAATCGCGACTCATATACAATTTTTCAATCGCTTTTTCTAGCGGATCAGACAAATATCGCTCGTCAATTTCTTGCTCATAAACACCAATTCGAACCTGCGGATCAAGGAAAATATCGCCAGAATAAAGAATAGGACCGCCGTCAGGACTCTTGCCCGACGCCAAAATCATCCGAATCAACGTAGTCTTACCAGCGCCATTGCGACCTCTAATTTCAATCGCTTCACCTTCGCGCAAATCAATATTCACGTCCTCAAACAATATCCGCTCACCAATCCCAACCGCCGCATTTTCCACACGAACCAACACATGCTGACTGCGACTGGACGCATCCTTCATACTCAAGCGAATATTACGCGACTTGAATTTTCCGTAACGCTCAGCCGATTTATAATCCAATTGACTAGCAGATTCTTTGTCAATCCAAAACGTCGGCTTTTCCATTTCTGATAATTCCGCCAGCTCCGCTCGCGCCTCGTTCTCCAAACGCTTAAATTTCTGAATCGTGCCAGGATTACGCGACTTTTCCTTAAGCCGCTGATAATCCAAAACTTTTTGTTTCAGGTTAACAATTCGCTTCTCAATCTGCTCAAAATTATTCATTCCAGCCGTCGTAGCTTGAGCGTTCTGCTTCAAATACGCGTCGTAATTTCCACGGTAACTAACGGCTTGTCCGTCCTTAATCTCAACTATTCGATCAACTTGCCCAAGCACGTCTCGGTCATGCGTAATTATCAACATCGCTTGATGCGGCTGCGAATTCATCCAATCAATAAACTGCTGTTTCGCAACGTAATCCATGTGGTTTGTCGGCTCGTCAATCAGCGCCAAATGCGCCTCCGAGTGCATAATTTTAACAATTTCCACCAGCCTTTTTTGACCGCCAGACAGGGAAGAAATCTTCCGATCACCATAACCGTCTAATTGAAAATTACTCAGCTCTCGCTCAATTTTTTCTTCAACTTGATAAAATCCTTTTTGGTCAAATCGTTCCAGGGCTTGCGTATATTCCTCAATTTTTCGCATATTGTCGCCCATAGTCAGCGGATATTCATCGATGATTTTCTTAAGCTTGGAATATTCTGGAAGTCCACCAAGAATATACGAAATGACCGTTTGATCGCCCAATCCATGATGCTCCTGAGCGGTAGTCGCAACCGTAATGCCGCGCCGAAAAATAACTTCGCCCGTATAATCAGTATCTTTTCCGCTCAATATTCCAAACAGCGTCGACTTGCCAACACCGTTACGACCAACCACACCAACTTTCTCGCCGTCGTCCACGCTGAACTTGACGTCTTTCATCAACGTCTTATCGCCAAAACTTTTCTCAGTAATGTGAATGTCGGCTATCATGCTTGAGATATTGTAACATAAGTCATATTTCAGCCGCACCAAACTAGCCTAAATATACTGTCGCGTTAAGTTTTGCTATAATATAATTCATGTCAAAGCCAAAAGCCAAAAAACCAGCCACACAGAACATTGTCAATCGTCGCGCACGGTTTGATTATGAACTTGGCGAAGAAATCGTTGCCGGCTTGGTTTTAACTGGAATGGAAGTACGAGCCGCCAGAGAAGGACACGTCCAACTTAAAGGCTCATTTGTTAGCTTAAGAAACGGCGAATTGTGGCTAAATAACGCCAGCTTTTCACTGCGATTAAACGTTCGCGGAGAAGCAAATAGTCGCTCAGTCGACACTTCGGCGCGGAAATTATTGGTAAGTAAAAAACAATTGTCCAATTTTACAGAAGCCAAAAAACAGGGAATGACAATTGTCCCAACCAAATTGTTGACCAACGGAAAATTCATTAAAGGTGTAAGTGCACTCAGAAAAGGTAAGAAAAATTACGACAAGCGCCAAACCATCAAACGCCGCGACCAAGACCGAGAAACCAGGCGACTCATCTCCAATATATAATCGCATTGACTACGAACTAGGCTCAGAATTTATTGATTTTCGCGCACTTGAATCAGATTTTCATAAAGTTTTTCAAGCTTCTTCACTTGACTGCGCTCCGTGAATTTATTAGCCAGCTTCTTACTTTCAGCGCTAAACTCCGCTTGTTTTTTCGGACTTTTTAGAATTGCAATTACTTTTTCCGCGACACTTTCTGGATTGTTCTCCGCAAAATAGCCATTAACCCCATCCTTCACGACCTCTGAAACTTCCTTGTCAATAATAACAATCGGCTTTCCGGCGTGAGCAGCTTCATGAAGAACCCAGCCTTGCGTATCTTTAAGCGAAGGAAAAGCAAACACATTCATCACTTTATACGCCACGCCTAAATCTTCTCGCGGCATAGCGCCAGTAAATATAATCCTATCCGCAAAATCCGTCTCGGCTGCCATTTTTTCCAAAGTCTTTCGATATTCAAAATCACCGACAAACAATAGCTTCGATTTCGGACGAGCTTCGGCAATAAACTCGCTAAACGCCTGAATCAAAATTGGCAAATTCTTTTCCTCTCCCAAACGCCCCACAAAGCCAAACACTTCATCTTTTTCATTAAGACCCCATTGCTCGCGAAATTCTGCAACTCGCTTCGCGCTCGCCCGCGGAAGAGCATTCACGCCGTTTGGCATTAAAGTAACATCGTACGTATAATCTTCAGTCTGCCAAGATTCCAATTGATCACGGCTTTTACGCGACAGGGCAATCACCGCATCCGCCTTGCTGTATAAAATAGTAATGACGCGCTCAATAATATCTTTATTCCATTTCGTTACGCCACTACGCGGACGATAAAGCTTGGCAAC
>CALJRR010000034.1 GCA_937976315.1 uncultured Candidatus Saccharibacteria bacterium | reverse complement strand
CAGTTTACTAGCGGTCGCGCGTAGGTATCTTGTGCCGGGGATGGAGATACTCGATTTCTTCGTAACTCTCGCCGTCGAACACCTGCCAGATATCAACAGGAGCGAGCGGTAGCTCATCGCACTTGGGTTTGTAAGTATGAAACGCCTGTAGCAGGGCGAAAATTTCCTCGCCGCTATAGTTGTCGCATCGTCGAGCATGCATGTCATAGGTTGGGTCAGCAGATTGCACCGTGAAGCTATCGCCTCCTCTGGCGACTATTTCCTTGATGAGTTGCTGGCGATCGCTTACGCCAAAGTGTGCCGACTGGATACCGCGCAGCAGTATATTCCGACCCATAAAATGTTGGCGAATTGGTGCTTCAATTGTAGCGGCTATGGTATCAAGCGGGCGGGGTGGGTTGGCATCGTAGCGATATGGATTTTCGGACGTGACGCTATATTCTGGGCAATTAACGTTAATGATGAGCGGTGTCACTTCGCGGTTGCGCTCTGGTGTAGATTCGGTGTTATCGCCACCACCGTCAAGCCGTTCCGGATCATAACCCGGATCGTATTCAAATGTCTTGCCTTCAAACATACTTTTACCCCCCGTGATTTATCGGCCCGCACTGTCTTTTAGTAGCTCGCGCGATATCTTCATTATAGCATTATAATGTGGCCGGCTTGGGCTCTTTGCGATACTGGTCAGTAGCATAATATGCTATCAGGGCGGACAAGGTGGGTGGCGGGTATGGTTGTTATTCATTGCTTGGTACAAGTGCTATACTAAATACATGAAACGTTTGGCGGTTATTGATGGAAAGTCGGTGTTTTACCGAGGTTATTATGCTATGCCGGGATTGTCGATGGCTGACGGAACTCCAACTGGCGGAGTGTACGGATTTGTAAGTTTGGCAATTGAGCTGATTAAGAAATTGGAGCCGGATTACGTGGCGGTAGCTTGGGATAAACGAGGCACGAATATTCGCAAGCGGCGGGAATTATATCCAGAATATAAAGCTGGTCGCAAGCCAGCGCCAGATGACTTTTACCAGCAAATTCCGATTTTACACGAGTTGCTTGATGCGTTTGGCTGGCCGCTTTATGAAATTGATGATTACGAGGCGGACGACATTCTGGGCGCGTTTGCCAGGCAAGCGGAATCTCGCGGAATTGAAACGTGCTTGATAACGTCGGATTTGGACGCATTGCAATTGATATCACCGATGACCAAAGTTTACGCCATGAAAAATGGTTTAAGGAATATCGAAGAATTTACGGCGGAACACTTTGAAGAAAAATACGGAATTCGGACGGAACAATTTTTAGATTTGAAGGCGCTAAAGGGTGATTCTAGTGATAATTTGCCGGGAGTGCCGGGAATTGGCGAGAAGACGGCGGTGAAATTATTGCAAGAATATGAAACATTAGACGGAGTTTACAAGCATCTGGACGAGCAAAAAGGCGCTTTGCGAACGAAGCTGGAAAATGGTCGTGAGTCGGCATATTTAACCAAGCAAGTGGCGGAAATTTGGACGGACGCGCCGATTGATTTGGACTGGGATGTGGCAGATGTTAATGATTGCGATTTTGCGCGAGTAACGGAAATTCTGCAGAAGTTGGAGTTTAATTCACTGATTGGACGATTACCGCGAACGATGCAAGCGGCGGAAAATGAGAAAAAAGAAGAACCGAAGTTGGATATTCCACGAACTGAAAAATTGCCCGACATGCCGATGTTTGAGGCGGAAAATATAATATATATCGATTCGTCGGAGCCTGATGTAATTTACATAAGCTCGAATCCTGAGTCAGCGTGGACGGCGAAAATTGATGAAATTAGTCAATCTGTGTGGCAATTACTGGCGCAGGGAACTGTGGTCGCGGCGGACGTTAAGCAGTTGTATCATGCGCTGGATAATCATGGCGTGGCGGTGCGTTTTCACGAAGTTTGGGATGTTGGGCAGGCGGCGTTTTTGATTGATCCACTGAAGCGTGATCGTAGTTTGAATGCACTTTCTGGTGATTTTTCTGACGACAATTCCGCGCCTTATCAATTGGCTCGCTTGCATAAAATTTATCGTGAACAAAAAGTTTACATGTCGAACAATTCACAAATTGCACGCGTGGCTTACGAGTTTGATTTTCCGGTAATTTGGGCGCTATTCCAGATGGAAAAACGCGGTATGAAGTTGGACGATACGCTATTAAAACAGATGGGTGATGAGCTGGCGGCGGAAGTTGGTGAGCTTGAACAACAAATGTATTCCATGGCAGGATACGAGTTTAACGCGTCTAGTCCAGCGCAACTTTCTGAGGTTTTGTTTACCAAATTGCAATTACCGACTGCGGGCATAAAAAAGGGAAAAACTGGATATTCAACAGGTCAAAAAGAGTTGGACAAATTACGTGGACAGCATCCAATTATTGAGTTGATTGAGCGGTATCGAGAATTGACCAAATTGATTAGCACATACATTGAGGCGTTACCAAAATTGATGGCGACTGATGGGCGAATTCACACCACGTTTAATCAGGATGTAACCAGCACGGGGCGACTGAGCAGCACGAATCCGAATTTGCAGAATATTCCGGTACGGACTGAACTGGGCAGGAAAATTCGCCAGGCGTTTGTTCCGAGTGATGGCAAAGTTTTTGTCGGCGCAGATTATTCGCAATTTGAGCTGAGGTTGGCGGCTGTGCTGGCGGGCGACGAGAAGTTGATCGAAGACTTTAATAGCGATGTTGATATCCACGCAAAAACGGCGGCGGAAACATACGGAATATCGATTGACGAAGTGAGCAAATCTCAGCGTCGAGCAGCGAAAGTGATCAATTTTGGTGTACTTTACGGAATGAGCCCGCACGGTTTGGCAGCGGCTACGGGAATGTCATTTACAGAGGCGAAAAAGTTTATTGATCATTATTTTGAGGTGCGAAAGCCGATTCGTCAGTACTTGGATAAAATTCTGACTCAAGCGCGGGAACAGGGATTTGTTGAAACGTATTTTGGCAGGCGACGACCAACGCCTGATGTAAAATCGAGCAATTTTATGGTGCGATCTTCGGCGGAAAGGGCTGCGATGAATATGCCAATTCAAGGTACGGAGGCGGATTTGATGAAATTAGCGATGATTCGGCTGGAGGATAAATTGTCGGGCTTGGCTGATGCGATTTTACAGGTTCATGATTCGATTTTGGTGGAATGCAAACCTGAAGACGTCCAGGAAGTAAGCGAGATTATGAAAGCGGAAATGGAAGGCGTTTGTCCAGAATTGCCGATTAAATTGAAAGTAGATGTCGGTACGGGCGTAAATTGGGGTGAAGTGTAGAAAATATGGTATAATTACGCCATGAAATATACTCAACGACGAAATTCATTTTCTCGATTTGTACCAATTTTGCTGGTTATTGTTATCACAGTTGTGGCGGTAGCGGCGGTTATTGCGATTGGTCGAGCATTATTTGGCAAAAACGATTCAGGTCAAACAACGGATCAGAATGTTAATGTAGGGCAAGTTGCTTTGTTGTCGACGGACGTAGGAAGCGCGGTTCGATTGACAGTGCGCGGACCAATTGTAGCGAATGAGAATTTCCGCTCATACAGCATCACTATTTCGCCAGAATCTCGCGAAATGACGACGTACGAGGGATATTTGGACAAGCCGATTGCAGAGAAAAAATTGGACAATAACAGCAGGGCTTATACGGAGCTGGTTTATGCACTTGATAAGCGAAAAATGATGGAAGGTACGCCGCTAACTGAGCAGCAAAACGATTTGCGGGGAATTTGTGCTAGCGGTAAAATTTACAAGTTCGAAACTTTGAAGGACAATTCCGTTGTGAAGAGTTTGTGGACGTCGGATTGTAGCGGCTCTAAAGGCTCGGCGCAAGCTAATGTAAACGAGATTTTAGATATGTTTTTGAAGCAAATTCCTGACGGCAAGAAAATGGCGGCTGGAATTGGCCTAAGTCAAGAAGAAGCTTTGTTTAAGCTGTAGGACTCGTCGAATGCCCGAGCTACCCGAAGTTGAGACAGTTCGTCGCGGTTTGGCGGATTTACTGCCAGGTCAGGCTGTTGTGCGAGCGACGGTATTTGATTCACCAAAGAGTTTTCCGAATTCGCCCACTGACGTTAAACAATTTTTATATGGTGCGCACGTAACGGCGGTGCGACGTCGTGCAAAAGTATTGATGATTGATCTTGATACGCGTTATTCGCTGGTGATACATCTTAAGATGACTGGGCAATTGATTTTTCGTGGGGCTAATAGTTTTGCTGGTGGTCATCCGAATGATAGCTTGATTGGTGAATTGCCAGATAAATCGACGCGCGTACAAATTGATTTTGCGGATGGTTCACACTTATTTTTCAATGATCAGCGTAAGTTTGGCTGGATGAAATTGATGCCGACTGATGAGATAGAAAATTTGCCATTTATGCATAAAGTTGGTCCGGAACCGCTCGATAAAAAAACCGAGGCGGGTGACTTTATTAAGCGAATTCGTCGTCGGCAAAATTCGATGATAAAGCCGGCGTTTCTTGACCAGTCGGTGATTGCAGGGGTTGGTAATATTTATGCTGATGAAGCTCTGTGGGCTGCGAAAATTCACCCTCAGACGCGCGTCAAAAATGTTAGTGATGACCAATTGGAAGATTTGTTTAATGAACTGCGCCAGATTTTACAATTGAGCATTAATCAGGGCGGCTCGACGGATAAAAATTATGTTGACGCTGAAGGCAGGAAGGGCAATTATCTGTCGTTTGCGCACGTATTTCGTCGGGAAGGTCAGCCGTGCCATCGTCATCCTGATCAAGAGATTGTTAAGATGAAAGTTTCTGGACGCGGTACGCATATTTGTCCAGTTTGCCAAGTGGAGGCGAAGTGATTTACCTTTTTTACGGCGAAAATGAATTCGAGAAACGGCAGGCAATTGCCAAGCTGATTGGCGATGAAAAAGTGGCGCGACATGATGGCGAAGATTTGACGCTGGCTGGAATGCATGAAATAGCAATTGGGCAGACGCTGTTTATGAACTCGTCGGTGTATTTGATTTCAAAACTAGGCGAAAATTCTGAGATTTGGTCGCAACTTCCAGATATGAAGTTTGACGATGACAGGACGATTATTCTGGCTGAAGATAAAATTGATAAGCGAACAAAAACATATAAGTGGCTACAGAAAAATGCCAAAGTTCAGGAATTTTCACCGCTTAGTGATCGTCAAAAACCGCAGCTTTTAAAGTGGTGTGTGGCGGAGGCGAAGGCTCGTGGGTGTGAGTTAACGAATCGTCAAGCAGAGATAATCATTGATCGTTTGGGATTTGATCAGTTGCGACTGAGTAATTTTTTGGATCAATTGGCGCTGGCGGAAAAAGTGACGGATGATTTAATCGACAACTTCATACCTCTGGCGAGGACAGAAAATGTGTTTGATTTGTTTGTTTCGGCGCTGGCGGGTGATTATGATAAGGTTCACGATATAATTAGCTATCTGGAGTCGGAAAGTGGCGTTGATGGCGCTTATCAGACAATGGGATTGCTTGCCTCGCAGGCGACTAACTTGACGGCGTTGGTTTTGGCTGACGGCGACAGTAAGTCGGTGACTTCGGATTTTTCGGCTAGTCCGTATGTTTTACGAA
>CALJRR010000033.1 GCA_937976315.1 uncultured Candidatus Saccharibacteria bacterium | reverse complement strand
AAAAGTTAAATATATATGCACTGAAGAAAAACAGAAATTAATAATTTGACTTTATTTGACTTTTGTTTTATTATGAGAAGTAGAAAAATCTTTTTATTATATATCAAAGAAGATTTTAGTAATAAATTATTTATTTTGCTTTATTCATCAATCCGAGCTCTAACTACTAAAAGCAATTTGCTAATCGCTAGAGGTTCATTTGTCGTATTTTTACGCCAGCCAAGTTTGAAATTCAGCAGCCAATTATTTGGCTGTTTTTTTCGTTGGTAAATTTGCACAGATCAGCAAAGCCCACATCATGAATACCAGAAAAATCGCAGTCACATTGTTCACATTCTTTATCGTTGCACCAAATATCACCGCCACATACCCATTCACAAACGCCAAAAAACTAATTACAGTCATAACCCCCAAACTCAAAAACCCAGCCACTCTGCTTGTCAGAGTAATTCTTTTTGGTATATTCATATCAATTAAAAACGGCAACGACATCAGCTCAACAACCACCAATATTATCGCAATCGGAAGGCTTAAATATGACATAATCCCTGCAGAAGTAAGGACCGCAGGAAACTTCTCAAACGTAAACAATTGACATAATAATGGCACTATTATCAATAGTCCTGCAATCAATTTAACAATTTTATTCACTTTTCTAGACATAATTTCAGTATAGCTTGCGCGTCAAAAAAGCTCAAGCTTGTTGTATTTTTTACGAAAGCACTTGCACTTTTTATAAAAACGTCATAAAGTTAAATCAGCGAACGTTACAAAAATAAACACCATAAAACAGTATCTTTCGCTCTACGACAAATCCACCACAACTTAAAATACCCCGTCTCTATGGGGTATTTTTATTGGTCAATATCCGCGATTGTTCAGCGCGCCACTCGGCAATTTTTCCGTGGTGTCCGCTCAATAAAACATCCGGCACACGTAAACCTTTAAACTCCTCAGGTCGTGTATATTGTGGAAACTCCAACGTTTCTCCATCTGAAAAACTTTCAATTTCCGCAGACTTTTCGCCGCCCAAGACTCCAGGAATCAACCTAACAATAGAATCAATCATCATCATTGCCGCCAACTCTCCGCCCGTCAGCACAAAATCACCGATACTCCATTGCTCATCAACTAGTTCCAAAATTCGCTCATCAACACCCTCGTATCGCCCGCAAATAAATATCACACCCCTGTCATCATCGGCTTCTTCCTGGGCTTTAGCCTGCTTCCAGCGTTGCCCTCGCGGACTCATTAATACGACCTTTGCCGTTTTATCTTGAGATTTCGCAAATTCTACCGCTTTCCATAACGGTTCAATCATAAGAAGCATCCCGTCGCCGCCGCCATAAGGAGTATCGTCAACCTGACGACGAGGACCCAAACCAAACTCCCGCAGATTCACCGTCGTAAGCTCCACGATACCGTCTTTCTGAGCCTTCCACATCATAGAATTATTAAAAACTCCCGTCGTCATTTCTGGGAAAAGCGTAATTACTTGAAACTTTCTCATCTGTTACAGTGTAGCAAGTGTTGACTTTTTTGTCCAGGTATGATATATATGTATTAACTTCTGTTCAACCGAACAGAAGTAGCCCCTTACATAGAAGGACAAGAGTTATGCACAACAATCCCGGTTGGTGGATGGAAACTCTCGCCAAATGCAATCTCCTCCAATACTCTACGGTAAAGGAGAAGGGTGATGGTCATGTCTCCATCACCATCACCGTTTTAACCGATACGGAGCCGAAACCCTGCGACGAGAAGTCGAAGGAAGCGGCATCAAAGATTTTATCTCTATGCGAGATCAGCACTATTCGGCTCACGGATAATGGCGGGATCGCCTTGACCTCCCGATATGATGGTTGTACTATCACCATTAACGGCATCGGTTTGCACTATTCTCACGAAGAAAATCTGGACTATGAATATGCCGAACTCGACCGGCGTCTTAGCGAGATTTCCTGGACGGGGGGTGTTCCCAAGATTGGCCTGTACGACTTCCTTGAGGAAGTCGTTGGAGGTGATCTTGCGAGCGTATTCCTTCGTTACTGCTCACCCGAAGTCTGCTTGTATAGGATCTACTACCCAGAGGAGTACCAGAGGCACTTCTCTCGGATGATTACGAAATACGACTATCAACTGTGGGATAATTCGAACCCGACATGGGCGCTCGTCCCGCGCAAGGGCTAAAGCCCGCCAATGAGAATAGCTCGCCTGAGCCTCTTGGCGGGCTATTTTCATGTCTTTTTGCAGAAATTATTCCCCACCAAAAAACCGCCCCAATAAGGACGGTTTTTTAGCACAAATAAGGCTCTCAATGGTTTCCCATTGTCTCGCATAGAGCTGTTCTCGCATAATGTCTGTGCTTGAACTGGTTTTAATTATATATCAAGATCGTCGAGTTCTGCAAGCTCTTTTCTGGTGTTTTCTGCGTAAGATGATTCATTTTCCACAGCTTCATCTGTTGAGTTATCCACAGAAGCATCACCGTTATAATCATTTTCTTCGCGTGCGCCAGAAAAACCATCATTGTTAACGATCTTCAAGTTATATCGAGCGTCATTCTTTGCGCCCAAAGCTCGCAGAAGTGTACGCAAGCTCTGTGCCGTACTGCCGCGCTTACCAATGACTCGACCCAAATCTGCCGGATTAACTGTCAATGTTAGTAAAACGCCTTTTTCATCAATTGTTCGGTCTACTACGACATCTTCTGGATGTCCAACCAACGCCTTTACAGTATATTCTACAAACTGCTGATCTATTGTTGACATTCTGCCCCTCCTCCTGGAATTAAACTGTATTCTCATTATACACGAGCAGTTTACGCCGTGCAAACTTTAATTATTTCTCGCCAGATTCTTTATATTTAGCAATTGCAGCACGAGCAGCCTGCTGTTGAGCAACTTGCTTAGATGGACCAATGCCTCGCCCCATCATATTATCGCCAACAAAAACCCCAAGAGTAAAGACTTTGTCGTGGTCTGGACCCTCTTCGCTCAAGACTTTATATACCGGCGTTTGATTGTCAACTCGCTGAGAAATCTCCTGCAAATATGACTTCGGATCACGCCAACTGCCAGACTCCAAAATTCCGTCCAACTTAACAATTATATGCTTGTGAATAAAATCGCGAGCATCGTCAAAGCCACGCTCCAAATAAATTGCGCCGATTACCGCCTCAAACGCATTAGCTAAAATCTGTAAATGCGCTCGCTCCGAGCCGTTCTTCTCGCCCTTTGACATACGAATCAGCGGACCATAGCCCAGCTTATCACCAGCATCGCCAATACTTTCCGTTCGCACCAAAGCTGCCCGCCAAGCAGTCAAAATTCCCTCTGGCTCAGAAAAATGCGTAAACAAATATTCTGTTACCGCCAATTCCAAAACCGCATCACCTAAAAATTCCAAGCGCTCATTGTGGTGATGAACGGATTTTCGGTGCTCATTCACATAGCTACGGTGAGTCAAAGCTGTAATCAGCAAATCCAAATTCGTAAATTCAAAACCTAATTTTTCGCGCGCAAAATCTTGATATGGCGCAGTGTTCATTCCGTTCATTTATAAATTCTCCTGTCTAATTCGTTTCATTGCCAAAAGAATCAGCTTGCCAATATCTTCATATTCAACTTCATCCAGCGCCTCATGAAAACTAAACCATTTAAGACCATTCATCCACTCTTCCTTTTGGAGTTTCTCATTAGGATCCAACGCCTTAACCAGATAAACTTGCGTTGTCATCAATACCAATTTATCAATTCGACGATAGCGAAAATTCACCTTGCCCAGCCAGCCGTGAAGTTCAATTTTCTTCAGCCCAGTTTCCTCGCCGATTTCCCTACGAGCCGTCACCTGAGCTGTTTCACCTGGCTCAATGTGCCCTTTGGGAATTGTCCAGCGGTCGCGAGCGTCTTGATATAGCAAAAACTCTGCCTCGCCCTTTTTATTACGACGAAAAATCACGCCACCGGCAGTTGGCTCGCGTACAATTTCCTGAATCAATGGCTTTTTGCTGCCACCAAAATATTTTTTTATCTTATCAAAGTTGCTTGTTCTCACTGTCGGACTCCTCCACGAGAGTACGGAGTGCCGTGCCAAGCACGCCATTCACAAACTTACCCGAGTTATCCGAACCGAACGCTTTTGCTAATTCTACCGCTTCGTTAATTACCACTTTCGGCGGAACGGTATCTGCACAATATAGCAATTCATATAAACCAATTCTAAGTACCGCCCGATCAATTCGCGGCAACTGACTGATGGGCCATTCTGGCGCCAATGGCTGCAATTTCTCGTCCAATTGACTCTGCGTCGAAAGTACGCCACTGATCAAATTATCAATAAATTCAATATCGTCAACCGATGATTTATATTCAGCCAAATTACGCTTTAAAATAGTCTTATAATCAACATCGCTATCACCAACCTCTTTGCGAAATTCATGTTCATAAAGTGTTTGCAGTGCGACAATTCGTCCCAAATGACGGTTTGATGCCATTATTAAGCGTCCTGTTCGTAATTATTATTTTGTTGTTTTACCAGTTTCACGCTTGGTTGTCTTCACCTTAACTGGTGAAGTTGCGTTAACACGACGTGCCAATTTTAATACCAAGTGGCTGCGACGAAGACCAGTTTTACGTGGGCTACTCTGTTTCTTAGGTTGTGCCATAATTTATTCTCCTCTTTTAGGTTGTCATAAAACTTACGTACCATTATACCTTTTTTATTAGACAATCTCAAGAGCTTGCCTGCAAATTAGATAATGATACTAACTTTTTACAATAATAAAAGGTAGATTATTTCCTAAACCACAATATTCACCAGCTTGCCTGGAACATAAACCATCTTTTTAGGTGGTTTATTGTTTGTGAATTTCTGGACATTTTCATCAGCCAGAGCCGCCGCTTCAACACCCTGCTTATCCATATCACTCGGCAGTTCAAGTTTCGCACGAAGCTTGCCGTTCACTTGAACTATAATAGTAATCGTATCGCTCTTTAGATATTTTTCATCCCACTTTGGCCAGTGACCAACGTGAACCGTATCATCATGACCCATTTCATGCCACAATTCCTCTGTGATATGCGGAGCAAAAGGCGCCAAAATCTGAATCAAGCTTTCTAATGCAAATCGCCATTCATCTGACATGTCAATTCCGTGCGACTCTTTTATCTTATACAGACCATTGACCATTTCCATCATCGAAGCCACGGCTGTATTAAACTTCTCATCTTCAATATCGCGAGTAACTTTTTTAATCGTCAAATGAGTTAACCGCAATAATTCTTGAGCTGTTTTTTCATTCGCATCAAGAGAGTCGTTTGGATTCTTATCAACGAACTCCTGAACCAAATTCCATGCCCGATTTAAGAATCGATAAGTTCCCGGAACACCACGAGGATCCCATGGCGCATCCATGTCATAAGGCGCGATGAACATTTCATAAACTCGCAGTGCATCGGCGCCGTATCCACTGTCCATAATTTCCATTGGATCAATGACATTACCCTTAGACTTGGACATTTTCTGACCGTCTGGAGCCATAATGTATGCATTGTACATCATTCGCTTGAAAGGTTCTGGAGTCGGAACGAGGCCGAGCTTATAGAAAAATCGCATCCAGAAACGACTGTATAGCAAGTGAGCCACGGCGTGGTCGGCACCATTGTAATAATCAACCGGCATCCAATGGTTAATTCTCTCAGGATTCCATGCTTCATTATCGTTGTGTGGGTCGAGATATCGCAAGAAATACCAACTAGAACAAGCATAACCATCCAAAGTGTCAGTCTCGCGTCGACCTTCTACCCAATTGTCGCCGTCAGGCTTATTTTCTGTAATCGGCACAGTTTTTCCAGTTTCAACATCCACCCAAACTCGCACCCAATCATCAACTTGAGCCAAAACAGAAGTATTCCCGCCCGTTGGCTTAAAGTTCTCCACTTCTGGCAAAATCACCGGCAAGCACTCATCAGCCACGGCAATTGGCGCACGGCCATCAACATGAACAATTGGAATCGGAGCGCCCCAATAGCGCTGACGAGAAATCAACCAATCGCGCATTTTATACGTGGTTTTGCTTCGCCCAGAATTCTGCTGCTCCAGCCACGCAACAATTTGCTCGCGAGCATCCTCACTCCTGGTCCCGTTGAACTGTCCGGAATTTATCAACTCACCTTCACCAGAATAACAGCCAGCATCGGCTGAATGCTCAGGCTTATCAATAACCTGGATAATCGGTAAGTCAAACTTCTCAGCAAACACAAAATCGCGCTCGTCGTGCGCTGGCACAGCCATGACTGCGCCGGTTCCATAGCCACCCAAAACATAATCCGCCACCCAAATCGGCAATTTTTGACCATTAACTGGATTTATGACATAACTGCCCGTAAATACGCCTGTTTTCTCTTTATTCTCTTGACGTTCAACATCAGATTTTTGTTGCGAAGCTTGGATATACGCTTCAACCTTCTCGCGCGTGTCAGAATTGACCAACTGAGAAATCAGAGGATGCTCCGGCGCCAAAGCTACATACGTCGCGCCAAATAACGTGTCAGGACGAGTTGTGAAAACTGTAATCTTGGAATCTTGATTGCTAACCGCAAACTCAACTTCCGCGCCGACCGATCGACCAATCCAATTCTTCTGCATGGTTTTAACCATTTCCGTCCAGTCAAGCGCATCGGTTGCCTCTAAAATTTCATCTGCATACGCCGTAATTCGGAAGAACCACTGCTTAAGATTGCGCTTAGTCACAGGATTACCGCAGCGCCAACATTTGCCACCTTCAACCTGTTCGTTAGCAAGCACCGTGTTATCAGTTTCACACCACCATTGCGGCTGTTCTTTTTGATATGCCAAATCGTGCTTATACAATTGCGTAAAAATCCACTGAGTCCATTTGTAATATTCTGGATCGGCTGTAGAAATTTCTTTTGTCCAATCATAACTAAACCCAAGTCGCTTCAATTGCTCCTTAAAATGAACCTTCGCTTCATCGTGCGCTACGCGCGGCGTTTTTCCGACTTTAATAGCGTAATTTTCAACCGGCAGACCAAAGCTGTCCCAGCCGATTGGATGATAGACATTATAGCCCTGCTGACGCTTGAACCGTGCCTTAATGTCGGCAAATTGAAAAGTACGACCGTGACCAATGTGAATTCCCGCCCCCGTAATTCCCGGAAGCATGCTCAAACTGTAATATTTCGGTCGGGTCGTGTCATTAAAATCAACCGCGTAAGTACCGTCAGTCTCCCATTTGTTTTGCCATTTTTGTTCAATTTCTGTCGGATTATAGCGTCTCATATCTGTAATTATAGCAAATAATCCCGCTCATTACGAACGGGATTATTATTAAGCAATTAAACTATCGTCTAGTCGATGTTGATGACAATCCGCTCGAATATCCGCTCATAAAACCTTCTACAAACTCTTTCAAGCTTTCAGCGTCCGACGGCGCCTTAATTTCCTCAGACTTGTTCATATTAATGTCAAATGAAATTTCTACAGAAGCTTTCTTGCCATCACCTTTCAATTCCAAGGCTTTCAGTTCATGAGATGACCTATCAACCCACACCTTCAATGAAGCTGTGTCAATAGATGATGATTCACTACTCTTGTAGCTATTAGTTTTTCCACACTTACTGAGTGCCTTGCCTGCTGATGAATTTTTAAACTCATCGTTAAATTTCGACAATTTACTGTTATCACCCTTTAGTTCAAAACCACGCCCACCATTACGATCGCTGATCTTTGAGTCTTTTATAGTGAAGAAACTATTCTTTTGATAAAGTTGAGCTACTTCCTTGCGGACACTTTCGTCACTTTGAATTTTCTTCAGAGCGTTAATTCCACACTTGTATTCGCTACCGATTTCATCTGGAGAAACCTTCATCCATGTATTGCTCATTTTATCTATCTCAGAGCTCATCTTTCTCAAAGTCTGATCACGGTAAGCCTCTATTTGAGTCTTTGACGCCTTACCGCCAGACGAAGACTCCATAACTATTTCAAGCAAAGTGCCATACAAATCCTTAAAGTTATTTATCTTCACGTATATCGTTCCGTCACTATCAAGAACCACATCACCTTTAAGAGGGATATTTTTCTCAACTCCCTTAACATTAAGCTTAGCATCAATATTCGCCTTTGATTTTCCCGAATCAGTAGCAGTCTTTACGTTTAGCTCTATTTTTCCTTGGTCGCGCATATCAATAACCACCTTACCGTCGGCAGTCATCTTCTTTGCCATAATAGCATTAGACACAGCGTCTGTAACCATCTTTTCTGGATTCTGCCACCACAAGAAATAAACTAACACAGCAGAAATAATAGCAATAAGAGCTATAACTCCCAGCACTATGCCAATTATCAATCCCGTTTTCTTCTTTTTTGGTTGCATCGGCACGCCGTTATATTGCGGCTGCGGTGCAGGTTGATTACCTTGATCCATCATTCCCCCTTGTTTTATATACCTTGAATTTAATATATCACATTAATCTTTAAATTGTGAGAAAAATTGGTTTTTCCTTGCAATCCACTCCGGCGTTTGCCTGACTAAGTATTTATCGTCCTCAGTGCTATGAAGGTTGATTTTTATAGATTCCTCTAGCCATACGCCGCCACTTGAACCCTTAAACAGAGCAACGCCTTCAGATTTCAATTTGTCGCGCACGAAAGACCCAGCCTCGATGGCATTCTTGCATTCCTTCACCTGGCAACCTTTTTGACGAGCGGCCGGCGCCAAATATTGATTAGCTTTCTCACCAACCGTCACAACCCAATCCAACAAATCCGGACTACAATGAGAGCCAAGTTCAGCGTGAGCTTGCTCGAAAATCCCCTTTAAACCATTCATATTACCAAGTACAGCAATGCGCTGCGGAGTCTCAATTCGATACAAAGATTGCAAAGCAGCTAAGGCAGTCAACGGCGTCGAACTATAGCTATCATCAATCAACCAAGTATTGTCCGCACCCTTCAGTAAATTCATCCTGCCAGGCAGTGGACGCAAATTTTCTATACCTTTTTTTATATTCTCCTCAGTTTCACCAAATGCATAACCAATAGCTGCCGCCACGATCGCTGGACGAATATTATGCTCGCCGATTAGCTTAACGTTGACTTCTAGCCCATTAGGATTTTCCGGCGACATAATAAATCCGTGATGTCCATCTTTCAGGGAAAAATTACGATCGTCAAAATTATACTCCGCCACGGGATCACTTCCGTAAGTAGTGATATTAGGATTCGTCAAAAAGCTAGCAAAACGCCCGTCAATGTCATCACGATTTATCATCGCCATTCGCGAGAAATTCGCCAGCGAAATCATCTCATTCGCCACTTCTTCCAAGGAATATTCAACCTGCATTCGACCATTTGTCACAGAAGTTACAACCGTAATATCCGGCACAACATAAGCCTTAAACCAATCGTTATAACCAAGCTCTTTTGGATTAAATTCCTGAACAATCACTTGAATTTCCGGTTTTTCGGCCTTAATTCTCTTCTTTACGGCGCGCATCACTTTCCACCATTTGAACAAGCCTTTTTCAGGCATTTTCACACCCATCATCTGAAGGAAAACGTCAGCTTTCGTCTTCGGCTCTTCATTGCGAAGCTGAATATCAAATTGTTGCGCTAAAACCGTACCGATAGCTATTTTTGCACTAGCCTTTCCAGCGCTACCAGTTATCGCCACAAGCTTCACTTCTGGATGAACAGCAAAAAATTCTCGCACTAATTTTGCTAGTTTTTCTTCCCTTTTTTTTGAAACAGTAACCATAACTATATCATACCATAAGCATTATAGAAGAGCTGCTACGCGCCCACCCGGGGCATATTTGAATATGTGTTTGTCTTTCAATTGGCAAGCATAGGAGAATGCCCCTATGCGTACCAGCTCATGTTTAATTATGCATTATCGCCCAAAAAAACACAAGCATCATTTCTCATTTACATATTCTGGCAAAACTTTCCCAGCTAAAACTACCGCCATCAAAACTGCAAATCCACACATAATTGACGGAATTCCGATAATAGTCGACGGATCAATGATATTGACAAACGTCGTAGGCGCCATAAATAGAACATACCCCACAATCAACGAACCTAGAGAGCGCCGAATATGTCTGCTGGAGGTTTTACTCCTAACATACGCATAAGCAATTGCCACAAATAATAGGCCGTAATAATACAAACCATACCACATTCCGACGCCCGGCTGGTTTTCAAAAATCACATAATTACCCAGGCAAGCCCCAGACTTAATTCCGTTAGCCTCCAATAGAAAATAGCTAATAAACACTGCGGCAAAAGTGTAACCAAGCACAGGAATCCACCGCCTCTTATCGCCAGAAATTTCATATATCAAATGAATACCCAGAGGCGGAAGCATAGTAATTGCAATATATCCAAGTTTAGCCCAGCCGAGATTGTCCAAAAGAATCGCACCTTCACAAACGTTATATTCAGCCCATTGAAACAGCGCCAAACAAATCAACAGCATGATCACAATCCTCGTCACAGCATTCAATTTATATTTCCAAAAAGTATATATCGCCAGAATAATTTCAATTGTCAACGTCGCCAGCATTACTGCTGGAGAAAAACAATAGAGTCTCGGTTTTTTAATCTTATCCATATGTAAATTATATATTATTTTCATCCCGCGCTTTCTATCATCCTCAACAGCTCTTCTTCGTCGATGATTTTTGTGCCGTATTGCTCAGCCTTTTTCAATTTGCTAGCACCAACCTTACCGCCAGCCACCAAATACGTCGTGTCTTTAGAAACTGCGGTTTGAAAAACTCCACCGAAATTACGGATTTTATCCGCAGCAACGTCGCGCCCCATAGATTTCAGAGTACCTGTGATGACAAAACTTTTTCCGCTCAAGTTACCAGACTTTTTATTAAACCGAGGAACGACTCCTAGCTCGGTGAATTTATTGAGCAATTTTACGTTATCCTCATCAGCAAACCACGCCACCACAGATTCAGCGACAATTTCACCCACGCCATCAACTTGTCGCAAATCATCAATCGTCGCTTTCGCCAAATTTTCCATACTCTCAAAATGATTCGTCAAATCAATCGCCGTTTGCGCGCCAATATGACGAATTCCCAGACCGTACAAAAATCGCTCTAATTCTGGACTTTTTTTATCAGCAATTGCCGAGATTAACTTTTGTGCAGAAATATCAGCAAACCGATCCAGCTTCAACAAATCGTCCTTAGTAATTATGAAAATATCCGCCAAATCGCCAACCAAACCGTTGTCAATTAAAACTTCCACGTTCTTTTCGCCAAGCGTATCAATATCAAGCGCACCCTTAGACGCGAAGTGCGCCAGAGCTCGCTTCAAAATCAGCGGACCGTTAGAGCCCTTAACTCGGTAAACGGCTTCACCTTCCGGTCGCACAAATTCCAGCTCCGGATATTGCCGTTTTAATTCTGCTTCATAATCAATTGGCTCAGAATCTGCAGGTCGCAATTCCTTCAAGACACTCTCAACTTGCGGAATAATATCGCCAGCCTTAAAAATCACCACAGTGTCGCCTCGCCGAATATCCAAACGCTCAATTTCATCGGCGTTATGCAAACTGGCGTGCTGCACAGTAGTTCCCGCCACCACTACCGGATCAAACACAGCCACCGGAGTCGCCGCGCCAGTTCGCCCAATAGAAATGACTATATCTCGAACGATCGTTGTAGCTTCTTCGGCCGCGTACTTATAAGCCACCGCCCCACGCGGATTTTTGCCCACCATCCCGAGATTGTCGTATATCTCTCGATCGTTAATCTTAATAACCAGCCCGTCCGTATTAAACGGCAAGTCATGACGCTTGTCGCTCCATTCATCAACAAATTTCATCACGTCGGACAAATTGTCAAAAACACTGGCTTGCTGATTACGAGAAATCCCCAGCGCCGTCAAAGCTTCATAGGCAAAACTATTCGTCGGAACTTCCGAACCATCATCGCGAATCACATCATATCCGCGAAAATGCAACGGGCGCGCCGCCACCAGCGCAGGATCTAATTGACGAATTGTCCCCGCAGCCAAATTGCGCGGATTAGCAAATGTAGGCAACCCTAGAGATTTCTGCTTTTTATTAAGCTCCTCAAAATCCCGTTTCAACATAACAATTTCGCCACGAATCTCTGTCCGACCGCGCAAAAAATTTTCAAAACCCGCCGCTTCACGCAGACGAAGCGGTACGTTTTTAATAGTCCGAACATTATTCGTTACATCTTCGCCAACAAAACTATCGCCACGCGTCACAGCTTGCGACAATACACCATCGACATAAATCAACGCGCACGCCAAGCCGTCCATTTTTATATCCGTAAAAAATTCATGTCGCTGACCCGGTATCAATTTATCAGTTCGCTCAATCCACGCTTCAACTTCACTTTTATCAAAAACGTCATTCAAACTGACCATTCGGCGCGCGTGCTCCACTTTTTGAAAACCGTCGAGCAGCTTATTTCCAACTCGCTGCGTAGGACTATCAATAGTAATCAACTCCGGATGATCCGATTCAATTTTCTTCAACTCACCCATAAGACTGTCATAAACCGCATCGCTCACGCTCGGCTTGTCTAAGGTGTAATATTCGTAGCTATAACGATTTAATAGGTCTTTAATTTCGTCAATTCTTGGTTTTTTTGGTGTCACTTTCAACCACCTTCCTGTAGAACAAATAGACATATACAGAAATCATAATTATCGTTACGTAAAGTAAAATCAGACCAGTTGTCGGGACAATTGGTAGCCAGTCGATACCACTAATCCACCCTTTCAGCGCACCGTCAAGCAGAATTACCGGAATCAGAACAACAGCCCACAAAAGCACAGACAAAACAACAGCCCACACAAATCTCAGTAAAATCCTTAGTCTTCGGCCCGTCACAATATCACCCGACAAACGCAGCGCGTGAAACGGATACATTCCCGGCAGCGTTACGATGATCATCGCAAAAACCGTAGAAGTCGCCCAATAGACAGATATCGCCACTATCAGAATCGCCGCACCACCAGCCGCCATCAGAATCGGCGTTTGATTTAACACTCCCGAAGTATTAAGCGCGCTATAAATAATCACCGCCACAGCCGCTGGTACCATTTGAATTAGGAAAACTCCGATGACAATTATTAGCGCAATTACGGGCGACCCAGAGCTATACAAACCGTCGCGCATTTTCGGTTTTTTACCAATTAAAATAGCTCGCGTTAGCCAAACGGACGATAACCAAGTTAGTAGTCCCAGAAAAATTCCCGCCGCTTGCTGCACATTTCCACCAGCCGTTCCACTACCGGAAATATAGCTAACCGCAACGCCAGAAAATAGGCTAATTGTTGTATAAATTCCGCCGAATCCATTCGACTCAGCCTGATTCATCATGTCTTTAAGTTGTTGGTATGTGTCTTGCGACATGACGCTGGCTAAGGCAAACGTCAATATCGACATGACGATGATTAACGCCAAAAAAGTTTTCTTATTGCGCCATACCAGACGACAAGCCTCACTAGTCAGCGACCAATACCCTGGAATTTTAAGATCTCGTTGGTAATCTCGCCGCTTAGTTAGCCGAAAACTACGATGAGGGCGACGCTGCAGAAAATTACGCCGCTGCTGATTTAATTTACTAAAGTCACGCTTAATACCAGGCCATACACCTTTTTTATGATCAGCATTTGACTTCTTAGGGTTCTTGACTACTCGTTTTTTGGAGGTTTTCGTTGCCATAATTACATCTTTGTTGCGTTATTTCTCAGCCTTGCAATTCTATCTTCTAGTGGTGGATGAGTACTAAATAGTTTCGAGAAAAATCCGGGCTTCAAAGGATTATTCATGAACAAATTGGCGGTGGAAGAGCTTTGTTTTTGCATTGGTCTGCCGTATTGGCGTAATTTTTCCAGTGCGCTTGCCAATCCTTCAGTGTCTCGTGTCAATAGCGCCCCTGAAGCATCCGCCAGATATTCACGTTGTCTACTAACCGCCAATTGAGTTATCGTTGCCAAAAGCGGCGCCAATATAACCACGATCAGCCCGAGAGCATAGACAATAGGATTAACATCCCTATCACGGTCGTCACTATAAAACATCATTCTAAGCGCCAAAT
>CALJRR010000032.1 GCA_937976315.1 uncultured Candidatus Saccharibacteria bacterium | reverse complement strand
CCGACAAACATTTCCACAAATTCAGAACCGGAGATCGAGAAGAATGGTACACCAGCCTCACCAGCGACGGCTCGGGCTAGCATCGTCTTACCTGTACCCGGATTACCGACTAGCAATACGCCTTTCGGAATCTTTGCGCCCAAATCTTTATATTTCTTCGGATGCTTAAGAAAATCAACAACTTCCTGTAGATCTTGCTTGGCGTTATCATTTCCCGCGATATCCGTAAACAGAACCTTTTCTTTGTCCTGTCCATACAGGCGAGCCTTACTCTTGCCGAATCCCATAGCTTGATTATTTTGACCCTGAGCTTGGCGCATCATAAACATAAAGAACACCACGATAATCAGCACAGGCACAACCATAACCGCCAGATTCCACATAGTTTCGCCGGTTGTGGATGGTGGAATAACCTTCACCTCAACCTTAGCATCCTTGTTCAATCCCTGCTCATAAATGCTACTAGATTCCTTGACTGAATGCTCGGTAGGTTTTGATTGATCTTTTGGAGTAATCTTAATATCGTTTCCTTGAATCTCCAATTGAGCAATTTTACCGTCATTTGCTCGACGCACTACATCAGATAATGCAACATCTTTAAGATTTGACGCAGGGAAGAGTGTTGCGTAAAAAATTAACGCTACAAAAATTATAATTGCCCAAAACAATCCAAATCGTAAAATTTGACTTATTCTATTCTTTCCATTTCTTTGAGGCATCTTAACAGCCATTCTCAACTAATCCTTTCGCCTATACTAATCAAACTCTCTTTATTATAACACTTCTTAGCGTCAATTTCATCACAATGCCGCCGCCAACTTGCCAGCAAGAGCCAGCTTTTCCAGTTTTTATAGCAATTAGCATACGCTCCAATTGAGAACCCAGTAACGACACATCATAATGTCGCAAAACGTAATAATATAGCAATTCTTGTGCGACATTATCATCTATCATCGTCAAAAAATACCGACTCAGGACTTCTCCATCAAACTTCTCTATTTCCTGCTCAACTTTTCCCCTTAATTCTCTCTGTTTTCGCCACGCCTCATACACTCCAAGTTTCTGATATTCATCAAGTTCACGATTTATCTTGCGTCTAAATTTATTCCTTTGATACGCGTCGCTTTGATTTGTCTCATCTTCACACCATTCCAATTTCTGACGAATCGCATATTCATAAATTCTCTGCTTCGTCCAGCTATTCATCGGCCTAACTATTTGACTATCACTCATCCCCGCCAGACCTCGCCACCTGGAGCCACGCTTAAGATTCATCGCTACAGTTTCAATAATGTCATCTCGATGATGCGCTGTCACTATCACGCCATCAAAATCCGTCGCCACGCCACGCAAAAATTCATAACGCCTTTGACGCGCCAATTCTTCACTGGCATCAGCCCCCAGCTTTTCACGCCGACAAACAAATTGTATTTTATATCTATCAGCTAATGCCTCGACAAATCTAGCATCACTCGCCGAATCCTCACGAATTCCGTGATCAAAATGAGCGACCACCAAATCTTTTTCCGTTCGCGACATCAAATCCAGCAAAACTACCGAATCAATCCCACCACTGACTGCGATAATATATCTCACATATCCATTATCTCACAATTTACCTAAAACGTATTTGGCAAATTTTATACTATCTGTTACAATCAATGCAGTGTGGCACCGTAGCTCAGCTGGTTAGAGCGCAGGACTCATAAGCCTGAGGTCGGTGGTTCGGGTCCACCCGGTGCTACCAGAAATTATCTTTTCCTCGTCAATACGACGGGGAATTTTTTATAGATACTGAATTAAATTAGCTCAAGCTCTTCAGATTGAACGCCGTCCAAAGCCGCCAATCGTCGTGACACAAAGCTATCCAATTCCCATGAATTACGCTGACGCTCCCACGTTGCTAGATCCCTTTTTCGGGTTACTTCTAAAAATTCAGCTAATTCACTGGTGTTGATTTCCATATTTTTTCCTTTTTGTGTTAATTATTTAACTGTCTTTATACTATCATAAATTTGACAAAAAAGCAATACCTTTTTCGGTCATTATTTACCTTTTCATTCCGCTTGTGGTACACTGGTAGGGAAGGATTTATACACAAAAATGACCCCTGTAACAATCTCATCACTGGCTACTATAATTTTTGCAGCGATTATTCACGCTAGTTTTCAGCTTAGCGTCAGCGTTTTAACGTTACTTAGCGGACATTCGATTGGCAAAAAAACCGCCCAGAGAAAAATTTTTCGTATGAGCAACAGTTTTGTACTTGGAGTCGCAATAATCACCTTGTTACTTATCAGCTCCATTTCCTATTTCTTATCACTATTCATCCACCACGCCACCAGCGCAGAGCAACTCGTTGCCGCCGTCTCTTCAGGGATGATGTTTGGCTTAGGAATCGCAATTTGGGCATTCTACTTTCGACGACAACCAGGAACTTCATTATGGCTTCCACGCAATTTTGCGGAATATTTAAACAAGCGCACCAAAAAAACCAAAAATTCCATAGAGAGCTTTGCCCTGGGAATAATTAGCGTTATTGCAGAAATCATATTTATTATCGCGCCAATTACCGCCGCCAGCCTGGCTATTATCACCCTACCAAACCCCTTCTTGCAAATCATCAGCATAGCGATCTACGTCATCGTGTCCACACTGCCGTTATTTGTCGTTATCGTCTTGATCGGCAGCGGACGCAGCATCTCTAATTTACAACGTTGGCGGGAAGATCATAAGAGATTTTTGCAATTCGCCAGCGGTGGTAGCTTATTGATTTTAGCAGCATTCCTATTCGTCGACCGCGTTATTGGCGTTATCAGCTACGGAGGCAATCTATGGTAAAGCCAGGTCAAATTGACGTCATCAAACAGGGAAAACGACTGCCAGAGGAGTTTAGCCCAGACAAGCTCCACAATTCCATAATTGCCACCTGCCTAAGCGTTCGTACGCCAGAGGGTCAAGCTCAAGACATCGCAAAAACCGTCACTTTGGGCGTTATGAATTGGTGCGAAACTCACCCAGAAATAACCTCTGCCGATATCCGCTGCCAAGCACAACGCATTATGAAAACTCTGCATCCCGACGCGGCTTATTTATATAAAAATTATAAAACCATAATTTAGGAGATTTGATGTCGCAAAAACCAACTTTTGACTATGACTATATCGTAATTGGTAGCGGCGCCGGCGGTTCGCCCGCAGCTAGCATATTAGCAAGCGCTGGAAAAAAAGTTGCTGTTGTAGAAAAATCAACATTCGGCGGGGAATCACCAAACTGGGGAGATGTGCCAACTGGATTTTTAACTCATGCTCTTAACGTTTATCAAACAGCCAAAGATGCCGCTAAATTTGGGCTGCGAACCAACTCGGTTGGGTATAATTACCCTTCTCTACTCTCCTGGAAAGACAAAGTCGTAAAGAGGACTGGAGCTGGTGGCAATCGCTATTATTACGAGAAGCAAGGCATTAGTGTTTTTGCTGGCAATGCACATTTCTTGAGTCCGAACGAAATAGCCATCAATCGAAGACACCTGTCCGCTCGTAAATTTCTCATTGCAACTGGATCTGATTGGCAAATTCCAGAAATACCTGGATTAAGCGCCGTTTCTTACCACACTCCAAAAACTATTTTTAGCTTGAAGCGTCCACCAAAAACCATGTTCATTGTTGGTGCGGGAGCTACGGCGCTAGAATTAGCACACATCTTCTCTACCCTGGGAGCAAAAGTTTACGTAGCAGAGAAATCGCCCAGAATATTATCAACATTTGACCCAGAAGTCAGCACTTTGGTTGCGAATGACGCAAAAAATCGCAATATTTCAATCTTAGCTCGCACTAAGATTATCGCTATACAAAAATCGTCTATACAAAAGCGCGTCACTTTTCTGCAAGGGCGAATAGAGAAATCTGTACGCGTTGATGAAATTCTAATTGCCGACCAACAATTGCCTGCGACAGATTTAGGCTTAGAAAACGCCGGCGTAAAATATACCGAAAATGGCATTTTGGTTAATTCTTCCCTGCAAACTTCCGCTCGGCATATTTTTGCCGCAGGAAATGCAACTGACGCTAATATCCAAACTCATACAGCTTTAGCGCAGAGTCGTATTGCGGCTCATAATTTGCTACATAATAATAAGATTAAATTCAATGATTCCCCGCGCCTACAAGTTGCATTTACTCAGCCAGAAATAGCTCAAATTGGATTGAATGAATACGATTGTAAGGCGAAAGGAATAAGCGCAAAAATAGTAATTGTTCCGCTTACAACTACCGTGCGCAGTAACATTACCGACCAGCGAATAGGTTTTGTGAAATTGATCGTTGATAAGAAGCGAGTTGTCGTGGGCGGAACGATCGTCGGACCGCACGCTAGCGATATGGCAGCCGAGCTAGCCCTAGCTGTTCGACATAAAATTACCAGCGAAGAACTAGCGTCCACTCCGCATTGTTTCACTTCTTGGTCAGAAGCCGTGCGAATTGCCGCCGGAAAACTTCTATAATTACCTCTGATGCGCTATAATAAGTCTCACGGGGGCGTAGCTCAGGGGTTAGAGCAGTCGGCTCATAACCGATTGGTCGCTGGTTCGATCCCAGCCGCCCCCACCACAGTCTGAACTTGATAATCATAAGATGAATATTTTTACCATTCCTGCTACAATATTATGTGGTAGATATTAAATTTGCAAAAATGAACAAATTAAAACTCAAACGATTAATTTACAGAATACAGCACGACTATTTAACCCTAAATAATGCCGTTATTGCTGCTGCGATTTTAATCGCTATGAGTTGGGCTTGGGGCTCCATTGAATCAATGCAAAAAAACTACGAACTGCAACGCTCTATCGACAACAAACGCCAGCAAGTGGAAATAGAAAAATTACAAGTCGCCTTGCTGGAATACGAATCGAAATATTATCAAAGCGAAGAATATCAAGAATTAACCATTAGACAGCGCACAGGAAAAGGTCTACCCGGCGAAAAACAGCTCATCACCCAATCTTTCGAAAGCGCCACACCCGCCCAAAAACTTGCGTCGAGCGCGAAGCGGACTGACAGCAATTTCCAGCAATGGATGAACTTTCTATTTGGTGGCAATAGTCATAAACACTAAGGTGTTGCAATTATTACGCTAAGCTGATATCATAATTATGTATCGCGGGGTAGAGCAGCCTGGTAGCTCGTTTGGCTCATAACCAAAAGGTCGTAGGTTCAAATCCTACCCCCGCCACCAAGAAAGGTTTTTCAGGTTCTGGAGAGCCTTTTTTGGTTGGTAGCACTCTGTAAAATACACTGACTTCACTGGTTCCAAACCTATGGTTTTTATAGTCATATATCAACCCCTGTGGGGAATAATATGCTTTGGAACCTTGCCCTAGCGCCCGACGAAGCCAGTACCCATTATCTATCTACATCTAGCATAATCTCAAGAGCAACATCAATATCAGTCTCTCGTATTGCTTGCTGACGCTCTAGTCGCCGTAGCTTGTCGGCTATCATTACCTTATCGTCATCATACGCATTTATTAGATCTGTTTTATCATACAACAATCCAAGCACAAAAAGTAGCAGCACCTAGCATGACTTACTTTGACAAAAGATGATTCTAGGTTTTATCACTCAAGGCGAGATAACTCTGCTTCAAGCTTACGAGATTCTTCGTCAAGGTGAGCCTGAGCAGAGTCTTTATCGTCATAGAATTCTGATTTTGTTTCAACATAATTCCCCAAACCGAAGGGCTTATAATAGATAATTTGATATCGCTTATCATCTAACTTCCACAGCTCAAGCGAAGTGTATAGGTCGTGCTTAATCACTCCACCTAGTCCTAACTCATGCCGTAAATACCACTCACTAATCAGCGTTACTTTGGGGATATTTGAGTGGTGGTTAGTTCCTTCTTTGGCGACTTTACCATTCTCAATAAGCGCCGCTAGGAATATTCCTCTTTCGCCTGGGTTAATATCCTTGTAGCTAAACTCTTTTGTGGCTAGTAGTTGCTGAGCGGTTTCTAATGTTGTTTTGTTCATATAGTCATTCTCTTCCTAATTTGTATTAAGTTACATCTTCCTCAAACCGTGTATACAGGACAGGGCAATCGTCCATTGCGGCTAGTTTATCTGCTAGTTCAATAATATCATTCCCTTGATAAACATCACGCCGCCATTCGTTCGGTATCGCATTAAGCCCATAGTATGCACCAGCTAATTGCCCGTACACTGCCATAGTTGTATCGACGTCGCCACCCAGACACATAACTGCCAACATTCCGTCCTCAAATGTGTCATAGTTCATAAAGCCCCATAAAGCTATCTGGAGGGTGTATACGACATAACCTGGCTTATTCTTGAGCTTATCTGTCTCAACTCTCTCTTTTAGCTTGTTCAGCAGCTGGTCGTAGTGTGCGCCAGTACTATACTTACTAACATCTATAATATCTGCTTTGTTTTTTAGATGGATAGCGTTATGTAGTATGGCAGCAAACACTTCAGCAGCAGCTTCAGCCTCATAGGAGTAATGCGTTTCTCTAGCAGAGACTTGAGCAAGTCGTATCACGTCACGAACATCTCGTTTGCCGTAGGCAGCTATCACGACTGGCGCGAGACGCATTACAACGCCGTTGCCAGCACCATCGCTCCGATTCATCGTTTTGTGAACAATAGCGTAACCGCTAGCGTACATATCCAGCATGATAAGTGTCTGCATGCCAATGCCCTCGCCATAGTCAAAATACGAACGGTAGCCCTCTGATTGCCATTTGCAATACTTATCCATAACGTTCCACGAATCATAGCCGCCACACTCTAGCAAGCTATCTGCTAAACATAATGCCATAGAAGTATCGTCTGTCCAGACACCACGAGGAAAGTGTGCTTCATCGTGCATATGACGCAATTCTTCTTTACGAGCGACAATCTCATCACTTGTGTAGCCGTGTTCAATAGGAGCACCGAGGGCGTCGCCAATAGCTAAGCCGAGTAACATACCCTGGAGCTGTGCTTGAGAGTTTTTCTTCATTATTTTGATTATATCGTCAATCTCCTAAATAAGCGACCTCGATTAGCCCTTTGTGGCAATCTTAGTCTAACCCAACCACGACATTTAGTGCTGATTTATGAATTTATCAGGCTGGACAACGTAAAAGTAGTCAAGAGGATAATTTATTGATATTAACACATTCTGTTACGATATACTTTAATGGCGGTGGGTATCTTTATTGAAGGGGTGGTCGCCTCTATTAAGCGTCTTCAGCTCAGAATCTCGCTACAGATACGGTTCCAATGTAGATGCACTTGGGTCACCAAGAAAAATCCCTCTTCGTCTAGAAGGGGGCTTTTTCTTTACACATCATTATCTATGCAACCCTTATTCCAACCCGGACGTTTCTTGCCTGCTTTAGTCAGAGATGTGGCTGTGCGAACTTTCTTATAATCCAAAACATCACTTAGAACAGCCTCCCCTAATTTACCATACAGTTCACAATCAAGCTTAAGTGGACATGCTTCACAAGCATTTATAGCAAGTCTGCCAACTTCAGAAATATCACTACCCCTGTTTCTTTCTATGCGACGAGCTCGATCATAGTTGCCACGACCTCTATGATATTCGGCAAAGCCAGCACGACGACGAATCCTGCCGAAAAGATCACACATCTCAACTATAATTCTATTTCTCTTCGTAAAATCTTCATCACTATAGCTATTCGCATCAGGAACAAAATCTTCGCCTAAATAATCCAACGGCACAACATTACCGTCCGAATCAACAACATCAATAACGCCCGCTCTGTTCGGTCTAGCAAGCTCCAACACTTCAACCGTCTTCGACTTCATATATTAGCTATTATATCACAATATCCACAAATAATCAACCCCAACAAAAAACTCCCCTGCTATTTTGCAGAGGAGTTATGGCACCTGTTTGTTTGGTTATACTATATCACCAAACACGCTTATGGTGCAAGCAAAGGACTATTTTTTCTTAGAAATTGTCAAAAAGCCGTTGCGTGGGTTTTCTTTCACAATACGATCTTCTGGTAGATCACATGGTGTACCCTTTTCATTCTTCTCAACCTTAGCGAAGAAGTAAATAGTTTGAGTCTTGCCGCCGCGCAAAGTTACGTCAGTCTTATGCAAGTAATATGTGATGCCCTTTGAGTTGGTATGTTTATAAGCCATTTGGTTATATACCTCCTATTAATGATATACCTATATAGATTACTATCTCTATATCACCCCTGTCAAGCTAAAAAAGCTTATTTCGTCGCCTAAGCATCAACTTTAGCATCCCCAGGACAACCAACCTCATCACGATAATCATGGCAATAAATATCGTCACTAGCAAAGACCACCCCGCGTAATCAGCTGACCATATCGGCGAGACGAAGGTGTGATAATATGGCTCAGTTGAAGGCGCTTCAAACTGCAAATTAGTGGCTTTCGCGGCAGGATATTTAGCCCATTCCTCGTTGATACAATTAATATATCTCGGATCCGCCTGCGTCGTAAATCGACCGTAACCGCCTTGCTGTGCCCTAGCGTCACAGACAGCCCTAACTTTCGACACAGTATCATTGTTAGACTGATTCTTGATCTCTTCTTCAAACTCTTTCAGCTTCCGATCGTACATTCGTTTATACGTATGATCCAGCGCAATTCTACCTGGATCTGCATTCATATGGGTCGACACGTAACGCTGCAAATCATATAGTCGCTGCTGAAGATTAACTATATCCCCAGCCTTATCCGCATTTTCTACAGATTCTCGTCGCTCAACCATGCCAACATTATTTAGCCTCAAAAAAGTTGCCGAAATAAAACCAGACATAATCAGTAAAATAACCAACTGCCAAGTCTTAATCTGACTGAGCCGCTTAATTCTGAACTTGGTTTTCTTCTTATCTATAGCCATCCCACCACTTTCTCTATGATTTTAGTATAGCAAATTATCCCAATGACGTGAATATTGCTACCGTTGCGGTGGTATAATATTTGTATGCGAATTTATTTTTCAGGAATTGGCGGCGTTGGTATCGGACCACTGAGTAGAATTGCTTTAGAGGCTGGATATGACGTTTGCGGCTCCGACAAATCACCAAGTCTAATCACAAATGAATTAGAATCAGCCGGAATTCCTATTTCTTTTGATCAATCTGGCACGTTCTTGCAATCAGAGCACGATAAATCACCATTTGATTGGTTTATTTACACCGCTGCTTTACCGGAAAATCACCCAGAATTAGTCTTGGCGCGAAAATTAGGCATAAAAACCAGCAAGCGCGACGAATTGCTGGCACAAATAATCGCCGATAAAAACCTGAAACTTATCGCGGTCGCTGGCACCCACGGAAAAACCACAACAACGAGTATGCTAGTCTGGGCAATGGAGCAATTACAAATTCCTGTTAGCTATTCAGTAGGTTCGACTTTAAGTTTTGGACCAAGCGGAACGTTTGATAAAAATAGCCAATTTTTCGTATACGAGTGTGATGAATTCGACCGCAACTTTTTGCATTTTTCTCCAGAAATTAGCCTCATCACATCTGTTGATTACGACCATCCAGACACATATCCAACAAAAGAATCTTACTTAGACGCCTTCCGTGAATTCGGCGAAAAATCTAAAAAAGTTATCGCGTGGCAAGAAAATTCCGCCATATTTGATGAGAAAAATCTAACAATCTTGCACAATTCCAATAAAAATATCACTCTACCCGGCGAGCATAACCGAAAGAATGCTACTTTGGTGATCGAAGCTTTGAGATATATGGGAGTGGACGCGGAGGGGTTAGAAATATACCAAGCAATAAACTCATTCCCCGGATCAGGACGACGTTTTGAAAAGCTCGCCGAAAATCTATATTCTGACTATGGACATCACCCAGTTGAAATTCAAGCGACACTACAGATGGCTAAAGAACTGTCAAACGATGTAGTCCTGGTTTATCAGCCACACCAAAACGTTCGCCAGCACGAAATAATTGGCCAATACACTAATGATATTTTCCATGATGCCAATGAAATTTACTGGCTGCCGACTTATTTAACTAGGGAAAATCCAGATTTGCCAACCTTGACGCCACAACAACTTGCTAAAAATATCAACAAAGAAAAAGTTCATTTCGCCGAATTAGATGACAGTTTATGGCAAGAAATAACCGCGGCAAGGAACTCTGGCAAGCTTGTCCTGTGTATGGGCGCTGGCACAATCGACGGATGGATTCGCGAGCAATTAGCTAAAAATTAGCGATCATCGCCGCTGCCATGAATCTTCCCCCGACTCTGGCGGCTGAGCAGTTTGTCATTATTTCTGCGAGCCACTTCCTCTAAACTACAACCAAGCAAATGCGCTATAGAATTGACATACCAAAGCACGTCACCGAGCTCTTTTATTATTGCGTCGCGATCATTATCTGAGATCTCACCATTTTTATCACGTAAGATTTTCTTAAACTTCTCCATGACTTCGCCAGATTCACCACTTAATCCCAATATCTGCGCCATCAATCTCGCGTCAACATCGCCATATTTATGAGATTCTTTATCTGTCAATGTAGAAATTGCTTTTATTGAATAATCGTTAAATTGCATAATTATAGTGTAGCCGGTTATGTTTTTTGAGTAAATAGACTTCTTTGACAATTTATGCTAAAATGATGCTATAAAAATTTGAGGAAAGTCTATGACAGACATAGCAGAATTGAATACCGGTAGTGAATATAATAGTCCTCTCAAAACTCTGCGCGAATGTGGCGGTGTTGATGAATGGATGGCTTTAGATGAACCTGAACATTCACCATGTACTCGAGAACGTTTAGTAAAACTGGCTCGAACAGCCATCGGCGCAGCAGAACTCTTTGACCAATATTGCTTTGTCGATAGAATACCTCGACTCTCTAATGGTGATCGTGAAAATGATGTTGAACACAGCTTCTCGCTGGCGAGCATAGCCACGAACTTAGCTCAGGAGCTACGCCCAGATCTTGACGTTAATCTTATACGCCATTTTTCGCTTGTCCACGATATGCTTGAAATTAAGACTGGCGATGTTGCAACTTTCAGCACTTCGCCCGAAGAACAAGCCGAAAAAGAGCGACGCGAGAAGGAAGCTCTCGACGAACTACTGGCCGAACTACCACCACTCGACGCCGATGCTCTCCGAAAATACGAAAAACAAGACACCCCAGAGGCACGCTGGACTCGCTATGTGGACAAAATGGCTGCCATCTTGGTTGACATTACTGGCCAGGGCGTTCGGGTCGTTGAGGAAGATTTTGGCGTTACAAGCCTTGAAAAATTGCGCGATGAACGCGACAGACTAGCTACCAAATATCACAACATGTTTGGCAACGAGTTCCCAGAACTCGACCAACTCTATGCCTTATTCTCCTACCTTTTTGAAGAGCGCTACGCTCAAGAGAGTCAAAATTACTGCAAAGACAACTCGCCCGAACGTCCACATCATCTCAAAGAAGTCGAACGAAAGTATCTCGTTGATCCAGAAAATATACCAATAGATTTAGAGAGCTATCAACGCGCAGAACTCAAACAGGGGTATCTTGCGATAAGTGCCGATGGATCTGAAACAAGAATTAGAAGTTTTGGCGATGGCAAGCGATTTGAATTAACCGTTAAGAGCAGTGGCGCTGTAATACGCGACGAGCAAAACATTAAAATTACCGAGGAGATGTTTAACACGCTATGGCCACTGACAAGTGGAGCAAGGGTTGAAAAAACTCGTTACTACATACCGCTAGTAGACGAACATGGTCGCAAATATACAGCAGAGCTTGATATCTATAAGGGTCATCTAGAAGGACTAGCAACCATTGAAGTTGAATTTGGCGGTCGAGAAGCTGACGCATCAGTACGAGCCGACACATTTAAACCACCGGAATGGTTCGGCAAGGATGTTAGTGAAGATAAGCGCTATAAAAACCGCTCACTAGCATCGCAGCAGCACGACTTCCTAAGCTTGGGTGGTTAATTCTCTGCCCGTACACAGTGCGTCACCCTACCCTCACCCAACCAGCGCTGCTCGTAGGCGGTGAGGATTTTGTAATCTTCGCCGAGGTTTGATTCGTGAAGATCAAAGGTCAATTCTTTCAAACGCCAACCTTCAGAGACCAGCTGTTCAAGACTCCAATTGAAAAAGTCAGGATTGTCGTGCTTGATAATTAACGACCCATCGGCACATAGCAACTCGGCATAAGTTTTCAGAAAATGCGGATGCGTCAAACGACGTCCAGCACTACGTTTTCGCGAAAATGGATCAGAGAAAGTCAGCCAAATAGTACTGAGTGAGTTAGACGCAAACAACTCGCCAAGCTGATCAGCCCGAGCCCTAACAAAAAACACATTATTAAGCCCGCGAGCCTCTGCTTCCCGCGCACCTTTCTGCAAGCGATCGCCCTTGATATCAACCGCCACAAACACCTGCTCCGGATGACGGGTCGCCAACTCGACCGTAAACATGCCATTGCCAGCACCAATTTCCACCACATCAACATGATACGGCACCCACTCGTCAAACTCAAAACATAGAGGTGAATTGTGAAATAAAGCGAATTTATACTTCTTACGTTTTCTGGTGATAATAAATTGATTCGGATCGACAAAACTCATATTTTCTATTATACTAAATCAATAATGGATAAGCTTATAAAACAGTTCTTAGATTCTTCTACATTGGGTCAATGGCTGCACGGCAATAACCTTGGCTGGTTAATTAGTGAGCGCATTATCGACACTGTCAGCATTATTATCGGCTCTGTTTTTGTTTATTTTCTGGGGAAATATTTATTATCTTGGACTATCCATTATTCTATACGCTCCACCGCTAAACATCGTTCCTGGCACCGTAAAGACATAGAAAAGCGCGAAAAAACTCTCATCCAATTAACCCGAAGTTTCTGGCAAATTATAATAATTTTCTATGTCGCCGCAATTGTCGCCAATAAGCTATTTCTATTTGATTTATCGCCGCTATTCGCTAGTGCTGGCATAATCGGTGTGGCATTAGGATTTGGCGCTCAATCACTCGTTAAGGACTTCTTGTCTGGTATTTTTATCATTGCTGAAAATCAATATCGTGTTGGCGATGTTGTTGACGTAATGGGAGCCGCTGGAACCGTCGAGAGAGTCGGCACTCGCACTACTGTTATACGAGATTCTGAGGGTAATGTTCATTATGTTCCAAATGGCACGATTCAGCACGTTATCAACAAAACTATGGGCTATAGTATGTCGCGCTTTAGCATTTATATCGACCCAAGTTCTGACATTTCTGCAGTTACAGACATCATTAACGCTACTGGTCAAGAATTGGCTAAAGAAAAGGCTTGGCAAAAGAAAATTATCGATCCGCCTAAATTCGTTTCCGTTGGTGATATTACTGGACGAGGAACAGAATTGATCATTGCCGGAAAAACTCAGCCATCAGATCAGTGGTCTGTTACCTCTGAAATGCGACATCGATTGCTGCAAAACTTCGATCGCGAAGGAGTTCTTCTGGCGACTCTGCCGACCCCAACCTCAATGACCAGAAGATAAAGATTAATTATTAGACAAACCCAATTCTTTATCGCTCAACACATCATTAGAAAACGCTTTGATTTTATTAACGTTCTCTACTTCTTTATCATAAATTCCCAAAAATTCCTTCAATGTATCCTTACTTACTGTGCCTTGCGCGTCAAATTCGTGACTTTTTTCATTCGCATCCTTGCTAATTTGCTTGCGGCGAGAAACGTATTCTGGGCGACTCAAATCCAATCTGTAGGCGTCAGTCTTGTAATACATAAACATCGCGATCGACACCAACACAACTGAGACCGCAATAGTCAACCCAATAAACGTAGCGAATTTATAACTACGAAATAATTCCTTAGCCCTATTCATTAGAACCTCCAGACAGCGAATTTTTAATAACTTGCACTTCTTCTTTATATCTCACTAACAATTCATCCAATATCTTCACGTCCTCAGAAAGTTTATTACGAGCCTCGCGAGCGACGGTCAATTTTTGATAATAGTCCGCCACACTATTAGAGCAATTTGCGCGCTGAAGATCAGTCATCGCAGTATCGTAGTCATTGTAATTGCTATTAAACTTAAGCCTCGTCGACTCGAATTCATTAGTAATATTCACCAACTTTGAGCTATCCAGCTTATTGATCGCCAACCGACCATTCAGCCTGGCCATAAGTTTGGTAGAAATAGAATTATATCTCTGTCCAACATTAACCCTAGTCAGAGCGTCATTGGTATGGATGTTTTTAATAGCAACTCTTACGGAACTACAGTTTCGATCAAGCGTTTTTATAATCTCAGAATCAGCCGTAGCATCGACAGACTGAGCCTCAACTGCCCGTGGCGTCACTAACAAACTAGAAGCAATCAAAAAAGACGCGAGATAGAAAGTAACTTTTTTCATCACTTATATTATCTCACGTCTTCTTGAATAGAGTCAAATATTACTTGAAACGTTTTTCGACATTGCCCTTAACATCTTTTGCGGTTTCTACTACAGCGTCTCCAACTTTCTGAGAACCAGCTTTCAATGAGTCCACACTATCTTTTGCTGCGGCAGTCGCTTTGCAAGCCACCTTTTCAGTGTCGGCTTTCAATTTTACAGCTTTATCTTTCAAGTCTTTTCTTGTTTCTTTGCCGCTCTTTGGTGCAGTTAAAATTCCAGCTGTAAAACCTGCTGCCACTGCTCCGATAATTGCTAAAACTTTTTTCATATATTTACTCCTTTTTTAATTATTTTTTACGAAATAAACCTGATAGTTCACTAAAAACTTTTGTTGGCGACAACCATTCGGTTGTACTAGCTACGTTAGTTGTAATTTTACTAACGCTTTTCATGACCGTATTAAGTCTTACCAACAAGGCGATAACCACTGCCAGTAGCGTTACGATAATAACCGACAACAATCCTACGATGATTGATAATAAAACGATGGCTGTTTGGATATCTTCCACGCTTTACCTTTCTGCAAAAGTTTATATTTGTTATGTTTATTTTAGCATGCTTGTTAAATTGTTTGTATTAGATAATCTAACTATTTCACTATAGCATAAGCTTATTAAATTGTCAATAGAGATGTCTGCTAATCGTTAATAATATGGTAAACTGGTATGGTTATGCGAGATTTTTTCAAACGATACATACCGGAATTTGTTTATGGCGCAGTCGACGGCACGGTAACAACATTTGCAGTCGTGGCGGCTTCAGCCGGTGCTGGAATATCCAGTTCAGTCATTCTTATATTAGGAATTGCTAATTTAATAGCCGACGGATTCTCAATGGGCTCTAGCGCATATTTAGCAGCAAGTGCAGAACATGAAGAATCTGTGCGCGACACCCAAAAACGCTCATCTCCAAAGATCATAGGCGCAGTAACATTCTTAGCTTTCGTGGTGATCGGTAGCGTACCAGTATTGCCATATTTGATTGACGTAATTGCAAACTTAAAAGCGCCAAACGCGGTATTATTCTATGTTAGCTCGGCGCTAACTGCGGCAACGTTCTTAGCAATCGGTTTCATCAAAGGTAAAGTCAGTAAACAATCACCTTGGCAATCTGCAGGCATCACGCTACTTCTTGGGGCAATTGCGGCAGGACTAGCCTACTTTGCGGGCGACATTTTGGCAGCGTGGCTTGGTATTAGGATTTAGATTTTCTGCGATAAAATTCATTATTTTATCTATATTACAAACAGCCTTTTCGCTTACCGCATCACCATTCAAATAGACACGCCTATTAATTTCCAACATCACCGACTGTATCTTCGGATTTTCATCGTGATAAAATTCCATCGGAACCAGCGCCCCAGAATACGGATAATTTAATTCACAACTATATCCCATTTTTTCAATATATGTTTTTAATTTTGATGCATTGTCTTTACCGAACCATTTTTCATCATAGCCAAGGCAAATATCTGGTAAATTCTCCGTCCAGCCAAACAATCTTCGCACCAATTCGTCGCTATAACTATGAATATCAATGATTACACACGATCCATATTGATCAACAATTTTTCTACTCAATGTGTTTAGTTGTTTGTGATGTAAGTCGTATGATTTGCCTAAAATTTCTTCGCGGCGAGATGATCCTATCTTGCGATATTGCGTACCGTCAGATAAATGCGTATAAGTCGCCCCCATACCCAGCTTAGCCATCGACTCAGCTTCGTCATCACGAAACCTCTCAACGTCACAATATAGCCGCGAATATTTAGCTATAATTTTATGACTATCTATATTCTTAACGAGCTCATCAACTTTATAATCAGCGATGAAACATAATTCTCTCTCGACAATCTCTTTACCCACCGTAATATCACGCCAAAAATCGGTCGGTAGGTGCAGCGAGGCATGAGGAATGTGAAGAATAATATTATCCATCATCCTACGAGCATCTCCCATAAACTCAATGAGTTAAATCTCACAAACCCAATTCGCGCAGCTGAGCGGGATCAACAACTGATGGCGAATTCATCATTACATCCACGCCAGAGCCGTTCTTTGGAAACGCCAGAGTCTCACGAACGTTTTGCTCATCAGTCAATTCCATCAAAATACGATCAACACCAAAAGCACATCCTGCGTGAGGCGGAGCGCCGTATTTGAAAGCGCCCAACATAGCACCAAACTTCTCTTCAACATAAGATTCACTAAAGCCCAGCAAACCGAACACTTTGTATAGCACCGCTGGATTATGATTGCGAACGCCGCCAGAGCAAATCTCATAGCCATTCATCACCATATCAAATTGATCAGCAACAATGGATAATTTTTTGGCGTCAGTTTCAGCAGACTCCAGAGCTTGCAAGCCACCCTTTGGCATACTGAACGGATTATGGCCAAAATCAAGCTTCTTACTACGCTCATCCCATTCGTAAAACGGAAAATCAATAATCCAAGCAAACGCCACGACAGATGGATCTTTAAGATTAAAATGCGAGGCAAATTCATTACGCAAGCGTCCCAATACAGCGTTAACAACCGAGCGAGAATCAGCGCCAAAGAACACTGCATCGCCATCAACCGCACCAGTTTTCTGCTGGATATCAGCTAATTCCTTCTCACTCAAGAATTTCGCAATTGGAGATTTTACTTCACCGTCTTGATATGTAATGTACGCCAAACCGCCAGCGCCTTCACTCTTAGCGATATTGGTGAAATTGTCAATTTGCTTACGGCTCAAACTTGCGCCATTTTTTACGCAAATAGCCTTAACGCATTCAGCATTTTTAAATACGCCAAACTCAGTCTCCGAGAACACATCCGTCAGTTCTATCAATTCCATACCAAATCGCAAATCCGGCTTGTCAGAACCGTAAGTTTCCATGGCATCACGATACGAAATTCGCGGAATTGAACTGCCATCGCCAACCGCCAAATCGCTCAAATCCAACAATTTTTTACCAGCAAAATCAGTTGCTAGTTGCTTCATTAAAGGTTCGACTTCAGCACGAACTTCTTCGCCATCTTCAGCAAAACTCATCTCCAAATCAAGCTGATAAAACTCGCCATACAAGCGATCTGCTCGCGGGTCTTCGTCGCGGAAACAAGCAGCCAACTGATAATAGCGAGGCACACCGCCAACCATCAGCAGCTGCTTAAACTGCTGTGGAGCTTGTGGCAAGGCGTAAAACTTCCCTTCCTGCAAACGACTCGGAATCAGAAAATCACGCGCACCCTCAGGACTTGAATTAGCCAAAATTGGCGTTTGAATTTCAATAAAACCTCGATTGTCCATATACTCATGGATTCGACGATACATTTCGGCGCGTTTTTTAAGCATGTTTTGCATTTTTGGACGACGCAAATCAAGATAACGATATTTGAATCTTAGTTCTTCGCCAGCTTGATTATCCTCGGCAAATGGCTGAATTGGCAAAGTTTCAGCTCGGTTCAAAATCTCCAAATTGTCCACAACAATTTCCACATCACCACTGGCGATATTCGGATTTTTCAGACCTTCACCACGCTCTGCAACCACGCCACAAGCACGAACCACAAACTCATCTCGCAAGCTTTCTGCCAAAGAAAAAGCATCTTTTTTATCAGGGTTAATAACCAACTGAACCAAACCCGTGTGGTCGCGCAAATCGATAAAAATCAATCCGCCATGATCACGCCTGGAATGAACCCAGCCCGCAACCGTAATATTCTCACCAACTTTTTTAGAAGTTTCTGCCGCCAAAATTCTATTTTTCATATCTGTTATTATAGCATAATCCAGGCAAATTCCCAGAATTAAACGTCGCGGCGAGTTTTTGTGGGTAAATTATTTTTCTGCGGATTAGCCGTGGCAGCCTTACGAATATCTCCATAAACATCATATTCGTCAATTATTTTCTGACCCAATAGCACTTCAATTACGTCTTCTAAGCTCAGTAGACCAACTGTTTCTCGAAACTCATTTACAACAATAAACAAGTGGTGCTGCGTTTTCAAAAATGCAGCCAAGGCGTGCTGTAGAGTTTGATTTTCGCGAATATAATAGACGTCTTTACTCATGGCTGTTTCCGCACGATGAGATTTTGCTTTGCGATCAATCGTCAGCAAATCCTGAATCCTCAGCATGCCAACAACATGGTCAATGTCGCCATCAATGACAGGAAATCTGCTATACCCCTTTTTATGAAGATCATCAAGTACTAGCGGCCCGAGAAGTTCATTTATAGGTACCGATTCAATCATGCTTCGCGGCGTCATGATTTCCTCGACCTTCATATCGTTGAACTTCAGCCCGTTAGTAATAAGCTTTTTCTCAGAAGGTGAAATCGCTCCGCTGGACTGAGCTACCATTTCCAGCAATTCTTCTTTCGATTCAATAACCCGACTATCACCAACCACTGGCGACACCGAACGGATTAGCGACAAAATTACTTGATGTCGCTCAATTGTCGTTAAAATTAGCGGTTCGTATTTTTCATAAAGTTGCTGTGAATATTTCTGCCACAAGCCAATTCGCGCGACGGCTCCGATTTCTAGGGCTATTATGATTGACAAAATGAGTCCAGCCGCCCAATTGAACAAATAAACGCTAATAATACTTAAAATTACCAAACATAAAGAAGCCACGGCGCGCTGCAGTGAAATAATATCTCGTAAAAATTCTCTTTGTCGCAAAAGAATTTTAGCCTTTTCATCGCCTAGTCCACTTCTCCGCCGCAGCTCAAATTGGCTATGCGAAGACGTTTTCGGCTGAACTCCCAGCACTATCAACAAAGCCGCCAAAGTAACCAAATATCCAAAAATTAGCACAATCGTCATAGTTTTATTGTACCGCATTCCGTGCTATACTTACTAGAGTAAATGGAGGTAAAATGAATAAGAAAAGCTGGATAATTTTCGCAATTATTGTAGTGGCGATTGTTGGTGGAATGGTCTATATTTCGACACAAAATCGACTAAACATTAGCGATATCAATAACGATCAACTGAACACAGCTATCAGCGCAGAATCAAGAAATGGCAATATCGCGGATCATGAAATTGGTAGCAAAGACGCCAAAGTAACAATTATCGAATACGCCGACTACCAATGTCCTGGCTGCGGCACCGCTGCGCCAAAAGCCGAAGCGCTAGCTAAAAAATACAAAGATCACGTTCGATTAATTTTCCGCAATTTCCCAATTGCCAGCTCACACCCTAACGCACGAGCTGCCGCTGCCGTGGCTGAAGCTGCTGGTTTACAGGGTAAATTCTGGGAGATGAATGAGCTTCTATATGCAAATCAGGACGCTTGGAAAAACGCCAACACTACAGAACGCGACAACATTTTCAAATCTTATGCTGAACAATTAAAACTTAATATCGATCAATATAAAACCGATATTGCCAGCAACAAGGTTAAAAATAAAATCGACTTCGATATGGCTCTCGGTCGCAAACACGGCGTTGCCGCAACACCAACTTTCTACATAAATGGAAAAAATACCGAGATGGACAGCTCTGGCTCAATTGAATCATCAGTCAAGGAAGCCTTGAAAAAAGCTGGCGTTGAAGTAAAAGATTAACGCATTTTCACACAAACCAAAATCCCGCTCCGGTGCCTTGGAGCGGGATTTGTTTATAGTCGTCCCTATTCTATCGTTGGAGCGACCGCACTACTTTTTTATTGTGCTATGTATGTTTGCCATTCGGCAGGCACCACATCCACCGCGATCTTTTTGCGCCTTGATGGCACAAATTTGATTGCTATTGGCATGTGTTTTGCACTCCTTATTATTATGTGCAGCCCCACGCGCTTCGACCTTTATCACTTAATATCAGCAATTTAATGCTTCGGCGCGAGACACGCTAACAATGTTACCAAACGTTTATTGGCACGTCAAGCAAAAACATTTTGAAAATGCTTATTATATCTATATTAGAATAAGCGGAGTCGCTTAGCAACAAACATAACAAGTAAAATCAACAACACTGTAAAACTGGTAATAACCGGATACGCCCAAGGCTCTCCCTGGAATGGCAACGCGATATTCATTCCATACATTCCGTAAAAAACATTTGGAATAGCCAGAAGAATTGTTATGGCAGTCAACGCCTTCATACGTTGGTTCAGCGTATTATTAGCAACCGTCGAATAAGCGTTTTGGATACTGGAAATTGTGTGCGTGCTGGAACTGATTGCCACTAAAACTTGCCTGATATGCAGATCAACATCCTCCAAGGCTTCCAGATCTCTAGTCTTAAATAAATGGCGACGGTTTTCCATTAGTTGTGTAATAACGCGAGACATACCTTCCAAACTGCTTCGATATTCATTGAGCGTGTCTTCAATTGCGACAAATTTAATAAAATCCGAATTCTCAACTTCATGACGACTTAGTCGCCGGCGAGCATCGCTAATTTGCTCCGTTAACAAGTGTACACGCTGTTCATATTGAGAAATAATATACGCCAAATTCGCAGCAAAAACTCCCGCTGGACGCTCGGTTGTGCTAAATAAATAATCGCTAACCTCCAGAGGTGAAAATTTAACATGAGGCGATATTGTAATATAATGACCGCCGCTAATTGCAATCAAAAACGGTGCCGTTTTGCCAGAATCAGTTTGACCAAACGGTATGCGTGTAAAAATATACTCAACACCATCAGAAAATTCTGCTCGAGGCAATTCGTGGATGTCCAGTACATCGCGAACAATATTAGCAGACAGCGACAAAGCCTTTGAAACTCGAGTAGCATCAAGACTCCCGGTCAAATTAATCCAACCATTTTTATGCATTCGTTGAGCTTGCGTCAACTTTTCAGTCAACGATCTGCGTTCAAAATAGCCCACCATCATGAGAAAATTATAATATACATAAGCGATATTAGCAATCTGCCGAATTGCAATTAAACTTTAGCGGCGGCGCAGGAAATAATAGCCCACAACAAATGCCAGCACTACACTGATCGCGGTAATCGCCCAAAACATCAACGGATTATCGGCGCCTGGAACCGGCACGTTCATGCCATATAGTCCAGCGATCATCGTCGGAATAGTCAGAGCTACGGTAATTACAGTTAGCAGGCGAATCGTCTCATTAAGGCGCGTATCCATCACCGCCCTATAGCTGTCGCGCACATTAGTAATCGTCCTCAACAAACTTTTACAACGCGCAATCACCTGCTCCAAATCAATCGAAATATCCTCAACGTCTTCCTTATCATCAGCTTTCAGTCGCAACTTCTGAGTCGCCAAAAGTCTCTCAATTGCCCAGTTCATCGGAATTAACGCGTCAAGATAATCATTCAATTTGCGCTCATACTCCGCCAGAGTGGCAATGTCATTAACTCTCAGTGTATGAATACTGTCCGTAGCCGCTCGCATCTGGCGATTAATCGTTGCCACGCGCCGCTGATATTGCATTGAAATTGCCTCAACCATCGCCACCAAAAGCTCAACTTGTCGATCCGTCCTAATTCGCACTTTATCAATAAATGGCTGCCACAATCGCCCCAAACTATCTCTGGACAACGTCACAATATGATCTTTATTGATGCAGAATAAAATCGGCGTGGTAAAATCGTTAAAATCGTCGTCAGTGTCCGGCAGTCGCGCAATCAAATAAGTCCACTCATCATCAAACTCAATACGCGGCACCTCGTGTGGATCAAGCGCGTCACTTATCAAATCCTCATCCAAGCCCAGTGTCAGCAATTGCGAAACCTCTTCGTCGCTCGGTCTTTCGCAGCGCACCCACGAACCAGACTGCAAATTTTCTTGCGGGCTAATTACTGAATCACTATTTGTCGAACGAAGATATTGCAACATAATTTCATATTATAAAATAAAACATACATAAACACAAGAAGCTCCTGCGCCATTCACAGGAACTTCTTGATTTTTATTACGATTTGACTATCGTGCCTGCTGAGCCGCTAATAGCTTCAGCAGTTTTATCCAGCGAAGTAATAATCGCCGTACGCCCCGACTTCCCATCCAGGAACGACAAGGCAGCCTGAGTTTTTGGCAACATCGAACCTGCCGCAAATTGCCCATCGTCAATATGCTTTTGAAGTTCTTCTATTGAAACTTCCCCGAGAGATTGCTCATCTGGTTTGCCAAAATTAATTTTAGCAGCATCAACCGAAGTCAAAATCAGCAAGGTATCGGCGTCCAAAAGATCCGCCAATTTTGCCGCGCCGAAGTCCTTATCAATGACCGCAGCGACGCCTTTTAATTGACCAGTTTCGTCTTGCAAAACAGGAATGCCGCCACCGCCAGTTGAAACGACCGTCACACCAGCATGAACCAACGCCTTAATCACATCAGCCTCGACAATTGTCTGAGGTTTTGGCGAAGGAACGACACGCCGCCAGCCACGACCAGCGTCTTCTTTTACTGTGTAGCCGCGTTCGCTAGCGACGGTTTTTGCCTCGTCTTCCGAATAGAACGGACCAATTGGCTTGGTTGGGTTTTGGAATGCTGGATCGCTCAAGCTAACAATCGTTTGAGTTATAACGCTAACAGCGCGATTGTTCATTTGATTAACCATAAAGGCGTCATGGAAAGCCTGTTGCAACCAAAAGCCAATCAATCCCTGACTCATAGCGCCAGAATCTTCCAGCGGCAAGCTCGGCACATCTGGCGTGTTAATCGCCTCTTCGTGCAACACAATATTGCCAACCTGAGGACCATTGCCATGAACAATTGCTACGTTATGACCGGCTTGGATTAACGGCAAAAGTTGACGAACCGTTTCATCGGCTACTCGTTGTTGTTGCTCAGACGCGGCTTCGCCCTGCCGTTGCAGGGCGTTACCACCGAGCGCTACTACAATAGTACGCTTCTTATCCATAGGCTACAGTGCTCCGAAAATTGCAATAACTGTAATGCTGATAATAGCAAATACTGCCATAATTGGAGCTGAACGTTTTAGCCAGTCGCGATATGAAACGCCAGCCAAGGCCAATCCACCCATCAATGACGCGATAGTTGGAGCCATCATGTTGATCAAGCCAGACGCTGTCGCAAATGCGGCAACCATAACTTCTTTGCTTGAGCCAACCAAGTCAGCAATTGGCGCGATAACCGGCATAGTTGCTGCCGCCAAACCTGATGATGACGGAACGATAAATGACATTGGCAAGTAGAATAGATACGCCAATACACCGACAACACCGCCACCAGCATCTTTCAGAAGGGACTCACCCCAGCTGATGATCGTGTCCTGAATTTCACCGTTAGTCATCACTACAGAAACACCTGTTGCCACTGCGATAATCAGAGCAACCGGCAAGATATCTTTCACACCGTCAATAAATGTATCAACCGGGAAAACACCCTCTTTCTTAAATTCTTTGTAGTAAATTGCGGTTATGACAATTGTTGAAATTAGGAATAGTGCAGTGATTTCATTGAAATACCAATCACCAAATGCCGCACTGTGGACTACACCAAGTACCGCGCCAATGACTGGCAAACCTGCAGCCCATTCAAACATATCAGCGAAGAGTGTGATATTCCAACTTCCCCATGGAATCAAGGAAAGAATCATTAGCACAAACGTAATAGCAAACACAGACATAACGACTTTTCGTGGACCAGTAAATTTTGGTACGTTTGTCGTGTCGAGAGCAGCCGTAGCTGGCTTGTAGCGAACATCTTCTTTGTACTTGCCTGCCTTAACTTTTGCGGCGTAACGCATAGTAAAGATAATCGCAGCAATCAAACAAAGTACTAAGATGATAGACATTATTGGAATAACGCTACCCAATTTCACGTCTGCGGTTTTTGCTGCAACGCCAGTAGAGAATGGGTTGATTGTCGAGCCGAGCACACCAGTACCAGCACCCAACACGATAACCATCACACCAGTCATGGCGTTATAGCCAGCAGCAATCATCATCGGTATGACGAGCGCATAGAACGCCACAGTTTCTTCTTGCATACCGTAAGTAGTACCACCGATAGCAAATAAAATCATCAGAATCGGGATGAGCCACTTTTCCTTGCCCTTCATCTTTCGAAGTAGTGCACCAAGAGAAGCATCAAGCGCACCAGTTTTCATAGTGACGCCTAAGAATCCACCAAGCACCATCACGAAGACGATGACATCAAGCTTGTCTGACATACCTTTAATAGGTGCAGTAAAGACGTCCCACAAACCTTGCTGGTCGTGTTTTTTGGCCTCTTCCTTTTTACCGTCTTTTTCTTCCGTGACGGTTCGATCTTTGTCGACTACGTGATATGAATTAGCTATACGATCGCCATCTTCGTTTGTCTTATATAGTCCAGAAGGAACAACCCACGTCAATGCCGCCATAACGATGATCACGACAAACAAAATAGTAAACGCCGACGGTGATCGAAGCTTCTGCTTTGCTTTTTTAATTTTTTCTACCATTGCCTCGGAGCCTCCTTAACCTCCTTATTACGACAACAACTACAATGTCAAAGCCATCACAGCCTTGATTGTATGCATACGATTTTCCGCTTGATCAAAAACTATCGAATGTGGCGAGCGGAACACCTCATCCGTCACTTCCATTGAATCTAAACCGAAATCTTCCTGAATCTTCTTTCCAGTAATCGTCAATGCGTCATGGAATGCTGGCAAGCAGTGCATAAACTTGACCTCAGGATTTCCTGTCAGGTTAATCATCTGGCGATTAACTTGGAAATGTCGCAATTGGTTAATGCGCTCAGCAAACTTATCTTCCTCACCCATTGAAACCCAGACATCCGTGTAAATTACATCAGCACCGCGCAAAGCTTCTTCGAAGTTGTCAGTGATGGTGATACGTGCGTGGCTTGACCTGGCAAAATGATTTGCTTTATCAACCAAAGCCTGATCTGGATGCAATTCACGAGGTGCCAAAATACGGAAATCAAGTCCCATAATAGCTGAGCCAATCATCAGCGAATTTGCCATATTGTTGCGACCATCACCAACAAACACCAGCTTAGTTCCCTTCAATTTTCCGACATGCTCTTCAATTGTCATGAAGTCAGCCAAAATCTGTGTTGGATGAAACTTATCGGTCAATCCATTCCATACTGGAACGCCAGCGTGACGCGCCAATTCCTCAACAGTCGCGTGATCAAAGCCACGGAACTCAATTCCGTCAAACATTCGACCCAAAACCTTAGCGGTATCTTCAACCGTCTCTTTCTTGCCCAATTGAATATCATCTTTACCGAGGTATTCCGGCGCAACTCCAAGGTCATTAGCAGCCACCGTAAATGCGCAGCGCGTTCGCGTTGAAGCCTTTTCGAACAACAAAGCCACATTTTTACCCTCATGAATTCGGTGCGGAATGCCGGCATATTTCAATCGACGATATTCACGAGCCGTGTCCAATAGCAAGCGAATCTCTTCAGCGGTATAATCACTTAAAGTCAGTAGCGATCGTCCTTTCAAACTCTGAGCCATTAGAATACATCCTCTCGTACTAGCGGCATACTCATACAGCGTGGACCGCCACGGCCGCGTCCAAGCTCAGCGCCACTAATTTCGATAACTTCGATACCGTTTTCGCGCAATTTCTGGTTAGTTACGTAGTTGCGATCATAAGTCACCACAACACCCGGCGCAATCGCCAAAGTGTTTGAACCGTCATTCCACTGCTCACGAGCAGCAGCAATCGGATCACCACCGCCACACTCAATCAATGTAACAGTCGGCAAGCCCAGCGCAACTCTCAAGACGTGTTCCAGGTCTGTTTCGTGTGTAATTCGTGGGAATGGCTGACCTTCAACCTTCTCCAAAATAAAACAATTCATCCTGCCGCCGTGGTCGCGAATTTCTGGGTGAATCGTAAACTTATCACGATCAATCATCGTAAACACGGTGTCTAGGTGCATAAAGGCGTGAGATTTTGGAATCTCCATAGCGATGACTTTCTCGAATTTCGAGCCAGCAAACAGCTTGGTTGCCATCTTTTCAATTGCCTCAGCAGTTGTTCGTTCTGAAACACCAATTGCCATAACCTTATCGCTTAATACTAATTCGTCACCGCCTTCCATTGAGAATTTCTCTGTGCGGTTGTACCAAACTGGCGCACGATTAGCAAAGCGTGGATGATGGTCGATGATGTAGCGCATAAATAGCGATTCACGACGACGAGCCGTCCAGTGCATCTTATTGATTGTCAAACCGTTACCAATTGCGGCAGCTGGGTCGCGTGTAAAGTATAGGTTTGGCATTGGATCGAGATAGAACGGATAATGATTTTTCTCGATCATATTATGAAGTTGCTGATGCTGATCTGGAGGCAAAGTAATTTCATCCTTGCGAACACCAGCCATAATCTTGCGGATCATAGCGTGAGTTGGCAAGTCCAACAAGAATTGGCGCAATGTTTGAGTAACACGGCGTGAATCCTGCTTAGAAGCAGCCAACATTTCATCGACAAACTGTTCGCGCAATTGATCCGTGCTAATTGCCTCGGCGACCAATTGATCCAGATACAAAACTTCGATTCCACGACTTCTCAATGCTTCCGCAAAAGCATCGTGTTCAGCCTGCGCCACTTTCAGATATGGAATATCGTCAAATAAAAGATCGGTCAGATAGTCTGGCGTCAAATTTTCCAGCTCTTCACCTGGCCGATGCAATAGAACGGTCTTAAGTTTTCCTATTTCAGACGTGATGTGAATTGGTTCGTTCATCACAACCCTCCCCTGTTTATATTAGTGATGTTTTAATTGTAACACGTTTATGTTTTTGGGCAAGAGGAGATGATTGCCAAGCTAGCTTCAGTCCTGACCGTGAATTGTCGATTAACCTTCAGCCATTCATCAGTGGCTTTTGCAGCGCCTGGCAGAGCTTCATTCGCATAATCATCAATAACAATTATCACGTCTTCATTAAACTTACTTTCACAAACCCGAAAAGAATCGACAATTGACTCATAAAAATCGCCATCAAAAAACGCAAACATAATATTTTCCGGCACGTCATCAGAAGTAAAATCGGAAAACCAGCCTTTATGAATAATCGGCGGCTTCAGCCCCGCTTTCTTAAAATTCTGGACAAATGTCTTACGCGGCGCTAACAACTCGCCAGCCTTAAATTGATCACCCGCAGTGCTATTATCCTTCTGGGTTTTTTCTGGCAATCCCGCAAACGAATCGTAAACGTGAAACTCACCCGTAAAATCATAAGCATTCAATAGTCGGCGAATAAACAAACTAGTCGTGCCAACATAACAGCCAAACTCCACAATATCTCCAGTGGCGCCACGGCGTAAAGTTTTTTCCAACTCTCTTAAAAGCGCACCAAGTTCTTTTATGTCGACTTGGTCAGAAATGATCGGGTATTTAGTGAGGAGTTGGTCTGTGATATTCATGACTTAATTATAAATAGTTCGCCAAATATCGACAAATTATCAACGACGCGGCTCTATATATTTACGGTTTTATGAAGTAAACTATCAATTAGCACCTATGAATAATCACGATATTATCAAAACATTTTTACCGAAACAACTAGACATAAGATGGTTAAATCTGTTTCAATCCACATTGCGAAAATCAAACATAATTGTATATGGCGAAATTCACGGCATAAAAGAAAATGCCGATATTATCTACACTCTAGTTATAAAACTTGGCGTAAAACGATTAGCTATTGAGGCCAGCCCCGCCGTATCCAACTTCATCAATTCAGTAAAGACCGGCTCTTACGATTTTTCCTTAGTTGATGAAGACCTTTTTGATTCGAGCATTTTATCTCTTGAAATGATAAAGACGATAGCAATTCTTTTACAACAAAACCAGCTTAAAGAACTTATTTTTATTGATACATTTTTTGACAATTTAGATGAGGATGCCATCATACCATCAAGCCCGCAAGAACGAGAAGAGCAGCTAGCTAAAAACATTCTCAAAATCGACAATTCTCTACCGACATTATGTATTATGGGCAATGGCACACGCAACCTAAAGTCATTAAAAATGGTGAAATACGTCATGAATCAGCGTTATATCGCCTGAGAAAAACAAAACCAAATGTACCGTTTATTCACAATGTTTACAGACAAGGACAATTATTTAATGACGGAAAAATAATTGAACTTCCGAAAAACCCATCAATTCCGCCTTATTATGAAATTGTCCAGAAAACTGATATTGATTTCGATTTGCACACGCCAAAAGCTACAAAAATATCACTATGCTAAAATCATAGTATGAAAATTGCTAGCCCTGCGTTCGCCGAAAACGCTAAAATACCAAAAATTTACGCCAAGCTTGGCGGCAACCAACGCCCGCCACTCGAAATCAGCGACGTGCCAGCAAATACCAAAAGCCTGGTGATCATTTGCCACGACCCCGATGCGCCTGGGCGCGATGGATTTTACCATTGGACGGTTTGGAATTTACCAAGCAAAACCACTGAAATAACTGGCGAGTCACTACCCGCGGATGCCGTCGAGGGGATTACCAGCCGGGGCCTTCCTGGCTGGGGCGGGCTGCAGCCGCCATTTGGCACGCACCGCTATCAATTTTACGTGTACGCGCTGGACACGACACTGGATTTACCAAGCGGCACCAAACCAAAAGAACTCATCGCCGCCCTCACGCCGCACATCATTAGCCAAGCCGTGCTGACCGGGAAGTTTGGCGTGTTGGATATTTTGCGGCGGAACTCATGATTTAGTTATTCTGCGAATATCCTATCCAGTAGAGACATGGTGGATATTAAACAATTATACAGATACAACGTCATACTTAATTATATTCTGTAAGCTTGCTTTTGATTCCTATGATTAACACACCCAGCACAGTAAAATAGTTAACTAAATTTTCTTAAGTCTCATTGAGACATCTTTTGCTAAAATTTTGTATTGGCCCCCTCCTTGTTTAGTAATCTTAGAGACAACTCCACTGATATCCTGCCTCAACTTATCTGTGTATAATATTGTACCGAACAAAGGTATGCAAACATCTACTAATGTCCTAAACTGGTACCCTTCAACCAGTCTGTCTATGTTTGCGCCTTCTTTCATTGTAATGGTCAATGTTATATCACGGTCAATAGGTACACTCTCAAGCTCAAACAGTTTTATAACTTTGTTAATTTCGTACTCGTCTTTCGCCTGTATTGTATTAAGTTCTTTATATGGTATGACCAGATTATACTTTTCTTGAATATCAACAAAACTACGGCAAATATGATACATGTATTCTAGACCATCTTCAACGTTTTGTGGTAGACTTATTGTTGCTATCTTCATTTCCTCACCTGTATCTGGAGCAAACCCACCGAATGTAATACTATCGTTCATTAACAAAAAATCAAGATAGCGGATTATGCTTTCATAGTTTTTGAAAAAGTTATAGTTTAAGCCAATGTGCATTTTAGATTGAGCATTGGCACTTTCTATATTTAGCTCAGCCGTAAAGCGAAACGGCTGCTTTTTGGCATCAATAGAATTTATATAAACAATCCCATTACTAAAATATTCTTCAGCCTTTATGATGAATTTGGATCTCTTATTACTAAGAAAAATATTAACCGATCTCTTTATCGGTTTATTTGAGATCGATAGACCAACAAGTTTAAGCTCGGAAAAACTTTTATCCCATATCGGTATTCCTGTGTATGCGTGGGTAGATACTATATTCTTAGCAGGTATGTATACTTCGCCAATATTGCCTTCTAATATATTCTGCAATTTTTGATACGTCTTTACCTGAGATTTTGATTTTGTATCAAATTTAAGTTTTGTTTTTGCTGAGAGTAACCCATCTTCTCCATATTTTTTATTTGTACAATAGTCGTAAGCATATCGCTCTGTCTCTATAGACATTATAGCGTTAGGACTGAGGGGACTTTCTTTGTCTCGTGTAGTTAAATCAAGACCAGGCGCCTTCATCAACTCCATAGAGCGACTCATAGTATTGAGACTACTTTTACGCAAAAGACCTTCATTTTGCATGTCTGTAAAATATTTATAAAAACTCTGCAGGCTTCCATCCATAATTTTATTTTCAAGAGAAAGATGAAGCGTTGTAGTCTTTTTTTGCTCGCCAGTGGTCTCCGCTGCTTTTATAAACGTTTTGTCACGTAAAATAGGATGCCAAAACACTTTCTCGTCAGTAGTATTACAAACAATTAGAGCTGAGGGGACGTTTAATTCGTATAAAAACTTAATTTCATCATTGTCTAATTTGAAACTAATCTGCGTGTTATTATGGATAATCTTTAACGACTTCGTGGACTTTATTTGTACCTTAAATACATTACAGGTATGTCTTCCGTCTTCAAAAAACTGCAACTCACCGTCGACCCCATAATCATTCTTGATTTGCTCATTAAACGTTGCGGTTAATTTAGAGTTCTTGTTAGCCTTGCGAAGAGCCTCCTGAAATAGAGTTACACCATCGTCTCCTATTTCATGTTGTTTTGGTCTTTTTTTCATGATTTTTCCTATAGTACCCTAGTCTTGTTCTTATAATAAATCGCCCAAATTATCCTATAGCTACTAATAGAATTATATCACCATATATTATCGGTTATTCCTTATATTCAACCCCAGTTACGTTATTAAGAGCTCGCCGGACAAAAGCGAACCTATCAGCCACAATCAACACCAATCACTCAGCAAACTGGCTATTATAAAGCTCAGCATAAAAGCCGCCCTGCTTCAGCAGTTCGTCGTGCTTGCCTTGCTCGATGATGTTGCCGTCACGGACGACCAAGATCAGATCAGCGTCGCGAATGGTGCTCAGCCGATGGGCAATGACGAAACTAGTTTTTCCCTGCATCAACTTCTCCATGGCTTTTTGGATAAGAACTTCGGTGCGCGTATCAACCGAGCTTGTTGCCTCGTCCAAAATCAGCATCGGCGCCTTCTCTAACATCGCCCTGGCAATTGTCAGCAGCTGCTTTTCTCCCTGGGAAATGTTAGCAGCCTCCTCACCAAGAACCATATCATATCCGCCCGGTAGTGACCGCACAAAATGATCAACATGCGCCTCTTTGGCGGTTTTTATCATCTCTTCCTCGGTAGCTTTTGGATTGCCATACATCAAATTCTGACGAATCGTGCCATTAAACAGCCACGTATCCTGCAGCACCATGCCAAACATTTGACGCACATCGCTACGTTTCATTCTACGAATATCCACGCCGTCAATTTTAATCGAACCGCTATTAATCTCATAAAATCTCATCAACAAATTAACCAGCGTCGTTTTACCGGCGCCAGTTGGACCGACAATCGCTACGCGCTGACCTGGTTTAATGTGCGCCGACAAACCTTTGATGATTGTTTGATCTGGCTTATATCCAAAGACGACATTATCAAATTCAACTTCGCCTTTTATGTTAGACAATTTCACCAAGTTATTCGATTCAACCGCTTCTTCTGGCTCGTCCAAAAACTCGAATACTCGCTCGGCGGCAGCAGCTGTCGATTGCAAAATATTAGCAATATTAGCAACCTGAACCAGCGGCTGATTGAACTGATCGACGTATTGAATAAACGCCTGAATATCGCCGATTTTTAGCCGACCATTAATCGCCAGCCAACCGCCCAAAATTGTCATGGCTACGTAGCCGATATTGCTGATAAAATTTATAATCGGGTGAATCAAGCCAGAAAAGAACTGAGCCTTCCAAGCGCTCTCCTGAAGCCGATTATTAATCTTAGAAAACTTAGCAATCGATTTTTTCTGGCCATTAAAGACGCGCATTACTTGATGTCCGCTATACATTTCTTCAATGTGTCCGTTGAGTTCACCAAGCTGCGTTTGCTGGCGTAAGAATTGTTTTTGCGAGCTCTTTGCAATCAGCGTAATCACGCCACCCGCCAGCGGAAGCACCAGTAGCGCAACTAGCGACATCTGCCAGCTAATCGAAAACATCATCGCCAAAATTCCCAGCACCGTAACCGTTGAAGTTATAATTTGCGACAAACTCTGATTTAGCGTTTGACTAATCGTATCGACGTCATTAGTTATGCGACTAAGAACTTCGCCGTAAGTTTGCCTATCGAAATAACTCAGCGGCAAGCGATTTATTTTTTCGGACAATTGTTGTCGCATCCTGAAAGTTACGGTTTGCGTCACCTGAGTCATTATCCACGTTTGAATATAACGAAAAATTGCACTCAACACATACATTCCAACTAGCAAAATAATTATTCGCCAAATAGCGTCAAAATGAAATTCTGGACGCCGACTAAGATCTAGCTTTTTAATCGACTCAAGCTGACTGGACGGAATCTGTTTTTCAATCTCCGACTTATTCGGCAATCGGCTCAAAACATCCGCGCCAGTAGTTCCCGCCGGTAAAGAAACGCCTTTTGGCAATCTGCTAGTGATCGCCTCGTAGGCTTTCATATTGGCATAATCATCAACAATTTGATTCGTCGCGTCGCCTAAAATCTTCGGGCTGGCAATCGCAAAAATCGTACTCCCAATTGCAAAAACCAACACCATCAACATTTGCCATCGAAAATCCGACAAATATTTAATTAGCTTCTTAACCGTTCCCTTGAAATCTTTAGCCTTTTCGCCAGTGCCCATTCCGCCCATCGGGCCACCCATTCGTACTTGCTGACGTTTTTTCGTGGTTTGCCTAGACATTACGACACTCCTTTCGCAGCAATAGACATTTTCTGCAAATCGTCTTCCGAGAGTTGCGAAGCGGCAATTTCTTGATAAACTTCACAATCTTTCATCAATTCCTGATGCGTTCCCTGACCAACAATTTTTCCCTCATTAAGCACGATAATCTTATCTGCATTCATAATCGTATTAATTCGCTGACCGACAATTAACACAGTTTTATTCTTAGTTTCCTTTGCAAGCACAGCCCGTAACTTCGCGTCCGTCTTGAAGTCAAGCGCCGAAAACGAATCGTCAAAAATGTAAACATTCGGCTTAACCGCAATAGCCCTCGCAATCGACAGACGCTGACGCTGACCACCAGAAACATTGCTGCCGCCCTGAGCGATTTCACTTTTATAACCATTTTTTAACTCGCTAATAAATTCTTCCGCTTGGGCAATTTTGGCCGCTTTTTCAACCAACTTATCACTAGCCTCAGTATTGCCGTATTTGATATTACTAGCAACCGTTCCACTAAACAGCACACCTTTTTGTGGCACGTAACCAATTTGACCAGACAAATCTTCCAATTTCAGATTTCTAATATCAACGCCGTCTAATAAAATCTGCCCCGCCGAGACATCGTAAAAACGAGGAATCAAATTTATCAGCGTCGACTTTCCCGAGCCAGTGCTGCCAATAAACGCCGTTGTCTGACCAGACTCAGCCGTGAAATTAATATCAGATAACACTGGCAAATCCGCGTCAGGATAAGTAAATGTAACGTCCTTAAATTCAATTTTTCCCTTGGCATCTTTTGGTAATTTTTTCGGCGACTTCGGGTCAGTAATTGACGGCAAAGTACCCAACACTTCCCCGACTCGACGCACTGATACGGCGGCTCGCGGCACCATAATAAACACCATTGACAGCAACAAGAACGAGATTATCACCTGCATCGCGTATTCCAAAAACGCCATCATATTACCAATTTGCAAATTGCCACCACTTATCAAATGCGCACCAAACCACACAATTGCCACACTCGAAAAGTTCATCACTAAAGTCATAATCGGATCAAGCAACATCATCAAACGGTTCACAAATAAATTCATCTTGTTCAATTCCACGTTAGCTTTTTGGAATTTTTTCTGCTCAATCTTCTCGTTATGGAACGCACGAATAACTTTCAGTCCAACCAAATTTTCCCGCGCCACCAAATTAAGTTTATCCACCAAAGTCTGCAATTTCTTAAACCTAGGCACGGCAATCGTAAATAGCGTAGCAATCACCACAAACAAAACAAACACCGCCAAAGCGATAATCCAGCTCAGGTCTGGCGCATTATTCATGGCTTTTTGCAGACCGCCAATTGCCATAATCGGTGCCATTAACGCCAGTCTCAGCAGCATTATTGACGTTGTTTGAATCTGCTGAATATCATTCGTTGAGCGAGTAATAAGCGACGCCGTAGAAAACTTATTAAAGTCCGCCAAAGAAAAACTTTCTATTCGTTCAAACAATTTCAATCGCAATTTTTGCGCCATTCCCGTAGCAATTCGCGCCGCCAAAAAACCCACGACAATTGAACAAAACCCACCAGCCGCCGTCACCAAAATCATCATCAAGCCATTATTCCAAATCGCCGACATATCTTGTTTAATAATGCCGTTATTGACAATTTCCGACATTTTATCCGGCAGCCACAAATTCGCCATCACAACGCCATACGTGAATCCAATCAAGATAATAAACAGCAGCCAATAGTCTCTAAAAATTCGCAAAATATGTTTCATTTATAGTCCTTTACGCTCTAAGTCCATCTTATATTATATCATTTTAGGACTAGTTGATTTCATTTTAATAATTACAATTGGACAAAAATATCTGTTAGTTTTATACTGTTTTTAGCGTCGGGGTGTGGCGCAGCTCGGTAGCGCGCACCGTTCGGGACGGTGAGGTCGCTGGTTCAAATCCAGTCACCCCGACCATGAAATTATTGGGCGTACGTTCAGCTTAATTGAACCTCTGGCTATTAGCAATCAAAGGAGGTTTTATGCGACGAAGAGTAAACGTACGCGGAATTATCATCAACAATAAGGGCGAAATTTTCTGCCAAAAATTAACCGCAAACACCGGTAAAGGTAGTGATTTTTGGTGTACACCGGGCGGTGGTTTAGAAATGGGCGAAGGCTTGCTGGACGGCTTGCGTCGAGAAATGATTGAAGAAACTGGCGTCAAACCAGAAATTGGCAAGTTGTTATTTATACAACAATTTGCCGAATCAGGCGAACAATCAGCACACGGCCCGAATGAACAATTGGAATTTTTCTTCCTCATCACCAACTGGCAAGATTACCAGCAGATTGACCTGGAACAAACATCGCACGGCGTCGAGGAAGTAGCGGAATGCGGCTTTGTTGATCCAAAAACGACGCGGATTCTACCAAGCTATTTGACAGAGGTTGACCTGGACCAGCTGGTTAATAAATTGACAGAAGTTCTAGTTCTAAGCGAATTATAGCGAGGTCACTCGGGCTATTTGGCGAAGAATTTTTTGGCACGTTCAGTTTTCGGGTGATCCATTACCTGAGCTGGCGTGCCATTTTCGATAATCTCGCCCTTGTCTAAGAAAATCATTCGCGTCCCAACTTCACGGGCAAATTTCATTTCGTGCGTAACGATTACCATCGTCATTCCCTTTTTGGCAACTTTCCTGATCACGTCCAGAACTTCGCCAATCATCTCTGGATCTAGCGCTGAAGTCGGCTCATCAAAAAGCATGATTTTCGGCTCCATCGCTAGCGCCCGCGCAATTGCTACTCGCTGTTTTTGACCGCCAGACAAACTATTCGGCGAAGCGTCCGCTTTATCCAATAGTCCAACATCGTCCAATAAGCTTCGCGCCAATTTTGTCGCTTTTTGATCTGAAAATTTACGCAGTTTTTTCGGAGCCAATTTAATATTTTCAATCACGCTCAAATTCGGAAACAGATTAAATTGCTGAAAAACCATGCCAATATTTTGACGCAACGCGTTCAAGTTCACATGAGGATCAGTAATTTTTACTCC
>CALJRR010000031.1 GCA_937976315.1 uncultured Candidatus Saccharibacteria bacterium | reverse complement strand
CAATTTTTGACATATTTATTTTTTCCTTTTTATTTTTCAATACTTATTCTTGAATTATAGCATAAACTTTTATAAATGTCAATACTGTGTTGTAAATATAAAAAAATGAGCACCTCATGAAGCATGCTCATTATATAATTTCTATGGTCGGGGTGAAAGGACTCGAACCTTCGACCTCACGGTCCCAAACCGCGCGCGCTAGCCAACTGCGCCACACCCCGAAGATATCTCTATCATTCGTTCTGATCTATCTTAACATATATCACTAAATAAGTACAGAATAAATTTGCAAACAAATTTCTATACTTAAAGCCGCCCAGATATTAAATTTTCTGATTTCGGCACACGACGACGTTTTAGCTATGATTGGCATAGGCACGTAATTGAACGAGTTGCAAATGAGCTCCCTGATAATTTTGTCGGGACTTCAAATATATACTTGGCGCATAAACTAGGATTAAAACCAATTGGAACTTTTGCGCACGAAATGCCAATGGTCTACGCTGCACTGGCAGATAAAGCCGGAGACAACCCGCTGAGTGGCCACAATCAGGCGCTAAGAGACTGGCAAAATACATACGGCAACGAGCTATCAATTGCCCTAACAGACACATTTACAACAGATTTCTTCTTCGCCGACTTTACGCCCGAACAAATGACTTCGTGGAAAGGACTACGACATGATTCTGGCGACCCAATAGAATTTGGAAATAAGGCTATTGAAATTTACAAAAAGAACGGAATTGATCCTTTAGAGAAAACTATCGTCTTTAGCGATGGGCTTGATGTGGACGAAATTATTATGATAGCTGATTACTTTAAGGACAAAATAAATGTAACATTCGGCTGGGGTACAACTTTGACTAACGACCTTGGAATTACACCCAATAACTTTGTTATGAAAGCCACAGAAGTCGATGGAGTATCTACGGTCAAATTGAGCGACACTCCTGGCAAACATACAGGTTCAGGTGATAAAATTAGAGAGTATAGTGAACGTGTAAAAGCAGCTTTGGCGGAAAGTGCACTGAATAATACTCTAGTTACTGTATGAAAAAACAATGCCAACATCTATGAATCGTAAATTATGGTATAACGGTCCAAATTACACCGCAGACAGCGTAATAATCAACCCAATCGCACAAAAAATCCTTTTGATAAAACGATCTAGCGGAGAATGGGCATTACCTGGAGGATTCGTTAACCCTAAAGAAGATTCCTTTACCGCAGCAATTCGCGAAACAAAAGAAGAAACTGGAACAATAATTAGTGACAATCCAATATTAATATACAAAGGGCTTGTTAATGATCCACGCAACAGTCAGACGTCATGGATTGAAACCAGTGCGTATCTGTTCATAGTCAACGAACTATCAGAGGTGTCAGGACAAGACGATGCCATCGACGCAGCCTGGCTACCGTTCAATAATTTGCCTAAATTATACGCATCGCATGATGAAATAGTAACCAGGGCTATTGATTATTTGTCTTGTCGGTCGCTAATTAAGGTAGTAGAGTTTTCCGAAAATTACCGCAATATTAACGGCGGTCATATGCAATACGACAAAATTATCGCCACAAAAAATGATCATTCGGTATTTATTAAGCGAACATCAACTAGATACGATGATATTAAGCGAAATAGACTGCACCAATATCTGAGAAAAGAAGCGTTCACGATGTCCTATCTGCGATGTCATGGATATAGTGGAATTCCACACAGATCAATATTGCGAGACGATGACACTTTTATCATGGAGACAATGACGTCCAACGAAGGTTGGCTATGGCGAGCAAAGAACGAAACACTAGACGCTTATGTCAAATCAGCGAAGGAAAAGTTTGACGAGTTGGAAAATATACCATTGCCGCCTGACACTTTTGATATCGAATCGTCACGCGATAGTTTTATTAAAGAAGGATGGGCTTCGTTAGACGAGAAGAAAATAGCTAAATTGAGAGAGTTGTCATTAGGATTCTTAGACAGATTAACGCCTCATAGCCAAAATATAGCTAAGAAATTATTGGCAGACTTACCCGCCTTACTAAATGCCGGAGGTCGACATAGCGATATAAAAAAATTAGTTTTTTGTCATCACGATATTCGACAATCAAATATGGCTTGGCATTCCAAACGCGGCACTAAGTTAATCGACTGGAGTTGGTCTGGACCTGGAGAATCCGGTAGCGACATCACTAGCCTACTAATCGACCTACATAAAAGCGGTCATAATATTTCAAACTATTACAAAGAAATAAATTTAGATCATTGCCTAACCTTAATGGGTTTCTGGCTAAACCATGCAACGTGGCCATATCGCGGCGACGACACTCTTAGATTTCAACAATTTTTATCGGCGTTAAGTGCATACGAAATATATACAACTATTTAAGCATTCACAGCTTCAATCTCAACCGACAATACTTCTTTTTTGATTGGCAAAGATTGACCGGGCTCGAACGTATAAACCAGTAATTGACCAAATGGCATCTCTACATTCGCCATCTCGGCTTCTGGAACTTGGTCAAGATGTTTAATTAAAGCCCGAATAGAATTGCCGTGAGCCACCAATAGAATATTCTCACCATTCTGCAATTTCGGCAAAATCTCTTGCTCAAAATATGGAACAACTCGTGCATAAACATCTTTCAAAGTTTCGCCGCCCGGCACTGGATAATCCCAACCGCGTCGAATACCATTAAAAGCTTCTTCGCCAATCTCCGCTTTAACTTCCCATTTATTTTTTCCAGTCAAATCACCGTAATCACGCTCGTTTAACTCAGTTGCATGCGTTGTTGGTAGATTTTCAACACCACAGCCTTCGAGTAGCGCCGCCAAAGTTTGTTGTGTGCGTTTTAATGATGAAGTGTAAGCCTCGTTAAATGATAGACCTTTCAATAAAGCACCCAATCGCACGGTGTCATTACGGCCCTTTTCCGTCAAATTAACATCTGTCCAGCCAGTCCACTTGCCGAGCAGATTCCACTCACTCTCACCGTGCCGACTAATAACTAATATTCCCATTATTTCCCTCCAATCATCGGCGCAAAAAAATCTACAACTTCTTTTTTCACGCCATCATTATCAATAATTTTCGTATTTACATAACCGAATTTATCAATTGCCCAAAATCTGATTGCCCAGAGCAGCGACATATCTTCAAAATCAACCTCATTTTTGGCAATAAATTTACTAGCCACAATTTCCGATTCCTGCAACTTTATCTCAGAAAAAGCATCGTTTTCTAACTTCGTAAAAAACACAAATTGATGTGTCAAAAATTCATCAGAATGACGCGAAGCGACCATTGCAAGCTTCAAATCCTTAGGGTCGACTTGAATATCAACTTCTTCTTTCACCTCGCGCACTGCTGCTTCCAACGGAGATTCTCCAGCATCAACAATGCCACCAGGCAGCGACCAATGGTCTTTATAACCAGCCTTGACGATCAATAGTTCGCCCTGCTCATTTTCAATCAACACCGCCGCACTAGAAAAACGCCTGTCCAAACTTGCCAGCCAAGCCCGTCGCTCTTCATCTGTAAATTTCATTATTTAGCAAACTCAATTGCTCGCGTTTCGCGAATCACGTTAACCTTAATTGTGCCAGGATATTGCATTGTCGACTCAATTTTCGTCGCAATATCTCGCGCCAATTTAATCGCCGACAAATCATCAATCGTCTGAGGTTTCACTATCACACGAACTTCACGGCCGGCAGAAATCGCGTAAGCCTTATCAATTCCCTCAAAGCTCGTGGCGACATTTTCCAAATCGCGCATTCGCTCTGCAAAGTTTTCAGCAGAAACATTACGCGCACCTGGACGTGCAGCCGAAGCCGCATCACAGACTCGAACAATAATCGCTTCTGGGGTTGTCGCTTCAATATCATCGTGGTGTGCTTCGATTGCGTGGACAATTCTCTCATCCATGCCATATTTACGAGCCAATTCCGCCCCAATGTGATGATGCTTGCCCTCAATTTTATGCGACACCGCCTTACCGACATCATGAAGAAGTGTAGCAATTTTCGTAATGCGCACGTCCGCACCAATTTCCTCAGCAATCATTCCAGCAATTTGCGCCATCTCAGTCGAATGCTTCAAAACGTTCTGACCGAAGCTAGTACGAAACTTCAATTCACCAAGCAATAGCAGCATTTCCTTCGGAATTCCAACTACACCAGTTTCGCGCATAGCATCTTCACCGGCTTGTCGAACCTCTTTTTCAATCTGTTTTTTAGCTTTAGCAACCACCTCTTCAATGCGCGCAGGATGAATACGACCATCCTTCATCAACATCTCAAGACTCAAGCGAGCCACTTGTCGGCGAACAGGATCAAAACTCGACAAAATAATCATGCCAGGTGTATCGTCAACTAAAATATCGACGCCAGTTTCGCGCTGCAGCGCCTGAATATTACGCCCTTCCTTGCCGATAATTCGACCCTTCATCTCATCATCAGTCAATTTGACTGCAGTCACCGTACGCTCAGCAGTAACTTCACTACTCATTCGCTCCATCGCGGTCACTAGGATCATTTGCGCCCGTTCTTCAGCGTCATCCATTGCGTCATGTTGTAGTTTCGACACCAAACCGACCAAGTCTTGCTTAATGTCGCGCTCAGTCATCTGCATTAACTTATCGGCAGCATCTTTTTTCTTCAATCCAGCGATTTTTTCAAGCTTTTCCTGCTGACGTGTACGAATATCGCGAATTTCATTTTTAAGATTATCAACTTCATCCTCATGCGCGCGCAATTTTTCCGCTCGTCGATCAAGCTCTTCCAGCTTATTATCCAAAGTCTTCTCACGATCCGCCAAACGATTTTCAGTCTTTTGCCACTCCTTGCGACGTTCATTTTCAATCTTAAGCGCCTCATCCTTAGCCTTTAGGACAATATCGCTCGCCTTAGTTTTTGCATCCGCCAGATCTCGCTCAATCTGATTTTTACCGTTAATTTGGCGAGTTCGCTGATATCCAACAAGACCAGCAGCACCCGCGCCAGCTCCAACAGCCGCGGCAATAATTACTTCTATCATTATCATTCCTTTCCGATCAGCCGCCCCTGAGTGTTCGTCTCAAGGAAAAATATCAACAGCCAATCAACTTCAAACTATCTAATCCGGCGAATCAAAAATCACAAACCGCCGTAATTTAATTATACACGGTTTTGACGGTTTGGGCGATAAAAATTATTTTCGCGGTGCAGTGATATTCGCAGCAGCGCCGTACTCTGGCATAACAATTTTTTCATTCTCGCCAGAACGCAATTTATCCAAAGCCAAATCACGCCAATTGTCACCCATCGCACTAACAATAGGAATATTCAAGCTGTCCGCCAGCGTATTCGCAACCGTCAAACCAATCCTCAGCCCCGTAAAACTTCCCGGACCTTTCATCACACCAATGCCGCTTATAAGATGCAAATCGCCAGTCTTTTCTTCCAAAAATTTCAACAAATTCCGCGCCAACGTTCGCCCAGCTTCCCATTCAAAATCCTGACGATTTTCTCCATTGACTATTGTCAAAAAACATGTTGATGTTGAAGTGTCTAATAAAATTATCACGCCATATTCTCCTTTATTTTTCCCAAAAGTTCATCAGATTTTTTGCCGCCAGGATAAAATTCCACAAGCCGCCCTTCTTCGCTAATCGCAGTAATTTTTATCACCAACCGATCACTCGGCAATGCATCATCGACAGCGCCAGCCCATTCAACTACAACCACCGAATTAGAAGCCGCCACTTCGCGAATCTCCTCGCTCATAATTCCAGCATTTCCCAATCTATAAAAATCGTAATGCGCCAAACTCAGACCGCGAGGTGAATCGTACACGCGAGAAATCGTGAAAGTTGGACTCTGAACTGGCTCGTCAATCTCTAAAGCTTGCGCAATTCCCTTCGTCAATGTAGTTTTCCCCGCGCCAATATCACCGACCAATTCCAGAACTTCCCCGCCAGAAACAGACCGACCAATTGCCGCGCCCAATTCTCGCATTTTCTCTTCACTAGAAATATTCACTCTTACATTATACTATGCTAGCTTTTTTTTGGCGATGATAGTACAATAACCATAAGAGTTATGCGTGTTTCAGACCAGACAATTGAGAGCATTCTGAAACAAGGTGGGGTTATTGATGAGCCGCAGCTTGCTGATTTGAAATTGATCGCTGAACGGTCGAAGCAAACATTGCAAGAGACCACTATTGAACAAAAAGTCATTTCTGAGGAAGATTTGACAAAGTTGATCGGCGATTATATCGGTGTGCCTTTCGTGCGAATTGAGCCAAAGGATATTCCCGAAGATGTATTGAAACGAATTCCTGAACATATCGCACGCCAATATAATGTTGTGCTTTTTGAGAAAAATGAAGATGACAGCTTGTCGCTTGCGATGGAAGATCCAGACGACGTGCAGGCGTTGAACTTTATTCAGAAAGAAATTGGCTACAACACTAAGGTTTTCCTAGCGACAAAAAGTAACATTTTGGACTGTTTGGAAAATTATCGCGGCAATATTAACGCCGAGCTTGATGAAGTCATTGCGGTACAAAAAGACACGTCCGCAGAAGACCAAAACGTTAGCCAAGATGATTTTGCGGAAAATTCACCAATTGCCCAAACTGTTAATTTGTTACTGGAATATGCCATAAAATCCAACGCTTCTGACATTCACATTGAGCCACGCGAGGATTACGTTCAGGTTCGTTATCGAATTGACGGTGTTTTGAAGGAAGTTAACAAATTGCCACGAAACGTCCACGGCGCTTTGGTGAGCCGCATTAAAATTCTCTCTAATCTGAAAATTGACGAACGCCGCGTACCGCAGGACGGCCGATTTAAGATAAAAGTTTCAGGAAAACAATACGCGCTTCGCGTTTCGACATTGCCAATCGCTGACGGCGAAAAAGTGGTCATGCGTATTTTGGACGAATCGAACCAAGCCGTTAAACTGGATCAGCTTGGATATTGGGGTCTGTCGCTCGCAACCGTAAAAGACGCAATGGCTCAGCCGAACGGAATGATCCTGGTGACTGGACCAACCGGATCGGGAAAATCGACCAGCTTGTTCAGTATTCTGTCAGAGCTCAATACTCCAGATGTCAATATTTCCACAATTGAAGACCCAGTAGAATATAAAATCCCAGGAGTTAATCAAACCCAGACTAACGCCAAAGCTGGAATGACTTTCGCTTCAGGGTTAAGGGCGCTACTTCGTCAAGACCCAAATATCATCATGGTCGGAGAAATTCGCGACGGCGAAACCGCAAACCTTGGTGTTCAAGCAGCGCTGACCGGACACTTGGTATTCTCTACTATCCATACAAACTCTGCCGTTGAAACA
>CALJRR010000030.1 GCA_937976315.1 uncultured Candidatus Saccharibacteria bacterium | reverse complement strand
TTAATATAGAAAACCAAATAAGGTTTTCCACTGTAATTATCAACAGCAATATATAGGCTATCAACGATTGCTTTAACAGGTAAATAAATTTTCATACCTATGACACCACAATAATGAGTATGTAAATTACAATGAATAACGCAAGAAACGAATCAAAATGCGATATATAATGTTTTAATCTATCAGCGATGCCTACATAACGCAAAACTGGATTTGCTTTAAATAAAAAAGGTTTTTGAAACTCGCCAATATCATAAACATATTCTTGAATATTAGGATTATTAGCGAGATCAAATAAAAAGCATTTTAAAAACAAGATATATGAAACAGATACGAAAAATTATTTATGGGATTCGGTTTAATTACGCGGTGAATAAAGCAAACAAACTCGCAAAGCGATACGGACGCAAGTATGTAGTCATCAACAGGCGAGGCAAACTCGTGGTGATCGCGAAAAAGCGACTCACCGAGCTGGTACGACAGAAATATTTCCGCCCGGGCGTGACCGCTGGCGATCTCGAGCGCAAGGCGCTTCACGTTGCACTTCCTAAATCGAAATAAGATGTTCTTAGACAGTCTCGACTACAAAGTAACAATCGGCGAGCGGGCGTTCGACCTGATACAACAGAGCGAAGAAGCCAACCGACTCAAAGCCGAGGAGATGGCGATGGAAGAAATGGCGGGATACCTGCGCCCGAAGTACAACGTTCACAAAATTTTCGCGCGACGCGGCGAGGAGCGAAATATGCACCTCGTCATGACGCTCTGCGATATGGCCCTGGTTTCGTGGCTGCCGAGCAAGATGGGCTACGAAATACGGGAAATCAGATACAAGCGCGCGATTGAGTGGCTGGAAGGCGTGCAGAAGGGAAAGATCGTGCCCGACCTCGATCTCGCGGTCGACGAAGATAGCGATACAGGAGCCTCTGAAATCCGGTACGGGGGCGAAAAGAGAAATAATTATATGTGGTAATAAAGCAATTACAATATGGGACTTTTGGATTTATTCGGAAAAAAGAGCGATATCACGGTCGTGCAGACGCCGCACGGGCAGTTCGATCTGGCAAAAGAGAGCGACGTAAAGAAGCTGCGCACGATCGCCATCAGCGTGCAGCGACAATCCGAATCGCTCACACGGCAGGAAATTAACAACTGGCGTACGGGCTGGCAGCAGGCGCTTGATG
>CALJRR010000029.1 GCA_937976315.1 uncultured Candidatus Saccharibacteria bacterium | reverse complement strand
AGCACCAACCCATGAAGATTCCCAATGAGAGTTTAATGGCTTCCAGGTATTTCCCTGCTCTGTTAGATATAGTGCTGCTAAGAAATTAGGATTAACATCGAATTTTTCTGCAGCTGCTGAGAAAATTTTTCCCCAGTCTGATGGAATATTTTTAGATAAATCGGCTGACACGGAACCCGCAGCTTCGGTGCAAGCGGAGCTTTTTGGATCATACAGTCGTATATTCTGAGCAGGATAGTCTGCCTCTGTTAGCGCTAAGGTTGATTGTGGCAATAGTAAGATTATGACTAGGGAAAATATAATAATTTTTTTCATCTTAATTAACCTTCCTTGCGTATTCCCAATGCCATTGTTCGGGATTGCTACCGCCCGGTTCAGCCCAAGCTGGATGTACGTAACCGTATTTATGAGCGTTAGCCTTTAGCCAATTGTATGTAGAAGACCCAAACGCGCCAACTTCAATATCTGCAGCAAGACCCCAGCCGTGGTTTGATCTGCATGGAGGAGCTGGAGCTGCTTTTTTCCCTAGTTCTTTTCTATATCTAATTTGTGTTGCACAATCTCGATATGCTTCATTAATAGTTAAGTTTGACCCGTTATCGGCTTTGTACGCTTTATTCATTTCTTCCATGGCCGCCGCAGCTTTCTTATTCATTTTATTGCCTGGCGAGAAAGATAGAGTTTGCAATTCTGAATCTGGAATTTCTCCGTTGCTATGGCCTCCCCATCCGTCTTGCTGTGCTTCCTCTAATTGTGGTTCGCCAACCGCTTCTCCAGTTGATGATGAAGTTTCTTTAGAAGAGCCTTCTCCAGGATCTTTAATATAATATTTACTATCTGTGTCTCCAGCTTGATTAGCCAATAGGCTAGCTATTACTTCCTCTAGAGCACAAGGATCAGATTTCTTATAAACAGGAACAACATATCCCGTACTTCGGTCTCTTTCTAAACTCTTTTTTCGGGCATCGTCATAAGCTTTGCAAGTTTCGGCAGTATAAGTGTTTGGATCGGCTTTTAATACTGCAGGATCTGTATATCCATACCAAGGTATTCCCATAGATTTCATGACGGCTAATCTATTAGTAGCCGCTGAAGCTCGATTGTTCGGCATTAATGGCGACAATAATAAGGCTGGCGTCTTCGCTAAGAAATTAATGGCAGATTTTTTACCGATTGGCATTATAGCAAGCATTTGATTTGCTACTGAATTTCTTAAGTTTGGATCAAATATCTTTGCTAGCATTGGCTGTTGATCAAAATCTTCCTTATCTTCTTGCTCTGTTTTCGTTGCTATCATCGCCAATTCATTATCGCTCAATAATTTACCTCCAATTCCAGACCCAGACTCTGCTTTACCGTTCTCCAGACTATCTGCTGTTGCTGTCATTTGTGCGCCAACTAGACCTTCATAGTTATTATTTCCTGGCGCGTCGATACCAACATCTGGAATATTAAATATGTAGCTCATTCCCCATTGAACTAATTGACTTATCAAGTCTTCTGAAAGATTTGCTATTTGTTTAATAACAGGTAGTTTAAGTATGAAGCTCGTCAAAGGTTCTGTAATTTTAGATACTAAATCTCCGGCTACATCTACTAAAGATCCTATGTAATCGTTCCAGAAACCAGCTACTGCAGCGAGTACTTGCCATACTGGATGTTTAGTAAATGCTGTATAATCCTGGACAACTTTCTTTTCAGGACAAACAAGTTCGCCTGGATCTAACGTAACAACCTTCTCTTTGCCGTCAACAGTACATTTAGTTCGTATTCCGCCAGATGCTGATACGCTGTTGCCAGATAGTATCGGAAGTATGGATGACGTAAATCCGCCAGTTTGTATTTCACTATATAATGGTGATGATTCAGCTCCGTCAAATAGGCCCGTTGCAAGCTCTAAATAGCGCATATCTTTTAAATCTCCAGCCTTCATCATATCATTTACTACAACTGGACTAATACCTTCATCGTAAGCGAAAGAAGCATAGGTTTGCGCAACTTGAGCTCTACCTGTAACTTCAAGCACGCCTGAATCTACAGCTCCTATAGCGCTAGCTATCATATCGATTCCACCAATAACACCTGATGCTAATGCGAATTTTTTAACTAGTTTATTATTGATGATTTTTGAAATAGTGTCTTTGCCGTCTTTTATATCAGAAGAGAAATGCTCAAAACCTTCTTTTTGGGATTTAGCAGACTCATAATCTAATTTTGCTTTAGCATCGTTAGGGTCTTTTTCGGAAGCTTTTCTTTTTTCCTCCAGATTATCATCTAATTTACTACTAATTTTATCAAGAGTTTCTACACAGCCTAATGCATCTCTTCCGTTAATACAAGATACAACCCCAGCAAATTTTGGTGATATTTTTCCGATGGCGCGAGAAGTGAATTCGGATTTAATTTTCGCTTTAAAATCTTTCCATGCTCTAACACGTTTTTCGGGTATAATATTAAACGATTTTACGCCGTATTTTCTATATAAAATACGTTTGGATATGTGGCGCATCAACCAGTTGCGACCATGCATCTTCTGTACATCTTTTTTAATTCTTGCCCTCATTTCTTTATGGCCGATTTCCTTTTCTATGCCTTTCATTACGCTATCGGGGTCTTTGTTAACGGCTTTGATAGTGAAATGAGAAGCCTTGCCTCCTAATCCCGAACGTCCATGGGAATTTATAACTACTTTTACGTTGACGCCATCTTTTTCAAATTTAGCGTCTAGCATTTCCTCAAACCAAGCGGCATATTTTGTTGATGCAAGAGAACAGAGCATACCTCCGCCCTTACAAAAAACTATATTTTCATCTCCTGGATAGGCTTCTTTCATAACCCTCATAGCTAACCAGCGTGTAGTTAAATATTGTAGGCGCTCCTCTACTGAATAATTAGCAACGCTTCCGATTTGCTGATCTATATTGTCCAATAGAGAGTTTAATTTTAATGGTAGAAGAGCTGAAAAAGTGGCCGCTATGGAAAGTAAAATACTGACTATAGCTATTATGCCCCTACTGTTTTTTGCGAGTTTTAAAGTTGCTTTTAGATTTTTTCGCTTTTTTCCCGCAGACGGCTGATAAAAACCGTTGCCTGGAACAGAAGATTCTTGATCATTAACAGCAGCGCTGGCGGAATCGTTTTGATTAGGATTTAAGTCCGAATCTTTATTATCAAACTGAGATTCAAGGTCATTTATGGCATCTTTTTCGCGATCACTTAATTCTGACCCGCTGTCAGAACCAGCCGAGATTTGATCAAACTTAGCCTGCTCAGCAGGATTTAATCTGCTGTCAGTTTCGGAATCTGTCGTATAATCAACTCGTGCCATATTTTCTCGCTATTTTTCTACACCGCTCCGTAGCCGCCGATCGGTGAATCTGACGGTTTTATTTGTTGTGATACGGGATTTGTATTGATCAAATTATATTCGGTATCGCTAGCCTGAATCTGAATATGAACGTGATTTTGTCCAGCAAAGAATAATCCTTGCCCAACTGGGAAATTGGCTAGTCGCTTCTGCTCTTCATCTGTCAATTTAAACACTTGCGCTAAAACATCAACGGCGCTGGCGGACTGTTTCAAAAGTAGCTGCATTGAGGAGTTGGAAACGATTGCTCGCCCCATTTTACTTCCGACGAAGTCTTCCACATCCTGTGTGATTGTTGTCAGACCTAATTGATATTTGCGGGCGCGCTTGGCTAATGAGAATAAGAAGTTGGCGGAATCGTCATATTTCATCAATTGCCAAGCCTCGTCAACGATCAACATACGTTTCCTCTGGTCGGTACGCGTAATATTCCAGATGTGGTTCAGAACAATATACATCGCCGTTGGTCGCAGTTCATCTTCCAAGTCGCGAATATTAAAGACAACCATATTATTATTAATATCAATATTACTCTGTTGCGAGAATATTCCAGCAAACGTTCCAGAGGTAAATTTGCGAAGTCGCTGAGCCAGGCTTGGGCCAGTTCCGCCCATGTGAAGTAAGGTGTCGTATAAGTCGGAAATCGTCGGTGGTGTAGAATTGTGCGTTAGTGGATCCGAAGTAATGCCGACGCGTGCGTAAGTGTCGATTAATGCTTGATCAATGTCGGCTTCTTCTGCTGGTGATAGTCCTGCTACGACTTGCCCGCCGGCTCCTACTCCTGCGCCGCCCAGCATTTGCCTGAGTAGTCCATGTAGTGTAACTAAGTTAGCACGCAGTGCGTCATCTGCCTCATCAGTGTCAATAACACGCGGCAAATCAAACGGATTGATCCTCGTGTCGCTACTTAAACTCAATCGAATATAGCTACCACCAACCGCGTCGCATAATTTTTGGTACTCATTTTCTGGGTCAATAATCACAATATCAGCCCCGACCATCATACTTCTTAAAGCTTCCAATTTAACGGTAAATGATTTACCAGCACCAGACTTAGCAAACACGACCATATTGGCGTTTTCCAGAGAGAATCTGTCAAAAATCACCAAGCCATTATTATGCATATTAATTCCGTAAAGTACACCCTTATTGTCTGTTAAATCGGCTGAAGTGAACGGGAAGCTGGTTGAAATTGCGCCAGTATTCATGTTGCGGCGAATTTGTAGTTCATCAGTCAATTGTGGAATAGAGCTATTCAATCCCTGCTCCTGCTGACTGGAAGCTACTTTTGAGAACACCAATTGCTGGCCAAAAATAGTTTCAATTTTATGCTGGATGAAGTTTAGCTCGTCCAAGCTGTCAGCGTAAAGCGTAATATATAAGCCGTAGCGGAAGAACTTTTCCGCGCCAATCTGCAATTGATCGCGCAATTCTTCGGCATCTTGCAAAGCCGCTTCCAAGCCTGGATCGCGCACCTTTCCCTTTTCCATGTTTATATTCATGGTTGCTTCCAGCTGAGTAACTTTTTTGCGCAGGTTATTTAGGACAATTTGCGTATCGACTGGATAGATAAACATACTGATATCCAGCACTTCATCAATGTTAATGATTGAGCTAAGCCAGCCAGTGTAGATTTGACGAGGATAGCCATAAACATACATTGTGCGGCCATATTTTGAGCCAAGTCGAAAATGGTCAGAATGAAGCTCAATACTACTTGGCGCAATAAAATCACGCAGAGTTCGAACGCCAGTTAAGAAGGCCTGTTCGACTTCGGCTTGTTCTCGTGCTCGTTGTTGAGCAGCAATATCAACGGCATCCAATTTCTTCTTTGCCATTATGACCTTCCTCCTCTCGGTGATGGACCAGTTCCCTTAGTTACGTAAGTGGTCGTAAGCTCGCTTGGGTCAATTTCTTCTAGTGATTCACGGGCCGACGTGTCGG
>CALJRR010000028.1 GCA_937976315.1 uncultured Candidatus Saccharibacteria bacterium | reverse complement strand
AATACCAGGGACTGGCCTCGATTTTAGGAGAGATTAGAGTTACTAGACCGTCCTGGCCTGCTTTATTAGCGAGTGCTTCGGCATTTTTTTCAACCACACTTTCCTTATCCTCTACGCACTGACCTAGTCTAAAAGTTACACGTTTAAACCTACCTCCACCTGGTCCAATGTTTTGGTATTGATCTTCAGTTCCAATTTTATAAGCTGCTTTCCAGCCTTTTTCAGTACAGGTAATTACTGGATCTACATCACCTGTAAAATCTCCTCGAAATCCAAACAATTCCTCACTACAACCCCACCACATACTTTTGCCATCTTGTTTTGGCAGATAGCCTTTAGGACACTTAACAGACCCCTTATTTATGTAGTGCGGATTAGAGTCCGGCTCAGAGCCCGGATTATCTACCGCAAAGGCAGGTTTGGTTGTAAGAATAGTAGAAAATAATGCCATTAATATAAAGCTCATGCATACATAAAAAGCTTTATATTTTAAATTATTCCCATAACTACGCCCACTAATAAACATAAACACCTTCATTTAATCATATATGAAGGTGTTTATGCAAGATTTTATTAGAGTTTTTATTTAGCTTCTAGGCGATGATACTCGCCATCCATGTATTTTTTTACTATAGGATCATCGTAAGCTTGCTCTGGAGTTCGCCCGTTGTATACAGGCATATTCTTAGATACTCTATCTAACGTGTTACACCAAACAATTACGGGAGTCATATAGAAATCAGAGCCTTTTTCTGAATCACCTACAAAAAACGCTCGCCCGAGTTTATTTGGCTCTTCATTAAGCCATCTCTTATCTGTATCTGCTCTTGTCATATTTACAGCTGCTATGATAAGGTTAGCGGTATTATTTACTGGATATACTGCCTCTACTGTTTTGTGAACGCCACCATCTATCGGGGCTTTTTCGCCCGCTTGATTGAATACATTCTTACATTGATTAGGATTGTTTTCACTATCACAATTTGCCAGTGGATCATCAGACTTCGCCCTTAAGCCGTATGAAATACGTAAAGCTTTTGGTAGTTCTCCGTCGCCGAGAGGTCCTTTATACACGAAATTTTCTATAGCTCCAGGGTATTTTTCAACTGTTTCATCGAATCTCTCAATTTGGTCTCTACCATATCCAGCAGTAAACGCTTTTAAGTACATGCCCATCATTTCGGGAGCTGTTAGATCGTTCCCACTGGTTCTTGGTAAGATAGATTCATTCTCATGATAAAGGGTCGTGATATTTCCAAGAAAAACTAAACCGGCCGTAATAGTGCCTATCATTTCGTCTTGAGTTTTATTAAAGTTTTCCTCATTAGTGCGCCAAGAACCAGCTTCAGGATCGAATGAAGTTGACTGATATCCAGCTTCCTTATATATTGCTTCTACGAAAACAGTTCTTATGGCACTACGTAAGTGCTTTTCTTGTATCTCTTCCTCTGAAGCTCCGTCAAATTCTTTCTTTAGCTTATTTAAATCTTCATAGAGTTTTGTAACTGCTTCTTTATTAATTTTTATTTCTTTAGTTTCTGGAGTCGAAGATTCTGTTGGTTTTTTAGGCTCTGTTCCTATTGACGATTGTTCAGTAGAAGCTGGAGTATTTTGTTTTGTTTCTGGAACTTCTGGAACTTTTTCCGCGCTACAACCACTTATAGCAAATGCCGCTGTTGCACCAACTGCGATAATGCCTTTTAAAAAATTTCTCCTAGACGTTGAATTTTCTGGTGAACCGCTTGGGTTATTAGGGTTATAAACCATAACGCTTGGGGTCCTTTCTCTGACATTGTCAGGTATTTTATTGTAAAACTCCTTAGACTTTCCAGTCCAATTAGCGATATCATAACATAAATTGCACATAAATGCAATAAATATGGAATATTTTTCATAAAAAAAACACCCTGTCGAGGGGTGAATTATCTGTGGCGCGCTCGACCGGATTCGAACCGGCGATCTCCTCCGTGACAGGGAGGCGTGATAGGCCAACTTCACTACGAGCGCATATCAATATCCCTTATATTATCAGATTACTTCTGTCTTTTCAAGGAAAATGTTTGCTTTTTTCGCTTGACTATTTTACAATTTAGGTATAAGAGAAAATTTTATGACAAAAAGAAATATTGTAATCAGTATATTTATCGCAACAGTAATCGCAGTAAGTGTTTTTATACCTAGAATAGCTTTGGCGGCTGCCAGATGCGGCGACGCAGAAACTTCTGTTATTTCTTGTGAAGGTAATGGCAGTGCGGCAATTATCAACATAATAAAGCAAGTCATTAAGATTTTAACCGCTGGTATTGGAGTTGCAGCGGTTGGTGCTGTTATATACGGGGCATTTTTATATACCACTTCTGAAGGTAGTCCGGATAAGATAAAAAAAGCACGTGAAGTCTGGACGAATACTGTCATTGGGATAATAATGTTTGCGTTTATGGTGGCAATTACCAATTTTATTATTCCAGGAGGAGTTTTCGATTAATGAAGAAGATTATAATAGCGATGTCTTTAATGATTATAGGGTCGTTTGGAGCGAGCGTAACTTTCCCGGGCATTTCTTTTGCGGAAGGTGGTGTATGCTCTAATAAGGGGAAGATTTTAACGTTAAAACCATGGTATTATGGATTGACGAAAGATGACTGTTCTATTAAAGATCCTGGTTCAGACGCTGATTCACAGGCAAATTTTATCTGGAAAATTGCGCTTAATATCGTTGATGATTTGCTGCAGCTTATTGGTTACACGACCGTTGGATATATTATGTACGGTGGTTTCTTAATGATGACTAGTAACGGTGCTCCAGACAAGGCCGCTCGTGGACGAAAAACTATTATGAGTGCCGCGATTGGCTTGGTTATCGCCCTAGCTTCTGTTGCGCTAGTCAACTTTATATCATCAAAGATAGGGGTATAAAATGAAATATATGGAATTTTTTGCTGGATTATTAGGAAAGGCAGATGCTCTTGGTGTGCCACGGAATAACGATGTAGATATTATGAAGTTTGTTAATCTGGCGCTTTGGGTGGCTGGTATTATAGCTGTTATTGTGGTGATTATTGCTGGGATAAACTATTCCCTGTCCTCTGGCGACCCGTCCAAAACTGCCAGCGCAAAGAATGCCATTTTATATTCAGTCATTGGCTTGGTTATTACTGCTAGTGCGATTGCTATAACAAGTTATATTATAGGAAAGGTTTAAGATGAAGATTTTTACGAAAATTCTGACTGTTGGAATGTTAATGGTTGGGCTTCTTGGCGTGTTTACTCCAGCGGTATCCGCAGCTAATGGTATTAATATTTGCTCAAATGGAAATGAAAACTCTGTCTATTGTAAAAATAAAAACACTGGCGAGACTCAAGTGAACGGTATTATAAAAACTATCGTTGAAGTTCTACTTACGGCCGTTGGTGCTATTTCGATTATTATGATAGTTATTGGTGGTATTATGTTTGCACTTTCCAGTGGTGACGCCCAGAAAGCCGCAAAAGCCAGGAATACTGTTTTATATGCGGTAGTCGGTTTGGCTGTATCGTTATTCGCATCAGCAATTGTTAACTTTGTATTTAATAGGTTTAATTAGGAGAAAATATGAAAAAATCAATAATATCAATAGCAATTATGATCTGTGCGGTGTTCGGAGCGTCAGTTTTATCTACCGCTTCCCTGTCAGGCAGTGTTTCTGCTCAGGTATCTAAAGGAATTGATACGGCTACAACATCGGAAATGAAAGGTAAAAGTATTGACGGTGATAAAGGTCTAATAAAAACAGTAGTTAATGTTTTACTTTGGGCTGTGGGCGTTTTGTCTGTTATTATGATTATTTTTAGCGGTTTTCGTTATATTACTTCAGCTGGCGACACTTCAAAGACGAAATCTGCTCAGAGTACGCTTATTTATTCAGTAGTTGGACTAATTGTGGCTATTATGGCGTGGGCGATCGTCAATATGGTTATAAATCGACTATAATAAATCCATAATTAGTTTTACAAATAACAGATAAAATGTATAATAGTAATATCATTAAACAAGGAGAAAATAACAATGAATAAATTAAAATTAATCTTGGCGGGACTACTAGTAGTACCAACTGTTGCTTTGGCTGTAGCTCCAGCGGCAAGTGCCGAAGGTAATCTTACCTTAACTAATGGCGTAAATAGTGCAAGAGGAGAAGATATAAGTGAAACCGCTTCAGATCCTCAAGCTTTGGTTAAGCAATTTGTAAATATATTCTTGTTTGCTGTTGGTGCATTGAGCGTTATTATGCTTATCTGGGGTGGTATTCGTTACACTACTTCAGCCGGTGATAGTAATAAGGTTCAGGCGGCTAAGAATACAGTTTTGTACGCAATTGTCGGTTTGGTGGTCGCAATTTTGGCATACGCAATCGTCAATATGGTCATCGATAAGTTTAAGGGTTAATCTACCCTACTGGTAAAAAAAGAGCCTCGCTGATGAGGTTCTTTTTTTTGTGGCTAAAAAATACCGCCAACTTGTGACGGTATTTTCTGTGAAATGGTTTTTTATAGAACTTGAATCTTCTTTGCTCTTTCTTGCTTTATCTTTTCGAAAGTAATTGTCAAAACGCCATCTTTTAATTCTGCCTTAACGCCTTCTTCATTTACAGCGGTTGGCAATGCTAACGTACGACTGAATTCGCCCCAGTAGCATTCCTGAATGTGCCATTGGCGAACATCTGCTTCGTCACCGCTAGACAGCGTGCCGCTAATTGTTAAGATGCCGTCAGAAATGCTTACGTCTAGGTCGTTTCGATCTACGCCGGCAGTACGAGCTTTGATAACTAGGTTGTTTTCTGTCTCAAAAACGTCAACAGCCAATTGTCCCATTGCGTCATCAGCTTCATCTTCCCAATTGTCGTCGGATCGTGTTGCTGGTGTGTTGTTGCTTCTACTATTGTCGTCGTTAAAACCAGGTAACAGATCGTCGTTATCATCGTCAATAAACGCCGCTGCCAATTCCTGTTCTGTTAGTAATGTATCATCTTGCTTTCGGGCCATAATTTCCTCCACTTTTATAATAGGCTCATTGACAAAGTCTTTATTAGTATAACTGTAATGTGCGTTATAATCAACAGAGAAAGGCTTAAAACGTAAAAATTACAATGTTTGACGCGCTATTATCAATCATCGCTCCTCACCACTGTTATAAGTGTGGTAAAACGGGTGATATTTTATGCTTAGATTGTAAAAAATACATCATCAGTCGGAAGTATGATATGTGTGTATTATGTGGTGATTTATTGGAGAATGGCAATTTATGTAAAAAGCATAAGCTCCCCTGTGATATGATCTGGTGTTTTTCACGACGTACGGGTGTTGTTGCAAAGATTATTGATGATTATAAGTTTAACCGCGTTCAGGCGGCGGCTGATTTACTAAGCGAATTCTTAGATGAAGCTCTGCCTGAATTGCCGTCAGAGACAGTAATCGTACCAATTCCTACAATTTCTAAGAATATTCGGCGTCGTGGATTTGATCATATCCGAAAAATTGCTATTAAACTATCTCGACGTAGAAAAATAGAGTGCTGTTCCCTTCTCCGGCGCAGAAATAACGTAACTCAGCACTTTACAAAGTCTTCCGCTCAGAGAAAACGCCAAGCAAAGGAGTTTTTTGAAATTGCGGGTAAGGTTGATAAAAATAAGTGGTATATCATTATTGACGATATTTTTACGACTGGCTCAACTGTGTTGGCGGCGGCGGAATGTTTGAAGAAAAATGGTGCTAAACACGTGGAAATTGCGGTTATTGCCAGGCACGGACGTCCGAAATTATGAGTGATGATAATGACTACCGCGGTGGATTTCTTGGGCGCGGTACAATTGCTCAGCTAAAATAAGACGGACCAATTGATGTGGAAACACTAAGTTTGATAATGACCAGACGACGTTGGATTTTTGGCGCAAGTCGCTAGTAACTCCGTAAGCGCCACCGATAATAAAAATAATATGTTTATTGATGTTGTCTGTAATTAAATTAGATAATTCCGGTGATGATAGGTTTTTTCCGCGCTCATCGAGCAAAATAACGAAGTCGTCCGAATTGAGGCGTGAAAAAATACACTCAGACTCTTCCTGGCGCGCTCTGTCGCCTTCAAAGCTTGAATGCGGTAGAACAATCATTTCCGCAGCAAAAGGTGCCCGTAGACGCTCTAAAAAACGAGAAACGCCTGGTTGAACCCAGGCTTCATTCTTTTTTCCGATTGTTATAATGGTGATCTTCATAATGTCTATGGCGGAGAGAGAGGGATTCGAACCCTCGATGAGTTGCCCCATACCGCTTTTCGAGAGCGGCCAGTTCAACCACTCCTGCACCTCTCCGTATCTAACTAATTCGGGAAATTATTTTTTATCAGTTTTCTTTGAATCTTTGGCAATTGTGGTGCCGATAGCGATCCAGATAATACTCAATAGTAAACTAATGCCTGCCAGTTCAAAGAATGCAATAATCCATTTGCCGGCTTCATTCCAAGTTATCATTTCAATAATTACTGCTGCTAACAAGACTGAAATGGCGGTTACGAGAATCGTGGCAATTGTTAAAAGTGCATATTTTACGTACTTAATAAAATTCATACCCCTCCTTAGGTTAATTGGTACACCCGGCAAGATTCGAACTTACGACCTCTGGCTCCGCAAGCCAGCGCTCTATCCAGCTGAGCTACGGGTGCATACAGCCTTTCGAAAAGGCCGCAACAAAAAATATAAGGTACCTTCATTGCTATAAAGCACTGAACTTTTGTATTCTACCACATAAAATATAGTCAATCAAGCTATAGCTTTATCAGCCGAATAAACTTCTCTAAGGCGTCTGGCTTAATTTCTTGCATTGGTAGGCGCGCTCCGAGCATGTCGACGATTCTTTCGCCTTCTGTCTCGGAAAAGTAAATAGTTAAACCTGGCGAAAATCGTTTTACTGGCAATAATAGAATCGAATGTTGGTTGTTTTCGTGAATTAATCCAAATGCGCGAAATTCGCTAAAATCGTGTAAAACATCGGCGATGTAAATACCTTTGGGGCTAATCGCGTAGTTTATTATTTGAGGAGTTTTGTTTGATAATACAAACAAGGCCACTGCCATAATTGGTAGTAAAACAGCGAAAGTCCAGTTCTTGAACACTAAAATTGCTAAAGCCATTAATCCTATCAGCACAATGACAAAAAACACATACCACAATTTACCACGTTGAACCTGCACGCCTTCTGGTGCGTTCCAGGCTATTGGCTCGGTTAAATCAATCCTGTCAGGTGATGGCGTTTCAAAGTCTTGGTTTTCTGGACTATCGTTCATGACGTTAGTATATCACGATGAGAATTAGTGGACAATTAAACGTTAGTGGTTGATCCGCCACTCAAAGCTGCGCCAAGGATGAAGTTGATTATGGCGTAAGCAAAGACCGCGATTAGTAGACCGATGATTGCATATAAAATTGTGTTTTTGGCGTTTGTGACAGATTCTTTTTTACCGCCAGATATTACGTAGCGGAAACCGCCGAAGATTAGCATAACGACGCTTAAGACGCCGACGCCGAATAGCATAATGTTGATGGCGCGCCTTATGATTGATGAATCACCATTAGCCAAGTTGGACGGTGTGTTGTCACCGCGTGCCGCGCTAATTCCAGCTGGAGCACCACCTTCGCCTAATGCAGAAACTGGAGCGGTTGCCAAAACTATACCGAACCCAATTGTAAGTAATCCTATTGTAATTTTAGAGACGTATTCTTTTATCATAATTCTATTATACCCTATTTGTAATAAAGCTATTAATAATTACACTTCTATGGTACACTAAATAGTGAATTTGGAGGAGTACCCAAGTGGCTGAAGGGGACGGTTTGCTAAATCGTTAGTATGGAGAGATCTGTAGCGGGGGTTCGAATCCCCCCTCCTCCGCCAAAATTCATAGATAGTACGGAAGGGTGACCGAGTGGTTGAAGGTACCGGTCTTGAAAACCGGCGTGCGGTAAAACGTACCGAGGGTTCGAATCCCTCCCCTTCCGCCAAAACAGTGCTATTGAATTTGAAAAATAGGAGATTCGTGCGAGTTTTCTATTTTTTTATTTCTCTTGTTTGGCTTGAATCGTACTTTTGTAACTTGCGCCAGATAGACGATCAAACATAAAACGTCGATTAAATAACGCTACGACAATTGTAATTAATACGAATAATATGAATACTAATAACGCAATTGCGAATAGACAGAGAAACAATAGCGAATCTGCTTCCTTGTTAAATTCGTTCGCGAGGTAAAACAAGCCTGCGGGAATGATGCGAAAATATATCGTGAGTAAGATTCCTCTGAAAATTGTGCGAATCCATTTTTTATTTTCAAATGTTAGCCCAAACTTTAATAATGCGCTACCAAAAGTTTTACCGTTTAGTAGAGGAATTAGGCTAAAATAGAGGGCTAAAAATAGCGAAAACGGAAGTTGGGTTTTTGATAAGGTGTAAGGAATACGGACGATAACAGCGTCGATTATTAGAGACAGACTAACACGAATTCCAGAAACTCGTGAGCCGGCCTCAAGAGATTTTTCATCTATTTCTTCCCTGGACGGAAGTAGCCACGTCGCAAACCAGCCCAGAAAGTAACCGACGCATCCGCCTATCGTGTTCTGGATGATATCATCGACGTCGGCTAATCGGTAAGGTCCTGAATAGATGAAATAAAGTCCAGATAATTGAGTTAGCTCAAAGAATAAACTTAAAATAGCTGTCAATAACAACGTCTTTTTAAGGTTACATTTGAAATAGTAGCGCAGGTAAATTCCGAACGGAATGAGCATTAAAACGTTGAAAGCAGGAACGTAAAAAGTGGGATGTTTTATCGCCGTAATCCAAGTTGAACTATCTGTTAATACAAGTGGACTATTCTTTATAAAATCTGCGACGAATGAAAACGGAATTAAATTCAGATTTTCTGTGTAAGTCGTGTGAACGGATTCTGGATTTGGTAACGGTAAAATAACTAAGAAATATACGGTTAACAGGTACAGAATAAAGGAATAGAAAATCAAAGTCCGCAGCTTATTAACGGAGCCGTATTTTCGATAGTTCGCAATCATATACGGCAACGTGATAAGGAACGCCAGAATTGGAAAAAGGATTAGCGCGACCTTAATAGAAATTAGGTATCCCATAAACTCCATTATACTAAACATTTTCTCTGTAAAGTTCAGGATGACTATTTCTATGCTGGGAAATATACTTGACAAAAAACAAATCTTATGCTAACATTATAACCAGTATTCTAAAAATAGATACAAAAAGAAAGAATAAAAATGAATTTAGTACAACAGTTTTTCACCGTTACAACTATGTTTGTCAGTTTGAATGTAGCGTTTGGTGTGCTGCTGCACGACACCAACGTCGATAAAGCGTTTTTGTCATCTTGGAAAACATATAGCGTTCAAAGTGACGTTGAGGGTGAAATAAAAATGCCAGAAACAAAGCCTCATACTCATCCAGAACACGCTCAATTGTCAAATGTGTTAAAAGAGGGTTCGGCGCGACCGCGAACTACGCCTCGTAACAACGATAAGAAGCGATTGCGCCAAAAATATGCCGCTCGTGGTCAACATACTTTTGACGGATATCACCTTGACTTTGAAGGTGTGAGTTAGGCTATTTTAAGCTAATTACTTCCAGTTCCGAAACAAGCCGAGTAATGATTTTTTCTTGCTCGGCTAATTGCTCGCGAGTTTCCTCGACAAGGTGGGCTGGCGCCTTCTCAACGTAAGTCGGATTTTCCAGGCGCTTCTTTAATCCCGCCAATTTCTGACGTGCTTCGGCTAGGCGCATTTCCAGATTTTCCTGATGTTGGTACAGAGTTTCACTATCAATATCTAGCCACGCTTCCCTGTTCGCTGCTGCTAATCTCAGTCCACGAGGCTGATCTGTGTATTCAATTGCCTCAAGCCGCATGAGATGCTTAATTGTGTCTTGATTGTCGGCGATAAGGCTGTCGTTGCCGTATAACAATCGATACTTCTTATTCCCTGGCAGTTCAGCAATCACCCAGCGACCTTCAGTGACCAAGAGTTTAAGTTGCTCGAATTGTTCGGCAGCAATCGGATCAAACTTTTCTGGAGTTGGCCAAGCTTCACGCATCAAAATGCCGTCGGTGTAATTGAGCGTCTGCCAAATTGTTTCCGTAACGAACGGCGCAAATGGATGAGTGATTTTCAAAGAAGTTGCCAAAACCCAAGATAGCAATGGACAATTGATCGCAGTCTTAGACGATTCAATGTACCAGTCAGCCACGTCGTCCCAGATGGTGTGATAAACAGTTTCTGATGCCTCTGAGAAGCGATATTGCTCTATTCTAACGGCAATGTTGTTGGCAGCATCGTTCAATTGGCGAATAATCCAGTGATCGGCCGGAGTTTGCGGCTCTAAGTCGACAATTTGGTGATTATCGCCAATTTGCGCTTCAACAAACCTGGCAATATTCCATAGCTTATTGCAGAAATTACGTGCCGCAATGACTGATCCCTTGTTGAAGGCCTGACTTTGAGCTGGCGCCCGTCCAGAAATAATTCCCATGCGTGTGGCGTCAGATCCAAATTCTGCAACTAACTCCATAGGATTTATGACATTACCCTTAGACTTGGACATTTTTTGGTTATGCTCATCATTAACCATTCCGTGTAGATAAACTTCTTTGAACGGCAGCTTCCCTGTTCGGTATAGGCTAAGCATGATCATTCGAGAAACCCATGCACGCATAATATCCATACCAGTTTCCATCATGTCGGTTGGGAAATAATTGGCTAAATCGCCGTCGGTCAGATAATCTGTTACAATATATGGCCATTGACCAGATGAGAACCAGGTGTCAAAGGTATCCTCTTCTCTAATGTATGTTGTGCCATTTACAACAATACTTTGCTCGTTGGTGCGAGTATCAAATATCCAATCCTTAGGGTCGTTTTCATTTACAAACGCAGGAATTGGTATTCCCCATGGGATTTGTCGTGAAATATTCCAGTCTTTCAATTGCTCAAGATATGCGATGAGTTCTTTGCACTTGGATGCTGGATAAAAAGTAATTTCTTCTTTTTTAAGCGCGTCAATTGCTGGCTGTGCGAGTGATTGTGTTTTAATAAACCACTGCTCTTTAATCATCGGCTCAATCACGCTACCACACTTATAGCAATGTCCAACGGCGTGTTCAATTTCAGTTTCACCGCGGCGTAGCTCTAGCGCTTCCAACGCCTCCAAAACTCGAGCACGAGCTTCTATTGGCGTTAATCCTAAGAACTGCGCTGGCACGTTTATCATCTTCCCTTCTGGGCTGATAATTGACTCTATAGGTAAATTATGACGTTTTGCAATTTCAAAGTCGTTCGGGTCGTGCGCCGGCGTAATCTTAACTGCGCCAGTACCGTAGTTCATGTCGACGTATTCATCCGCGATAATAGGAATTTCCTTATCGACAATCGGCAATAAAATGCGAGTTCCAACCAATTTTTTGTATCGCTCATCATCTGGATGAACTGCCACAGCGACGTCGCCGAGCATAGTTTCTGGGCGTGTAGTAGCAATGATAATCTCGCCAATTTTATCTAGCGTCGGGTAAGCTATTTTCCACAACTTCCCTTTCTCGTTCTTATGTTCTACCTCGATGTCAGCAAAGCTGGTTTGGTGTTTGGTGCAGTAATTAACAATCCTTTCACCTCTGTAAACCAAATTGTCATCCCACATTTTCTTAAATGTATCGTATACGGTGTTGATAACTTTGTCGTCCAGAGTGAATGTCAAATGCTTCCATGATGCACTAACACCTAACGCGCGCAATTGCAGCTCCATATTGCCGCGTTTTTCTTGTACAAAATTCCAAACTTGACTATACAATTGGTCACGTGAAAAATCGAAGCGACTCTTCCCTTGCTTCGTCAATTCTCTTTCATACACAACCCAAGTTTCAAACCCAGCGTGGTCGGCGCCTGGAATAAATACGGCGTCGTCGCCCTTCATTCGGTGGTAACGAATCAGAATATCCTTCAGATTCATATCGAGTGCGTGCCCGATGTGCAGATTACCGTTCGCGTTAGGTGGCGGCATAATGATTGAATATGGCTTACCTACCCCTGTTGGATCTAATGCATCACTGGTTTCCCATAGGGCGTAAATATTTGGTTCGTAATCGTTTGGTATGTATTGTTTAGCTAGCTGCATAAGTTATTCCATGGTTTTTTTCATGTGAAAAAAGACAAAAGAAAACAAAGTAGCTTTTCACGTGCAAAAGCCCTTAAATATGTAATCCTCTAATTTCTCCACATGTTTATATTACATTTTAATTATACCATAAATTTATGTGGTGCGATGGATGAAATTAAGGTTATTTTCTGATCGTCTGATACGCTCGATATAGCCAATATTGAAGTGGCTTTAGGGGAAGTTCCCAGGTTGACCCAGAGTAGACATCTTCGCCGCCGAATGATCGCTTAAACTTCGTAAAGCCAGCCCATGGGTGATTCTTTGGTGCGTTTTCAGGCGCAATTCCATATAAATCGACTTTCTCCATTTGACGATGTTTTGCATCGATTATTGCTTCGGTGAGCAGGGCAGTTCCAGCGTTAAGTTTGCGATATTCTGGTGTAGAATTTGCTGCCGCATGTGCATAAATTCGAGTTGTTTTTGAGTCGAAAAATAGGGCAGTAGCAATTACTTTATTGTCGTATGTTGCGTACCAAAATGAAGCATCCTTTGGTGGCAATAGGGAACCAGCTTGCTTATGAAAATATGAATCTGGATGCGGCGACATGCCGGTTCTTTTGGCAACTTCGTGTATCAATTCTAGAAAATATTTAATATCGTCTGGGTTTTGAGATTGATGAACTGTTACGCCTTTTTTGTGATAATTCCTATAGCAATTTCTTACAGGTTGCGCCATGCTTGCTACAATTTCTTCCTCTGGTTGCTGGAGATTGATAACGTGCGTATGTTCTGGCTGCAAATGGACGTAAGTGGCTTTCTTCCAATGCTCATCAGATAATACCTTAGAAAAGGTAGGTTTAATTGGTCCGACTCTGAGGAAAGTAATGCCAAGTTTTTTGCCGAGCTCTGCTAAGTCTTTTAGTGCCAATCGTAATGCTTCTTCGTTAATAGCAGTTGGGCCAAAAGGGCAGTATAGGCGAGAATTGCCCGTGCCGCGCTCTAATATTGCGAAATATTCCCATCCTTCACCTCTGTTGTGAAAGACTTTTCGACCGAGCGATTGTTGGAATTTTTCCCAGGCTGATGATTGTAGAAAATGTTGATTCATGTTGTAATCCTCACAACGTTATATTGCTGTCATTGATAAACTTGGCTGAACTTCTAAATCGTATGGATCTGTAGGCTCGTCAATTTGAGATCTGAAATAACCGAGAGTGGCAATCATCGCGGCGTTGTCTGTGCAGAGTTGAATAGGGGCATATTCGATGTCAATTGGCAAAGCTTCGCGTAATTGACGGCGCAATTCTTGATTAGCTGCGACTCCGCCAGCGATTACAACGGAGGCTGGCTGGAAATTGTCAAACGCCTTTTTGGTTTTATTTACGAGAGTTTTTATGGCTGTATACTGGAAACTCGCCGCCATATTACGTCGTAATTCGTCATCTACGAGCGTTGGAAGCTCATGAGAGGGAAAAGTGAAGTCTTTACCGACTTCGTGCTGAACGGCTCTCAAAACGGCTGTCTTAAGCCCAGAGAAGGAGAAATCGTATTCGCCGGATAGTTTGGCAATAGGCAAGTGAAACGCGTGTGGGTCGCCAAGCTCAGCAGCTTTAGCAATGGCTGGGCCACCAGGATATGGCAAGCCGATGATTTTAGCGACTTTATCGAACGCTTCACCGACGGCGTCGTCTTGAGTTTGACCTATAAGTTGATAATCACCGTGATTTTTAAATAGGACAAGTTGTGAATGTCCGCCTGAAACGATCAACGAAAGCATAGGGAATGACGGCTGTTGTTTCGGCAATGTTAGAGATAAATTGTCGGCTTGCTTATTGATGAAATTGGCGTACACGTGAGCTTCTACGTGATGAATCTTAAAGAGCGGTTTGTTGTGAATGATGGCGAGAGTTCTAGCGGCGAGAGTGCCGATTAATAGCGAGCCAATAAGCCCCGGCGCGTAAGTAACGGCGATAGCGTCAATATCATCCCAAGTGCAATTTGCGTCAGACAAAGCTTTTTTAATGACGGGATTTACAACTTCCAAGTGGCTACGAGCGGCAATTTCTGGAATAACTCCGCCGTATTCTGCGTGAATATCAATTTGAGAATTGACGACATTCGAAAGTAAGCGTTCGCCATCTTCAACTATTGACGCCGCTGTTTCGTCGCAACTGGATTCAATTCCCAAAATCCTCATTTGTTTTTATTATAGCAAATATAAGTGGTAAAATGGGTATTATGAAAAACGAGTTGGTAAAAATTGCTAGAAAAACGCTACCTCAAGGAGCTTTGGAAAAAACCGAAAACACCTATAGAGTTGCGCGCACGAAGATGATTAGCCTGAGATATGGCAATCCAGCTCGTGGCTTGAGAATTATCGCAGTAACAGGGACGAACGGGAAAACTACGACCGCTTGTTATATCAATGAGATCTTGAAAGAGGCTGGCTTTAAGACTGCATTATTTACGACGGCGGTGATTGAAATTGCTGGCAAGGAAAAGATAAATGATTTGAATGCAACAGTTCCGACCGTGGCAAGGCTGTTTAGTTTTTTCCAGACAGCTCAGCGGGAAGGCGTGGAATATGTGATTTTAGAGGCAACAAGTCACGCTCTGTCGCAGCATAAATTTGACGGCGTGCCAATTGAGGCGGCGGTGATGACTAATTTGACTCAAGACCATTTGGATTATCACAAAACGATGGAAGCTTACGCGGCGGCTAAGGCTAAATTGTTTGAAAAAAAGCCGAAATATATCGTGCTGAATCGTGATGACGAGTGGTTTGAATATTTTGATAAGTTTACGGCTTCTGGCGAGAAAATGACTTACGGAACGAATCCGGAAGCTGAAGCTCACTTAACGCACGTTAAGTTATATAAAAAGGGAACAGAGGCGAGTCTGCTAATTGATCATCAAACTCATTTGGAATTGGCGACTAATTTGCCTGGCGAATTTAACGTGATGAATATGTCAGCTGCGGTGTCGTTGGCGTATTTGCTGGGAATAAAGCTGGAAGATATCCAAGAGGGCGTAGCCAACTTGGAAGCGATTCCTGGACGATTCGAGCGAGTAGAAAATAAGCTTGGAATTGATATTATTGTGGATTATGCGCACACGCCAGACGCGCTGGAAAAATTGCTAAAAACCACTCATAAAATTACCAAGGGGCGATTAACTTTGGTGTTTGGTGCGTGCGGCGATAGAGATAAGACAAAGCGTCCGATTATGGGCGAACTGGCGGCTAATTTGGCAGATAGGATTTTCCTAACTGACGAGGAAAGTTATAACGAAAATCCAGACGAAATTCGGGCAATGATTCGTCAGGGAATTGAGCGAACGAGAAAGGCTCATAAGATGACGGAAATTGCTGATCGAAAACAGGCGATTTATCAAGCTTTGAAGTCGGCTGTTCGTGGCGATACGATTCTGATTACGGGTATGGGTCATGAGCAGTACCGAATTGTGAATGGCAAGCGAATTCCGTGGAACGACAAGAAGGTCGTTCAGGAAATTATTTCTGAGATTGAGAAAAAGAGTCGTAAAATTTCGCTTTAATCTGTTTCCAGCTTTGTGATTGACGAACTAATTTTTCTGCATCATTTGGGTCAAGCAGCAATTCTTTCACGGCGTCTTCAAGGTAAATGTCGCCCTGTGAGCCTTTGAATAGAATTGTCGTATCTTTAATGTCGCTATTTTTCAGGAATTCTCCAGCTTCAAGCGCCGTGTCAAAAGAAATTACTTTACAGCCATTTTTTTCAGCGATTGGTGCGAGGTGTTTTTTTGACATTTTGCCAACAGTAATAAGCGACTCCAATTGGCTTGGGTCGCAAATTTCGCCGATTTTTTTATGCTCTGATTCGGATGTTTCGCCCAGTTCATTCATATCTCCCAATACGGCAATCTTGTGATTAGCAGAGATGGAATAGAGTGTTTTTAGCGAATTTTCCATGGCAATAGGACTGGCGTTGTAAGTGTCGTCCAGTAGTGTGCAGCCGCGTATGCCACGTAAAATATTCATTCTACCTGAAACTGGTTTGATTTTTGTTAGAGCCGCTGCAACTTCTTCAATATTCATTCCGCAAGCTAATCCTGCCGCTGCCGCGCCAGTGATTGAGCGAATATTATGTTTGCCCAATACAGAAATATTTATGTCCTGAGAAGTTCCCTCGGAGTGTCTTAAATTGACTATACAACCAGTGTCTGTAGTCTTTTTAATTTGCAGGAAAACGTCGGCGGATTCATCGCCGTAACTTACGCGATTTCCAACTATGAGATTATGATATTTTTCATCGATATCGTGAAGGTTGAAGATGGTTTTTTTAGAGACTTGGCTGATGGACAACTCTTCATGAGCTACCGTATCCATATTTTTGAAAAACTCCATATGCTCAGGAGCAACAGAGGTAATTATGGCAATGTCGGGTTTGATATAGCGCATAAAAGTAGCCATTTCACCAGGGCAATCAATACCACATTCTTGAATGATTATATCTGGCGATTCGGGGTTTTTTATGCTGGCGTGTGCCGCGGAGAAGACTTTTAGCCAGGCTAGGGGAGATTTGGCGTTTTTTGGTCCGTCTACGCCTAAGATTTCCAGCGGCGCACTTAAGGTTGTGTTCAAATTGCCACGACTATGGCGCACGGTGAATTTTTCTGATAGAACAGTGGCGGTTGCTGATTTTACGCTAGTTTTACCAACACTGCCGACTACAGCAATTAGTTTGGCGTCAGGGTGAGATTTAAGATATTTTTTTACATAAGAGCCGAGAATTGTTTCTAAGAGATGTTTGAATAATTGCATGGAGTTATTATAACAGATTGAGAGATAGTAGGGAGAAGGGTGCGAGGTTGCATTTTTAATGATTTTATGGTATTATAGCAGTTATGACTCATGATAGACTGAGAGCACAGAGATCGCCAGGTGAAATCATTAACGCGATCACTCAGACAAATGAATTTTTGAAAGAAGCGTCAACCCTAGATAGGCGGAAAGCTGGAAGGGTGGCATTGGTGGGAGCTGCATTGAGCGCTGCGCCGAAGATTGTCGATAGAGTTAAAGAACGGAAAGGTGCTCGATATGAAGCAACGAAAAGTGATGAAATGCGCCAACTAGAGCTGATGGCAATTCTGCCTGATTGGCTAAAAGCTCAGCAGAAACTAGATAAGCATAGGGATAAGATGACGCGAAGGGAAAGAATAAAAACCCTTGAGCCAGTGGTGGCGTTTAATAAGACAGTACGTGAAATGATTGACACTGAGCAATATACTACCATGTCTCAAATAAAGCGCTTTGTCAGCGGAACTTTACTATATGCTGGATATAGTAAGGAGGAGATTGCTTATGCAGAGAATACTGCGGGAATTGCTATTAATGGTATGCGCCATGAAATTGCTGCCGAGAGCGTGTTGAGTTCTTTGCCTGAAGTCTGTGGAATTGACGGGGCTAGCGCTAAGGAGGAGTTTTATGGTAAGGATATTATCGTGACATATCGCGGCGTGACGTTAGGAATTGATATAAAATCAAGCCAGCAAAATGCTGAAGAAGCGAATAGGCGGGCTCGCTGGTATAGTGATCGGGGAGATTACGTTGCAATTTGGTCGGGATTCAAAAACAGCGATTTTGGCGATGGCTTAATTCCTAGTAGAAAACAGATTGAGTCAAGGCAGGAGTATTTTCGGGCGGTGATGGATAGAGCTATTGGATACGTGTCTGCAGATAATAATGTAATTAAATTTTATAGATAGGATGTAGTAAAGGAAATGGATTCTTATAGAATTGTTAGTCCGTCTAATGCGGAGGAATTAGACGCGATGCTGCGCGAACGGCCTTTGACTGGGGCAAAATTACGGTTAACATTAAGGGAAGACCTTGGTGATGAATTAGCAGCCAGAAGAGGCGATGAACCTGAAGAGCTTGAGGCTGATTTTTATGCTGAAGTGATTACAACCGATGATCGGCTGCAGGTTTTAGGCCGGGTTGCTATTAAAGAAGTTATAAGAACGGGCAGGATTCAAAGACGCCTATCTTCATCGTCGGAGGGATCGCTGCCGCATACCCAAGATCCAATGGCAGCTCTGTTTGATTACGGTGATAGCGACAGTGACGATATGCCGCAATTTGATGGTGACGACACGTTGGGTCCGGATCAGCTTGAACTAGTAATTGATTAAAGCAAGCGGACAAATACGGAAATTTAGCACTCACACTTGACGAGTGCTAAATTAATGCGTTACAATAGATACGTTGTTAACGAAATGGAGGATAACGTGAGTACACCTATTAAGCCTCTTGGCGACCGTGTTGTAGCGGTGCGTGAAGAAGCAAAGACTCAGACAGCGAGCGGAATTTACTTGCCTGATAACGCTAAAGAAAAGCCAGTAGTTGCGGAAGTTAAAGCAGTTGGCGGCGATGTGAAGAACGTCAAAGTCGGCGATCGGATTGTCTATAAGGAATATTCGACTACGGATTTGAAAATTGACGGCACGGAATATTTGGTTGTTCGCGAAGAAGATATTTTAGCAACGGTTGTTGGATAAAAAGGGGAGTTTAATTATGGCAAAAAAAGTTTTTTATGATGACGATGCGCGAAATCGCGTGCTTGGCGGTGCTAAATCGCTATACGACGCAGTTAAGGTAACTTACGGTCCAAAGGGTCGCAATGTTGTGATTGCGAAGGGTTTTGGCGGTCCGACAGTTACTCATGACGGCGTAACTGTGGCTGAAGGAATTGAATTGCCAGAAAATGATGACGAAACGCTGGGATACAAAGTCGGTGCCGATTTAATCAAGCAGGCTGCTAAGAACTTGAACAAGCAAGCAGGCGACGGCACGACGACTGTAACGGTGTTGACGTACTCAATTTTGAAAGAGGCGAATCGATTGATCGCGGCTGGACATAATCCGATGGAACTTAGGAAAGGCATCGAGCAAGCTGGCGCGGAAATTGTTAAAGAATTGAACAAATTGGCTGAGCCGATTGAAGGCAAGTCTGACCGCGTGGCTGAAGTTGCTACGATTTCGGCGGGAGATGCGGAAATTGGTAAATTGATCGCTGGCGTGATTGAGAAAGTCGGTAAAGACGGCGTAGTTACTGTTGAGGCTGGTCAAGGCTTGGAGCTAGAAGCTGAGGTTGTCGAAGGTTTTAGCTTGGACAAGGGTTGGGTGAGTCCGTTCTTTGTTACTGACGCGGGTCGCCAGGAGGCTGTGTACGAAAAGCCAGCAATTTTGATTACCGACAAGAAGATTTCTAGCGTTCAAGAATTCTTGCCGATGTTGGAAAAATTGGCACAAAGCGGTAAAAAGGACGTAGTTTTGATTGCTGACGAAGTTGAAGGTGAGGCTTTGAGTATTTTGGTCTTGAACAAATTGAAGGGCGTATTTAATACCGTAGCTGTTAAGGCGCCAAGTTTCGGTGATCGCCGCAAAGATGTTCTTCGTGACATCGCCGTGTTGACTGGCGCAACTGTGATTTCTGAAGATCACGGATTGACATTCGAAAACGCTGGCTTGGAAGTTTTAGGATCGGCACGTAAGGTGATTGTTGGAAAAGACGAAACGACAATTATCGAAGGCGCGGGCAAGCCTTCAGGTGTGAAGGAGCGAATTGCTGAGATTAAATCGCTTTCAGAAAATGCTTCTAGCGAGTATGAAAAAGAGCAATTCGACAAGCGTGCCGCAGCGCTATCTGGCAAGGTTGCGGTTATTAAGGTTGGCGGCGCGACTGAGACGGAAATTGACGAAAAGAAGTTCCGCGTTGATGATGCAGTGGCGGCTACTAAGGCGGCTTTGGCTGAGGGAATTGTCGCTGGTGGTGGCGTAACTTTGGTCAATTTGGCTGGCAATCTAAAAGTTAGCGGCGCGGATAGTTTGTCGGTCGGTCGACAGATCTTGAAAGACGCTTTGAAGCAACCATTCCTACAGATTATGAAAAATGCTGGGTTGAATGCCGACGCGCTGCTTGCTCAAGTTGAATCTGGCAAACCTGGATTCGGCGTTAACGTTATGAAGCCAGAAGATGGTCTGATTGACGTGAAGAAGGCTGGTGTGATTGATCCAGCTCGTGTGACTAAAGAAGCTGTTCAAAATGCAGTATCAATTGCATCAACTGCGGCAACTATGGGCGCTTTGGTGGTTGATATTCCAGAGGCTGAAGTTGCAGCTGCTCCTGGCGGTATGCCAGGAATGGGTATGATGTAAATCTGCCCCGAGCAATAAAAATCCCGCCGAAAATGGCGGGTTTTTATTTTGGAGGAATGAATTAACGAGGATTTGAGAAATAGTCGATTTCTTTAATGATATCCAGGAGAGCCTGAGCGCGGCGAGCTTCGTCAACAATAGCTACGGCAGCGTCGTGTGCTGGCGCGATCAGAGTTTTATCGTCCGTAGAGCGAAGAAGTAATAGGTAAGTATCAAACTTTTCTTCTGGAGAAACGTCCAGCTTGTCGACTAATGGACGCAACTCGTTCAAGGCAGTTTGCTTAATCGTATCAAGCGCAGGATCTGCGGCTGTAGCTGGAGCTGGTGCGCTGACTGTTGGAGTTGGCACAACTGGCTCTGGAGCAGTAGATTCTACTGTAGCTTCGACAGACTTCTGACTGTCGTCTGAATCTGTAGTAACAGGATCTGGTGAGATGGTTGCAGGATTAATTACAGGTGAAGCTGTAGCATTTGTCTCTTCGAATTGTAAATTATTGTCTGTACCTTGTGACACGCCAGCTAATACCTTAGCCAGTTCTTGGTCGTCACTGAATGATTGATTAGCTTGAGAATCCATTATAACCCACCTTATATATTAAATTGTTTAAGCTTATATATGTTACACTATAACATGAGTTAATCAAGGAGCGCAAGATGTTAGATGATATGAATGTGATAAAACAATATGATCCAGGCGACGTTTTAAGCGGCGTTTTGAATATTCCAGAACAAGCTCGATATGAAGTGTCGATCCACGAAGGTGCGAATCAGCGTCGAGATTTTAAGAATATCGTGATTGCGGGAATGGGCGGTTCGGCTTTGGCGGCTGATATGGTTCGAGTTTTGACCGCGGGCTGGTTGCATATTCCACTTGAAGTGGTGAAGGGCTATGATTTGCCGGGATTTGTGAGCGAGGAAACGTTGGTTATTGCGGTTAGTCATTCGGGCAATACCGAGGAAACTCTGAGCTGCTATCAGCAAGCGTTGGAGAAGAAGGCGTGTTTGGCGGCTATGTCGACTGGCGGAGCGTTGATTGAGCGAGCGAAAAATGACAACGTAACTTACGCTCAAGTTCCAGCTGGCGCGCAACCGCGAATGTCGACGGTTTACCATCTGCGAGGATTGTTGAAATTATTACAACATTTTTGGATTATTGATAATGATTTGTACGATCAGGTGAAAAATAGTGCTGATTGGTTGGCGGGCGAGATATCTAATTGGACAGCCAAAACGCCAGAAGCTGATAATTTGGCGAAGCAGATTGCGAAATTAACAATTGGCAAGACGTTGGTTGTTTTTGGCGGTGAATTGACTTGGCCGCTGGCGTATAAGTGGAAAATTAGCTGGAATGAATCAGCGAAGAATTTGGCGTTCTCGAATCAATATCCAGAATTTAATCATAACGAGTTTATAGGTTGGTCGTCGCATCCAATAGAGAAGCCATTTACGGTTTTTGATATTCGTAGCAATTTGGAACGGGACAGAATCCGCGAACGAATGGAGCTTAGCGACCGATTGTTAAGTGGCAAGCGACCAAAGGCACACGTACTGGAACTTCGAGGAAAGACTCTTATGGAGCAGTTACTGTGGGGCTTGGTGCTGGCTGACGCGGCTAGTATTTACACAGCTATTCTCAATGGAGTCAATCCTGGTCCAGTTCAGTTGGTTGAAAAATTGAAAGCGGAACTTAGTTAATTTAATATCGTAGAGATTCGATTGGGTCGCGTCTGGTGGCGCGGGCTGCTGGATATACGCCAGAAATTACGCCGATGATTATTGATAGTCCAATTGATAAGACGGCTGTTTGCCAATAAATATAAGGTGTGAGCGGCAAGTATAAGCTGGCAATATAAGCTCCCGCCAAGCCTAAGCCGTAGCCCAATATTCCGCCGAGGAATCCGATGATCGCTGCCTCGATTAGGAACTGATTGATGATATCCCAGCCTGTGGCGCCTACGGCTCGTCTGACGCCTACTTCACGCTGACGCTCGGCGACATTGACAAGCATCACGTTCATAACGCCTATTCCACCGATTAACAGAGAAATAATGCCGATGACAGTTAAGATTATCGAGAGAAACCTCGCGACATTAGACTTCTTTTCATTTATCTCTTCTCCAGAAACGATTCGATAATTCTTATCGCTATCATGATTCTTCTTCAGAATATCGTCAGCCGATTTTATGACTGAATTGAGATTTTTATGATCTTTGGTAGTCACGATGATTTGCTGAATCTGTGGCGTGCCTTGGGTGAATTTTTTTATCACGGACAATGGAATAATGGCGGCGTTATTAAAATTCACGTCCAAATAACTGGCTGGATTTTCAATATTCTTCAACACGCCAACAACAGTCAATGGTTGATTTCGGATGTAAATAACGTTTCCGATGGACCTTTCGGTGCCGAACAAATCGACCGACAATTGCTGACCAACAACAACTCCGCCAATGTCGTTAATAAATTGCCCAGTAGCAATTTGCAAATTGGCGACGTCTTTTAGCGATTCTGTACTACCGATTAACGCGGCGTTTTGGATATCGACTTTACCTTCGCGGGCGCGCAGCTCAGCGTGCAGAAATGCAATTGGCGCGGCTTTCGTATTGGCAATTTTTCCTATATCCCTGGCGTCCGTTTCAGTCAGTGTGTTGACTGTCGTCGTGTTGTCGGATTCGGTCAACAGATTCGGTACGGCTTTTTGATTGCCAGATTTAACGATGGCAACAGGGGCGGATGATTGATTGGAATTGTCGCCGAATAGGTGATTAAATCCGCCAGTTAGAGATAGAACCATGGTGATGCTGGCGATGCCAATAGCTACGCCTACAATTGTCAAAAATGTTCGTCCACGATTAGCTCGTAGCGCCTGAGTAGCGTTCTCAAAATGATTTTTTACTAATATTTTCACGATTTTTTTGCCCTCGATTTCTTTGAAGATTTTTGCTTCTTAGGTTTTTCTTCTTTTTCATCGTCTACAATTAACTTCTTAGTGAACTTGCGCTTTTCCTTATGCTCGTCAGTGTCGATTTTTCCGTCCAACATAGTGATGACGCGACTGGCATAATGGGTCAATTCTGGGTTGTGAGTAACCATAATTATAGTGTTGCCGCGACGGTGTAAGTCGGACAATTCTTCCATGATAAGATGGCTAGATTTGCTATCCAAATTTCCTGTTGGCTCGTCGGCTAAGATAATTGACGGACTATTAACCAACGCTCTGGCAATTGCTACGCGCTGAACCTGACCGCCAGACAATTGATGCGGCATGTAATATTCGCGCTGTCCCAGATGAAAAGTTTTCAGAATGCGGCTAGCTTCTTGGAGTCGCTTAACCTTTCCAAGCCCTTTATACGTTAACGGCAACGCCACGTTTTCAATTACAGTCAGGCGAGGAATAAGATTGAAATTCTGGAAAACGAAGCCAATGTGTTTGGAGCGAATTTTGGCGCGTCGTCGTGAGCTGAGATTGTCGACAGCGACATCGTCCAGATAATATTCGCCCTCTGATGGCTGGTCTAATAGTCCAAGGGTGTTTAATAAAGTAGTTTTTCCGCAGCCACTTGGGCCCATAATAGCGATAAATTCACCCTTTTTAACGGTTAAATCGACGTTATCTAAGGCGCGAATCTCAGCATCGCCAAAGCCAAATTTTTTGGTGACATTAACAAGCCTAATGCGTGGTGGAATAGTTTCTTTCATCTTTGACTTATTATAGAGAATGAACGCCAGTAAGTGCAACCATAAGGGGCAATAAAGTTGTGGTATAATTATCAACAAGGAAGGGTGCAGGAGTGGTTGAACTGGCACGCCTGGAACGCGTGTAACGGAGCAATCTGTTCGAGGGTTCGAATCCCTCTCCTTCCGCCAAGTGTGTTTTTGGAATTACACTAGTCGAGAATGGTATTAAAAACCTTACAAAGTCTAACCTTAATTGACTCTGAGATAAATTTAGTCTGTTCGTTAGATTATATTGGCAAGGACTTGGATTACTATTGTTTCAGGGATAATTCCGAATAAAAGTTGACTATAGTTATTGCGGCATCTACCGCCAGCCTTGCTTCGATAGCTGTCGGTTTTGGTATTTTGCTAGTATGGGAATGTCCACTGCCTTTATTATTTCGTAGTTCCGCGATTCCGTTCACGATTTGAGATAGACCGCTGATAATAGCTCTAATTTCTTTTAACTCTGACCTATTTAATTTGAAGTAGTCTCTAGCTTTTGACATCAATTGTATTATTGATAATTTGTTAACATCCTCTTCTATCTTGCTGTCTAGTACACCCTGAAGACAGGTCTCAATATATTCTTTTGCCATTCCGATGGCTTTTACTGCATCTGTTTTTATCATAGCTAGCATTAGTTCCGATTGGTCCTTCTGATATTGACTTGAAAAGGTTACTTCCGTATTTTTGAGTCGTTTTTCCGTAACTACATCTTTTATCAAGAGAACTGGCTCATATTTTTCTATTTCCGGTAGTTCAAGCTCTTCTGGAATATAGCTACCACCGCTATCCCGTAGAAATTCAAGACATCGAGACATCCAGTTTGCATAATCTTTTCTTATTTCTACGCCTACGCCCACTTCATCCAGATTCTTTTCCAAGGAAAAAACACTTTTAATAAGCAAAGATAATTCCCGACTTTGTGCGGCATTGAAATGACGATTTTTGCGTACTTTTTCATGCATAAAATCGAGTAGTTTGTTTAGTCGATCGTGAATACACGCAAAAATTACTTTGCAATCATTCGGTGTGTCTTCGTATATTTCGATTATTGTAGAGCTTGGTTGATATGGCTCTATATTAAAACCACTATTGCCTAGATACAGATTTTCAAAAATTTCTGCTCTTTCCACTAGGCAATTACTTTGGTAGTAGTCATTTAAAATAAGCTTTCTTTTATCGACCGCCATAGTTTGCCTTTTCAAAAACAAATAAATATTCGTGCGCCAACAGAAGAAAATTATATTTTATGCTATTCGTTTTCCAGTAACCGGTTGCTCGGCAGTTGTGTTGTTCTTTCATGACGATTTCTTTTAGTGTAAAGCCGGCTTCTTCGAATACTCGCATTGTTTTAAAACTTAGCGGAATCACGTGACCTTTTTGGCGCGTGTCGCCCATTAGAATTGCACAGAATTTACCAAACTTTAATACACGGTAGCTTTCTGATGCTACACTTTTCATTTGTTCTAGAAATTCATTAACTTTAAAGTTTGACAAATCTTGTGGAATATCTTGGTCTTTGCTGTAGTGGATGATATTTGCATATGGCGGATGTGTGCATATTAGGTCGATGCTTTCGTCAGGAAGTGGTTTTAAGTTTCGTGCATCACATTTCAACACCTTAACTATGCCGTCTGCGCCCTCATGTTTGAATTTAACTTTTTCACGACATCTTTGAAGTGCGACTGGATTAACGTCCATTCCAATAATGTTACGGTTTAATAATTTTGCCTCCACTAATGTGGTGCCGCCACCGGCGAATTGGTCTAATACCCAGTCATCCTCTTTTGAATAGCGAAGCAGAATATTTCTTGGAACGTACGGTGACCAATTTCCTCTCCATTTTGCATCGTGGGTAGCCCAGTTACCGCGATTAGGAAAACTCCAGACGCTGGTCATTTCTAGCTCAAAATCGTCTGGCTCCCATTTTTTTATCTCTTTCTTTTTGTCGGACATATAAACTAAAATCTCTCTATCACACCGCTTTCAAGGTCGTTGATATTATAAATGTCATCCAATATATCAAATGTTTCTTTTAGGTTGTTTCTAGCACTATTCCAGCCTTTTCCATCGGTAAACCATACGAATTTAAAGCCATCTATCATCTTAGCTTCAAGTGCAAGCGTTTTATAGCTACGAGCCGTCTCGTTAAGCTTGGAGCCACGACTACCATAAAAATTAGTCTCGATTCCATAGATGCTATTATTGGTTTTAATTACAAAATCAAAACGTTTTTCGGTACTGCCTTGGTTGGAAATGGCAGAAAGATCAATGCGCCACTTATTCTCAATTTTACTAAGGTTCATTTCCTTGAAATAGTCTTTGTCTTTGACGTAGCCAGCTTTCTGGATAAATCCTTCTACGAGATTTTCCATTAAATGACCGCCGCGGTTCTTGCGACCGTTGGAATCTAGTCCGGTTTCTATACCAGTAGCATAATCTACTAAGTTGTTGATAATATGATTCGTGATAAGGTCGAATAGACCAGTCTTTCGCATAAAGATTTTATATTGTTCGGCGGAATAATTCATTTTACTGAAGTTATAGTTATATTCACCGTCTTCATCTATAGCATAAATCTCGTTAGAACGAATCGCTAGCAAGATAGGAATACATTTTAATGTTTCTGGATATTTCGCGATAAGATTGTCGAACTCTTGCTCTATATTCTGTGAGCCGACAAGCGTGTTCAAGATATTTAGTTCTATCTTGATAGCATCTACGTTTTTATAAATCTTTGGAAAGTCGATATAGTAGCCATAGTCGGCAATGCTTTCTCGAAATCCCCCTAGCCATTCATTAAAATTCCTTTTCATTTTGTTCCTCTCTTTAAAAGTTTGATATTAATAATTCGTTAATTTTTCCGCGTTTGTCGCTATTTCGATTTATCATACGCGTTGCGGATACGCGCCTTATATTCTGTTTTGCGTAAGCTTTATCGAAGAAGTTGTCATCTTTGTTAGTGTTCTTCGGATCGGAATTACTTGCGACTATCTTGGCGCCTTTTTTGTCTAGTTCTTGAATGAATTTCGCAAGTTCTAATTGGTTTTTATCGTCAAACATACCTTCTGTGTAGGAAGTGAAGCTTGCGGTCGGAGTTAGTGGACGATATGGCGGATCGAAATAGACAAACGTTTTGTTATCTATGAAGTCGCCGGATTTCTTGTAATCACCGCATACTATATTTACGTTTTGTAGTTTTTTGGATACTATCTTTAAATTATGCTCGTTGCAAATAATCGGTTTTTTGTACGCACCCATCGGTACGTTATACTCACCCTTACGATTTACACGATATAAGCCGTTAAAGCAGGTTTTATTAAGGAATATCATTAAGGCAGCTAGCTCAATTCTGTTTTCTTTTTTGGACTTAAGTTCGTTAAAACGTGCGCGCTTGGCTAGATAGACTTCTTTGCGATCATCGTTGTCTAATGCTAAATAATTATTCTCAAAGTGTCTTAAGATTCCTAATAGTGCGTCAATGTCGTCACGGATGACAGTATATGTGTTTATTAGTTCGGCGTTGATGTCGCTAATATAGACTTCCTGAAGTTTGAACTTATTCAAAATATCAAAAAGAACCGCGCCACCACCAACAAACGGTTCTGCGTATTTTGTAATAGTAGTGTCTTTGGAGAATGGGTAATATTGTTCGATCTCCTTGAGTAATTGTCCTTTACCTCCAGCCCATTTTAAGAAAGGTTTTGCTCTGGTGCTGGTTAATGACGCTTCTTTTGTCCGAGCGTCTAGTGGCTTAATGGCATTATGTGGAATTATCCATGTATTCCCGGCGAATACAGCACCAATAACTCGTCCTTCAGAACATAGAGCAGCTACTCTCCTTTGAGAAATAGCCCATTTTACAGCCGTTTCTTTTGCCGAAATATAATCCATTTTACCTCGCTTTATTCTACTTATTATTATATTCTAAAACTAGAATAACGCTAGATCTAAAATAGGCTATTTTATTTCGGTAGTTTTATAGATTGTTTTGTTGAAAAATCGTAGACAGGGGCGGCTCATCTGGTCGTGAAATAAATAAGTTGTAATTTTTACTAAATAGCTTGCAAAACACTAGATATAGCGGCTATAGTTATTATTGTACGCTATATATATAGCGAGCCCATAAATAAACAAAAAAACACAAGCTACGAAGACAGGCCACCAGATGAGGTGTTGGTGGTTTGTTTTTAAGAGGGGAAAATTAAGGAGGGTATGTGAAAGAAATTAACGTAGTCAAACGCGACGGAACAAAAGAACCGTTTGATGCTAATAAAATTAATACGGCTATTTTAAAAGCGTGTGAAGGTTTGCCGGACCAAATTTCTAAGGTTGTTCAGGTGGCGACTGAATTACAATTGACATTATTTGATGGAATTACAACCGAGCAATTGGACGAGGCGGTCATTCAAACGGTACTCCAAAACGTTAAAGACGATCCAGATTACGATAAAATCGCGGCACGATTATTACTGAAAACTGTCTATAAGCAGATTTTGGGCGATTATGAGACGGCGGAAGAATTGAAAAAGCTTCATGCGCGCGAATTTCCGAAGTTTGTTAAGGCAGCGGTAAAAGAAGGATTGTTGGATAAGCGCATGGCTGACGGTCGATTTGACTTGAAAAAACTGGCGGCGGAACTTGATCCAGCGCGTGATGATTTGAGTAAATATTTGGGCGTGGTGACCAATAAAAATCGTTATGCTCTTCGCAAGCAAAACGGCTCGCCAATTGAAACACCTCAGTTTACGCACATGCGTATCGCTATGGGACTTAGCTATAACGAATCTGACCCAACGACTGCAGCGATTGAGTTTTATAATCACATGAGCAATTTGGAGTACGTCCCAGGCGGCTCAACGCGAGTTAACGCTGGCGGTTCTTTTCCGCAGCTCAGTAACTGTTTCTTGCTTAATGTCGATGATGATATGGAGTCAATTGCTAAGGCTGTTCGCGACACAATGTGGATTGCTAAAGGCACGGGCGGAATTGGCATTGGTTTTACAAAGCTACGCGCAGCCGGCAGTCCAGTTAAAACCACCAACACTGAATCGACTGGACCGATTCCATTTATGAAGATGATTGATACGGCGCTTTTTGCGGTTTCTCGTAAGGGTAAAAAGGCTGGTGCAGCTGCAATTTACATGGAAAACTGGCACCTGAATTTTGATCAATTTGTCGATCTTCGTCAAAACTCTGGCGATCCATATTTAAGAACCAGGTTTGCTAATACCGCGGTATTTATCTCTGACGAATTTATGAAGCGAGTAGAAAAAGATCAAGATTGGTATTTGTTTGATCCAGCAGAAACTCCAGATTTGACAGAACTATATGGCGAGGCGTTTTCGGCGCGATATAAAGAATATATCAAGATGGCGGAGGCTGGGAAATTGCGTGCGTTTGATAAAGTTCCAGCTCGTCAGCAATTTAAGCGCATTTTGACCAGTTTGCAGGCGACATCACATCCGTGGCTGACTTGGAAAGACACGATTAACGTGCGAGCGTTAAATAACAATACGGGCACAATTCACCTCAGTAACTTGTGTACGGAAATTACATTACCGCAGGATAAAAATAATATTGCGACGTGTAACTTGGTGAGTATCAATTTGTCGGCATTCCTTAGTGAGGATAGGACTTGGGATTGGGATAGATTGAAAGAAGCGGCTCGTGCGGCGGTGCGACAATTGGACAATTTGTGCGACATCACTCAAACACCAATCCCGGAAGCGATGCATTCGAATCAGCAAACTCGAGCAATCGGCCTCGGGATTATGGGTCTTTCTGACGTGTTGGAGAAGTTGGGCTATTGCTACGAATCAAAAGAAGCGTATGATTTGGTTGATCAATTGACGGAGTTTATTAGCTATCACGCCATCGATCAGTCAGCTGACTTGGCGGAAAAATTGGGCAGCTATCCAACATTTGCGGGCAGTGGCTGGAGTAAGGGAATCCTTCCAATTGATACGGTTGATAAATTGTCGAAAGATCGCGGCGTGAAGGTGAAAATAGACCAAAAGACGCGACTGGACTGGGATGGTTTGCGAAAGAAGGTGAAGAAGGGAATGCGAAATGCGACTCTTATGGCAATTGCGCCGACGGCTAATATTGGTCACGTGGCGGGAACGACTCCTGGAATTGATCCGCAATTCGCACAGATCTTTAGTCGTTCAACTTTGAATGGTAAGTTTTTGGAAGTGAACCATAATTTAGTTCGCGATTTGAAGAAGCTTGGTTTGTGGGACAATTTGAAAGATGAAATTTTTGCGGCGCAAGGCGATATTCAAGATATTGATGGCATTCCTCAGAATATCAAGGATGTTTATAAGACAAGCTTCCAGCTTAGTCCGTATGCGTTTATTGAAGTGGCGGCCAGGGCTCAGAAGTGGGTTGATCAA
>CALJRR010000027.1 GCA_937976315.1 uncultured Candidatus Saccharibacteria bacterium | reverse complement strand
GGAGATTCCATTCGCACTGATGGCGATTTGCCGATTTTGGAAGTTGGTCGGATAAAGACTGACGATAATGTCACGGCTTCAACGCGGCTCGGGGTAATTATGGACGGCACAATTTATGATCGTCATCCGCGAAATCACGAAACCTTGCTGGAAGAGCTTTGGGGTCGCCGACCGCCGCAGATTTTAATTGGCGGCGGACTAATGATTCTGGCGTCGTTGTTCACAATCGGGCAAATGCTGGTGGACTTTTCTAGCTGGCCGACGACTTTGGTACAAGTTGCGAATATTGACGGAATTGATATAAATGCTGCGAATACCATGCTGTCAATGATGGCTGGTTTTAATGTGTTGTTGGTCGTGGCGGAAATCGTTCTGGTTGGACTGCTACTTCGAGGAAGTAGTCGAGCGCGAATCTCACTACTTTCTGTGGCGACACTAGCCATTGTCACCGAATCTTTATCCGTGACAATTGGGCGAATTAATGCGTCGATTATGTTGCTTTTGATCTCAATTGGCGTGCATATTATGATCATGATGTTGTTCTCTTCAGATGCGGCGCGCTACTTTACGGAAAGACGATAAGGCTTGGCACTCTGCTTGTATGAGTGCTAGATTTGCGATATAATTGGACTATGACCGAACGTCAACAAGCAATTCTTGTCGCTATTATCGAACAATACGCTGAAATTGCGGCGCCAGTTGGTAGTGTAACGCTAGCCAAACTGTTTGGCGTGAGTAGCGCCACGATTCGCAGTGAAATGGCAAAACTTGAGGAAATGGGATTTATTGAGGCGCCTCACACGAGCGCGGGTCGAATTCCGACGGACAAGGGATATCGTTTTTATGTCAATGGAATCACAGCAGCGCAAATGACGGAATTGCCGAGCGGTATTGATAGCAGCACGAAGGCGATTGAGGCTCACGTTAATTCAAATGTTGATGCTTCAGACAAAGCGATTCGTCGAGCAGTTGATGGCTTGGTGGAAATGACTGGCAATTTTGGTTTTGCGTCATTTGGTTCGAGTTTGTATATGAACGGAATGACTCAGTTGTTCAGCCAGCCAGAGTTTGGTGACGGCGATCACGTTCAGGCGGTTGCTAAATTGATTGACAATATCGAGCCGTGGCTGCGTGAAGCGGCACCGGACGAACCGCTAAATGTGTTTATTGGTAGCGAAAACCCAATCGGTAAAAGCAGTGGTGCTACGTTGATTATAAGTAAATTTAAGTCATCGTCTGGTGGCGATAATTACATCGGTGTGATTGGTCCGACGCGACAAAATTATCGTCGAACGATGGAGCTGGTGCGTCGTACGGGCGCGATGCTAGAGGAGGTATTATAATGGCTGAATGGATTGGTGGATTATTAAGTGGTTTGCCGGCGTGGCTGATTGTAATAATTTCAATAATAATATTTATTATTGGAGCGATTTGGATTTTAGCCTTTGATCCTGTTACGGCTGGTGGTGATCCGGTCTTGCCATTTAAAAGGAGGAAAAAATGATGAAGAATAAAAAAGCTGAAGATTTAGAGAAAGAAATTGCCGAGCTGACGTCGGATCTTCAGCGGACTCGAGCGGATTTTGAGAATTATCGTAAGCGCGTGGAGACGGAAAAACAATCAGCGCACGAGTTGGGCCAGATTAAGTCGGTGATGAAATTATTGCCAGTCATTGATACAATTGAGCGAGCTGTTGCCAACGTCCCAGAGGAACTTCAGGATAATGCGTGGGTTAAGGGCGTGGCTGGTCTGAGCAAGCAGCTTGACAAGCAATTGAAGGAGATTGGTTTGGAGAAAATTGACGCCAAACCTGGCACTTTATTTAATCCTGAATTTCATCAGGCTGTTCAATTTGACGAATCGACGGATGGCGATAAGGAAATTATTGCCGAGGAGCTTCGCGCCGGCTATACTTTGAACGGCTCAGTTATTCGCGACGCAATGGTAAAAGTCACTCGTCAGTAATAGACGTTTATAATGAAATAAGTGCGCTACTTGTTTTTGGAGTGGCGCTTTTTATTTATCAATAGAATAATTGCGATAACAATCAGGGATATACCGATTGCAAGACCTATAAATAAAGATTCTCCGGTGTTTTCGAGAAGATTACCAGATTGTGTAACAGTCTGATATGAAGTGCTACTTCCTTGATGGCTTTCTTGATGACCAGTAGTAGTACATGGCTGACCGTTAGTATAACTGCCTGCACCGTAGCTACTACAGTTATAAGTGGCAGAAAAATTGTGAAATATAATTCGATTACTCATCATGACTCTATTGATTTTATAAGCATTACTACTATAATAGAGGAGTAATACTATAAAAACAAGGGGGATGTGTTATGCCACAGATTGGCGTTCCGGAGCTGGTTGTAATACTAGTTATTTTACTTATATTGTTTGGTGCAAAAAGATTGCCCGAGTTGGCGCGAAGTATCGGTTCATCAGCAAGAGAGCTAAAGACAGCGTTCAAGGAGGATGATGAAAAGAGTAGTGCATCGCAATCTGGCGAAGCGAAAGACAAGTAATTCGTCGCAAGTTTCTGGTTCATCGCCAGTATTTATGGATCACATCCGAGAGTTGCAATGGCGACTTGCTATTGTTGCGCTTGCTTTTTTAGCAACTGGTGCGGCGGTGTATCCATTTTTCGATAAAATTGTAGCGTTATTACTTAAGCCGCTTGGAAATAATCTATCTTTGGTGTATTTAACGCCAGGGGGTGCTTTTAATTTTGCCGTACAAGTGTGTATTTATGCTGCGATGATTGGAGCGCTACCTGTTGCGCTATATCATATATATCGCTTTGTTATGCCTGCGGTCGAGAAAACGACGCTGCGAGGAGTGCTTGGATATTCTCTAAGTTCTTTATTGCTGGCGGCAGTCGGCGTTGCTTTTTCATACTTTCTAGCGTTGCCGGCAGCTATTCAATTCTTGACTAGTTTTGACTTGAAAAACATCAGCCCTATGCTGACGGTTGAGTCATATCTTTCGTTTGTAATGACATATTTGCTCGCCGGGGCATTGTTATTTCAATTACCGCTATTTATGACAATCATAAATCGTATAAAGCCAATGACTCCCCGGATGTTAATGTCTGGTCAGCGGCATGTTATTCTTTGGTCTGTGGTGTTTGCTGCGGTTATCTCTCCAACTCCAGATGCTGTAAATCAATTGCTATTAGCGGCTCCGATGATTGTGATGTATCAAGTGGGTATAGTAATTATTCTATTGAAAAACCGTAAACGAGCGGATAAAAAATCGAAAGACGGTTTGTCGACTCGTTCGGTCGCCGTAGATAATGAGTCGGCAAATCATACTGCAAAAGATATCAAACCGCGTCCTATGGAAGCAAAGAAAGTGCCTGTTTGTTCCGAGCCAGAGACGCCAATTCTAGTGAAGAAGCCAGCATCAAATCATACATTGGTTAATCGTCGCTCGCTTGATGGATTCGTGGCAATGAAGACAGAAAAACCATCTCCAGTAGCAAATAAGAAGGTGGTTATTCCGAAGAAAACAGTCTCAAAACCTGTGCCAATAAGAAGATCTTTGTCTCGATCGGTGGATGGATTTTCTATACCATCTCGGTCTGTTTCGGTATCCGTTCCTTCTAGATCTGTAAAGCTTGTATAGAATATATTTGCATACTTCAATATGTGGTGATATAATTTACCACAACAATAGAAAAAACAAAAAAAGAGGAAACTATGAACACACCAATTCAAGTTAACGAATTATTAGAGAAACCGATGGACCGTCGGGAATTTCTTAAAAACGTTGGAATTGCAGGATTGTTTGTTATGGGCGGCGGAACGATTGTACGATCGATAGTCGATTTTATGTATCAGCAGAAACAGCCTCGTCAGGTTGCTATTGCTAAAACTTCTGCGTATGGTGCAAGTCGTTATGGCGGCATGTAATTTGATAATATTTTGCAATTTTTACAGTAATTATATATTATAGGATAAAAGCTAAAGGTTAGTTTGCATACAGGGAGGATAAGATGGCAAGGTTACCGCAGCCTGGTGGCGACGATGGAAATTGGGGCATAATATTAAATGAATATTTGCGACAAATTCACACAGAATCTGGAGATTTGAAGCCGTCCACTGTTGGAAAAGATGCTATTCAAAATGCGGCAATTACTGAAGACAAGTTGGCGTCACCGCTTGTTGCAAAAATTAATGCAATTCCTACTGGAGGGGGTGGTGGTGGAACTACGCAATGGACTCCTCAGATGCAGGCTCAGGCTCAGGGATATTGGATAGAATACGGATCTACTCCTCCAACGGAAACGACTAAATATGGTGTGCCGGTTATTTGGGCTCGAGATTCAGGTATGTCTCAGCCTATACCGGTTAGCGCCAGTCCACCGTCTTTTCCATAGCCGACAATACAGTTACTGTCCCTAGTATGGTCGGCCTCCGTTATAAAATGGGGCAAGATATTATAAGTGGCCAGGTTTCAGTGCCTGGTAGTGGTGAGCGCACGGTAACAATTACAGCTGAAGCGCTGCCGGGATATTTATCGATTGGCGATGCAACCTGGACGAGAGTGTACGGTAAGCCAACAAATCTTCAGTTGCTTTCGGCTGATGATTTTCGTGGTACAGCTGGTGAATCTTTAGTTCCGGCAAGTGCGCCTACCGTGCATCGTGTACGTTACGGTCGTGAGTTTCCTATCGTTGGTGCTCGTCGAATACGTTGGTGTGCGCCAGAAGGCTATACGGCTGTTTCAGCTTTAGCGGGCAATAATGAGATCCGTAGTAGTTCCAACTCTCATTTGCTTCAAATTATTGAGCCACTAACAGACGACGTTGAAATAGATATCGACGTTAAAGAGTGGCCAACTTCTCGTGGATCAGGATTCGCGTTGAATATGACGACTACCAGTAGTGGTGGCGGTGGTCCAGAAATTCAATTTTTTATAGATGGAACTCAAATACATGTTCGTCCTATACCAGGCGGAATTTTTAGGAGAGATGCATCTGCTATTGGCGTTTGGAAGGTTCGTCGTAAGGGTCGCATAATTAGCGTAACGTCACCTACAGGGATTTCTATGTCATATGATGGCACTCACGATACGACTTCTTGGGGCGATAGGATCAAGTTTCTTATGTGGTCATCACCTGGTGGTGTTCTACGTATAGGTGGCATTAAGGTGTTGGGGGTTATATAAGATGACAATGCGAGTTTGGCAGTCAACCCCTGGTCGCTGGTTAGCGACTGAGCCATGCATATTCCGAAATGGTGAATGGGTAACTGTAGATGCTGATAAATTTCCCGGAGCTGTTTTAGAGTCGATGTATGCGCCAAATTATATAGGCAAAGGAACAATCTGGCAGCGAGACGTCAGTAATATGCCATTAGCTCCTAATTCAGACGCGATGGCAAAATGGATGGATGACAATTCTCCAACTCCATGGGGAGCTGGTGCGTTTGGCGCAAAGACCGGTATAAATACTAGCGCGCAAGGCACTAGACCAATTGCAACATATCTGGTTGATTCGTCTCATCCTCGTTGTGAATATCAATATATGGATAAATGTCGCGGTTACGGAATTACTGCAGATGAAATATCGCATTATTTATTAGGTAAAATTCCTTGGCCACATTTTGCAAAACCTGCTCAGAACGGTGACCTTGGTATGGCGATTTATGACATAGCTACAGGTATTATGCGTGAGTATTTTTTTGTGGAACCTGCAAAAGATGGTACACCAAAACACTGGACTGCTGCTACCGGAGGGTTTTCTCTGGCAAAACCTGGTTTTGTTGATTTAGCTAAGACGAATTATGCTACGCAATGCCAGGGTGGCGGTTCTGCTGTAGTTTGTATGCACAACTCGCTCGGTTTTATTGGCATATCGGAAATACGTCGAGGTTATATTGATCATGCTTTGGCATTTACTACGGCGAATTTTGCACGTGGATTAGAACCTTCGTGGCCAGCGCAATTATCGGACGGCAAGGCTCCGGAAAATCAAGCTCCTTTCTCGCCAAGACACGGACAATGGGCAAGATTATCTGCCGATGTTGATCCTGATTATGACCCTAATACATCTCAACCATACAATCCGATGACGCGCCTATTAATTAAGGCAGCTAAGAAATATGGTCTTGTTGCTACAGATACAAACGCTTGGTGTCATGCATTTAATGCAGAATGTGGCTATCAAGAAAAGGCAGTTTTTGGTACTGATCCGTGGGAGACTGGCGAGCTGTTCTCAGTACTTGATCCAAAAGGAGAATATGGCTCTAGAACATTTGATGTATCAGACTTTCCGTGGCGAAAAACCGAATGGGCGGAAGTTGATTGGGGAAGGCCTGAAATAGATTTTTGGACAAGACCAGGAACTTATTGGCCGTATCGTCGTTCTGGCAATTAAATTGTAAAAAACAGCTATTAGCACTCTTGACATGAGAGTGCTAATTATTTATACTGAGATAGTTGGCACTCGCCACGAAAGAGTGCTAGAATGAATATAAGATATAGACCAGATGTGATTATAACAGAAAGGGGAATCATATGGGTAAAATTATTGGTATTGACCTCGGTACAACCAACAGCGCATTTGCGTATATGTTGGCTGGAAAGCCAGAGGTAATTTCTAACGCCGAAGGTAATCGTACTACGCCATCTGTAGTTGCGGTCAATAAAAAGGGCGAACGACTTGTCGGTCAAGTTGCTCAGCGTCAGCGTGTAACAAACCCAAAAAACACGATTTACGGCGTTAAGCGTTTGATTGGTCGTAAGTTTGATGATAAGGAAGTACAAAAAGACTTGGATATCATGCCGTACAAGATTGTTAAAAAAGGTACTGGCGTGGCAGTCGAAATGGGCGATAAGGAATATACGCCAGAAGAAGTTTCAGCAATGATTCTTAGTAAAATCAAGGCTGACGCCGAAGCTTTCTTGGGTGAAAAGGTAACGGAGGCAGTGATTACGGTGCCAGCTTACTTTGACGATTCACAGCGTCAAGCAACTAAAGACGCTGGTAAAATTGCTGGATTGGAAGTTAAGCGTATTATCAACGAACCAACAGCTGCGGCTTTAGCGTACGGTCTGGAGAAGGGTAAGAACGACGAAACTATCGTGGTGTTCGACCTTGGTGGCGGTACGTTTGACGTGTCGGTATTGGAACTAGGCGACGGCGTGTTTGAGGTTAAGGCAACCAATGGTGATACACACCTTGGTGGCGAGGATTTCGACAACGCTATTGTTAACTACTTCTTGGATGACTTCAAGTCAAAGGAAGGGATTGATCTTCGTAAAGATAATGCAGCAATGCAACGCCTAAAGGATGAGGCTGAAAAAGCGAAGAAAGAATTGTCGACGGTTACTGAATATGAAGTCAACATTCCATTTATCACTGCTGATGCTGATGGTCCAAAGCACTTTGAGATGAGCTTGAGTCGTGCTAAGTTGGAAGACTTGGTTAAGGGTCTATTGGATCGCTTGGATGGTCCAGTAGAAAAGGCTTTGAAGGACGCTAAACTTTCTAAGTCCGACATTAACAATGTAGTTATGGTTGGTGGAATGACTCGTATGCCAGCTGTGGTTGAGCGTGTGAAGAATTTCTTTGGAAAAGATCCGATGCAAGGCGTGAACCCAGATGAGGTTGTGGCTGTTGGTGCTGCAATTCAAGGCGGCGTCTTGGCTGGTGATGTTAAGGACGTGTTGCTTCTGGACGTGACTCCGCTTTCTCTTGGAATTGAGACGATGGGCGGCGTGTCGACGAAGTTGATTGACCGAAATACGACGATTCCAACAAGCAAGAGTGAAGTTTTCTCGACAGCTGCGGATAACCAGCCTCAGGTGGAAATTCACGTTCTTCAAGGTGAACGCGAGTTTGCTAATGACAATAAGAGCTTGGGTCGTTTTGTGCTTGATGGTATTGCGCCAGCACCACGCGGTGTGCCTCAAATTGAAGTGACCTTTAATATTGACGCCAACGGTATTCTTAACGTTACAGCTAAAGACAAGGGAACCGGCAAGGAGCAATCAATCACTATCCAAAACTCTGGCAATATGAGCAAGGAAGATATTGAGAAGGCACAAAAAGAAGCCGAACTTCACGCGGACGAAGACAAGAAAAAACGCGAAACTATTGACACGAAGAATCAGCTTGAAAACGCTATTTATCAGGCAAAGAAAATGCCGGACGAATTCAAAGATAAGATTTCTGACGATGATAAGCAAGCGATTGAAAAGGCTGTCGAAGAGGCTGAAAAGCACAAAGATTCTGAGGATAAGGACGAATTGGATGCTGCAATTAAAGCCTTGAACGACGCGATTATGCCAATTGGGTCCAAGATGTATCAACAATCAGCCGACGATAAAAAAGCTGACGAAGCTGGCGACAAAAAGTCTGATAAAGACGAGCCGGTCGAAGGCGAAATTGTCGACGAAAAATAAACCTAACGTCTTTGCAAAGAAGGCTGCTCGATAAAAAGGGTGGCCTTTTTTGGACTTAGCACTCTTGCACTGAGAGTGCTAAACGCGTATAATATATAAGGTATGAGCAAGCGTGATTATTATGAAATATTGGGCGTTCCAAAGACCGCTTCTGAAGATGAGATAAAAAAGGCTTTTCGTAAATTAGCAATTAAATATCATCCTGACAAACAGGGTGGCGACGAGGCTAAATTTAAGGAAATTAATGAAGCCTATGAGGTTCTGAAAGACAAACAGAAGCGACAGCGTTATGATCAATTTGGTCATGCTGGCGTTGGTGGTTCTTCTGGTGGCGGATTTTCTGGCAATCCGTTTGAAGGATTTGGTGGATTCGGCGGTCAAAATGTTCACTTTGATTTTGGTGACGGTGGACTAGGTGATATTTTTAGTCAATTCTTCGGTGGTGCAGCTGGCGGTTCTGGGAATGGTCGTTCGCGTGGGCGTGATGTTGAAACTAGTGTAACATTAAGTTTTGAGGACGCGGTATTTGGTGTAGAAAAGAAAATTAGTTTAATGCTGGATGTTGAATGTGAACATTGCCATGGCGATGGCGCCGAGCCTGGATTTGGAATGAAAACGTGCCCAACCTGTAAGGGTGCGGGTCAGCAAACTCGAACGATGAATTCGCTGTTTGGGCAAATTCAGCAGGCGGTTGTTTGTGAAACTTGTCACGGTAAGGGAAAAGTTCCTGAAAAAGAATGTTCAGTTTGTCGAGGAAAAGGCACGACCCGACAGAATCAGGATATCACTATTAAAATTCCGGCGGGAATTGATGATGGCGCGACAATTCGTCTACGTGATCGTGGCGAAGCAGTTGCCGATGGCAGTAGAGGCGATTTATATGTCCACATTCGCGTTAAGGCGCATAAAAAATTCACTCGTGAGGGCAATATTATTCTTAGCGAAGAACATATTTCTATGGTTGATGCGGCACTGGGAACGGAAATTGACGTGGAAACTGTGGACGGCGTAATAACGATGAAAATCCCGGCGGGCACTCAGAGCGGTACAGACTTCAAGTTGTCGGGTCATGGCGTGCCGCACTTACATAGTGAATCTCGTGGTCCGCATATTGTGGGTGTTATTGTTGATACGCCAACCAAATTAACCAAAAAACAGAAGGAGCTTTTGGAGCAATTTAAGGGCGCGAAAAAACGAGGACTGTTTTCCTAGTATATTTGTTGAGAAAAAATCCTGTGTTATACTGAAGCTAACATAAGAGGGATTGAAGGCATGGGATTAATTTTTCTGATAATAGTTATTATTGTAGTAATTAAGCTAATAAAATTATTACAGAGAGGCAATAGCCAGCCGTCTAATTATTCCGAAGATTATCGGCAGGGATATTGGGATGGCGTGCGTGATGCACAAAATGGATGCGCCAAAATTGAGAATGACAACGGTCAAGTGAAGCTTATTACCGAGAATCAAAACGCTGCTTCACGGCTTGCGAATACGCCGTTAAATATCAGTAAAAATGAGAATCTAGATAATATAATTCCTACTAGTGTTTCCGCGGCTGAAGAGAGGGTGGACACGGTTGCTGTGCCTGTTGAGAATAATATTGAACGGACATCACATATTGATGACAAGGAAAAGGAGAGGGGTCGTAAGACTACAATTAATATAGCGCTATATACGGCATCGCTACTTCTGACTGCGGGAATATTGCTTCTGGCTCAGACAATTAATCTATCTGTCCAACTTAGGTTTGGATTGGTGTGGCTGTTTATTTTTATTTATTATATTATTGGTCAGATATTGTATGCTCGCTTGCCAATATTGAAATCTGCATCGACAGCACTTATTGGTACGGCTTTGGCAGCTGTGCCAATTGGCGGCTGGACTATGAATTTACTTTTAGGTATTGACCCCGCATGGTGCTGGCTTATTACCTCTGTAATTGGTGCTGTTTTGTGTGTTGATGCTACGGTGAGATTGAATAGTAGACCTCTTGCTTATGTATCGCTACTATCGATGTTTACGATGACGACTAGTTTGCCGGCTGTCGTGCATGCGCAGCTGGTCTGGTATTACGTTGTAATGCTGCTATTTGGATGTTTGATGACTGTGGCTGCGTATTCTTCTAGTCGTCTTCCTCGTCAGTTTGTCGAACCGTTAAACGTTGTAAATCCGTTTATCGTGCCGATGACGATGTTTATCGCGCTTAGCTCGTCGACATATATGGGTACATTAGATATTAGCGTACTGTTATTCGCTAGCGTTGCATATTACTTTACGGTTGCTCTTGTCGAGAAGTCTAAAAAGATGCGCACTTATGAGTTGACAACAGCTCGCTTATTGTTAATGGCGATGGCTACTAGTTTCGCAATGTATTTATCTGACGATAATCAGTTGGTTGTAAGTGTGATTCTAGGGCTAGTGGCACTTGGAAATATAATCTGGTCCGCTATATCAATGTACATTCAGAAACAGTACGATAGACATCATGAAATAGTATTGTGGGCTAGTTTTGTTGTGTCATTAAGTGCTTTGTTTGGCGCGATCGGCTCTGGAGATTCGCTAAGAATGATGATTGCCTTTACCTTTATTGGTGTTATTTCAGCGATTAGTCTTGCAATACTTTTTTTGTTACGCCGTGTCCGCTTCGGTATTATGGTTGTGGTGTCTGGGATTCTATTGGCGCCGATTGGTATAACACTATTCAATATCGATATAGCTATAGCACCACGCGTACAGTATCTAATTTTTCTATTCATGACGCCACTGCCAGTTATTTGCCGATTGCTAATTTTGAAGCGTCCGAATATTAGTAAAAGTCAGGCTGCTTTAGTATATGGTGCTGCGTCAACTTGGCTATTAATGGCAATGTTTACTTCAGCGATGATAGCCACTCATGCGACAGAGGAGGCTCTGATGTGCCTATCGGGCACGATAGATATCGGCGCTGGCATTATGAGTGTGGCTGTATGGCGCGAAAAAGTTTATGAGTTTGTAGTTGGAGTCCATACCTCTTTAATGTTATCGGTATTTTTGCTAGCTTTAGGTTTTGCGATGTCTAGTGAAAACATATCTATTTTAACGGCGTGGATAAATGTGTCGTCGCTATTAATAGTAGAATGGCTTTATCGTCGCCATGGCAACACAGCCGTCAAAAGTCGTGAGTTGTTTCTATATTCTATTATTGGCGTAGCTATCATTGTTGTGTTGTCGTCAATTCATCCGATAGTTTGGTTGCCGCTAGTGGTGTCAATATACTATGCATTTTACCGATGTCGTAGAGAGGTTTATTTGGGTGGGGCATATCTTACGACAATCATCTTTGTTTTATTGTCCCTGCATTGGTTGAATGTACCGTTTAATGACAATCTCGCAATTGCTGCATGGGTGAGTCTAGTTGGTTTTGGGTCTTTGTACTGGCTGTTGCGAATGAATAGGCAATCGTCAATCATTAGTGATATGACGCTGTGCGCCGCTGTAGTTCCAACGATAGCGTTTCCGGCAATTAATCTACTGGCAACATATGATTTGTTGTTCAAGGTATTGGGATGGCTAGCGGCTGTAGCGGCTCTTTATATGGCGGTACTTGCTAAACGAGATTGGCGAATAATGACAATAGCTGCGCACCCGAGTCTAGTGTTGTTGCTTTGCCTTATAGCTCAATGGTTTACTATTCCACTCGAATTCATGTCAGTTGTCGCCCTGATTGTTTTTGCGGTATTTTACGGTCTGGCTATTGCTGCGCGAATCAGAAAGATGTCGAGTCGTTGGTATTACTCTTCGTTCTATAGCGCCATCGGCTGGTCGGTAGTCTTATTGTCTATTGCTACATCAGTTAGCGCTACTATGGCGTCAGTAATTCTGGCGGCGCTAGTGTGGATAATTAATGGTACAGCCTTGATGTTTGAAGGTGTTCCTAAAAAGAATATTTTATATTTTGATTCAGGTGTGATCCTGATTCTGTGCGGCGTTTTATTTACTATTAAAAACCTAGCCTTACCCGTTCACGCCATCACAATACCGTATTTGTGGTCAGCGGCAATTCTTTCGGGAGCGGTGATGTCGTGGCGTTGGTTGGGGTATATTCATAAGTCTACGACAGTACATATAGTACTGGCTCTCTCTGTGTTTAGCCTGCCGACTCTCATCCTGGCGTTTGCAGGAGACGGCGTTATGGAAATATTATTCCTAATAGAGCATTCATTGATGGTTGTCGTGGGGTTGGCGCTTAATAAACGACTGATTACGACCTGGGGCGCTGTATGTGTGACATTAGCTTTGATATATCTATTGTCGGGATACACTTATGTATTAGCTATTTTGGCTGGTATATCTATCATTGTAGCGGTGATAATTGTGGTGGCGAGAGCCCAAAGAAGCAAAAGACAAGATATTGCAAAAAGATAGTTTTTATGCCATAATATGCCACATGAATAAAGAGGCGACCCTTAATGCGATAGAAACAATTGAAAATCAGTCTTCTGTAGAGGACCTTTATAGTCAGCTAACAGATTTGTCGCCAAAAATTGTTACGATGTTTAATCCATCAAATCGCAAAGAAGAGGAGGAGAGGTTTCTTTCTGGGGAGATTAGAAATCCTCAATTTGTTTATGATAAACTGAATTCTGCTGATTTTGACGAAGCTGCAGAAAAGATACAGGAGATTGGTAATAAGATATTAAATCATCCTAGCCTGCCGCCATCACACAGAGGTATTTACGAAGAGTTTATCGCAGATTACTCAAAGAAGACGACGCTACTTAATTATGCGCAACAGTATAACAATGCAAAATCAGAAGAGGAAAAGAAAGCTGCCGCTGAGAAGTATAGGTATCTGAATATTGAATCTTACGGTGAGCCAGACGAAGATACCTATCGTTCTCTGTTGGGCGGAAAATTAAACGCTATTCATAGCAAAAAATTGACAGGAAAAGCGGATGAACTGCGTAAAGAGTTATTCGGTATGGTTAATTTCAAGCCTGGAATGGATATTCCAGAGAGGTTCCGTCCATCAGACGAAACAGTGGAATGGATGCATAGTGTAGCAGAGTCTTTATATGGAGGTATGCTAAGTCATATTCCTAATGAGCAAGAAGAATTTGATCCGTATGAGTTGCAGAAAATATTTACTGATATTATCGAAGAAGAGTTCAATAATGATTCAAAGGGTTATGCTGGAGCAGCGGAGGGTTGGACGGTTTCTGCAGAGAAGGCTACTTCTGTTAATGTAAAATCCTCTGAGAAAAGAATAGTTATTCCCGACAATGGTATGATGCGATCTCGCAAAAAGGTTGAGAATTTGGTGGTTCATGAAATTGGCGTTCATATGCTGAGGTCTATTACTGGCGGAGAAACTGATATGCTTCCTCTGAGATCTGGATTGAGCGACTATTATGACGCCGAGGAAGGGCTGGGCGTGGTGATGGAGCAGGCTTTGAGCGGAAAGTTTGCTGAGCGCGGTGTTGATCACTATATAACTGCCGGATTGGCGTATTATGATGAAAAAGATTTTCGTGGCGCATTTGAAGTGAAATGGAGGTTGTTGCTACTCGACTCCGTTAGAGATGGAGGCGAGATTAACGATGAGCAGATGGAGAAAGCGAAAAAGACTGCTTTTACTCAGACTTTACGAAGCTTCCGCGGAACAAACGACATGCCTTTATTTAAGGATCTAAGCTACTATAATGGTTCGGTAGAAGTTTGGAGATACCTAGAATCTATAAAAGGTGATGACTTTTTACTGTCGTTGCTTCTTGCCGGGAAGGTGAATACTTCAGCGGACCATAGACGTGTAATTCTTGAATCAAGAAGTGTTTAGTAGGGGGTTGATATATTTGATATATATCATAAATTATGCCATAATATTTACGTATGAAAGAAAAAACTGTTATTGGGTCGACTGAGTTTGTGGACTTCGGCGAGCGAGCGCAAAGAGTTCCAGCTAAGATTGATACGGGGGCCGATTCAAGTGCTGTTTGGGCGAGTAATATTCGTATAGATAAGGACGGCGTGTTAAAATTCTCTATTTTTGGTGAGGGTTCGCTGTATTATAATGGTAAGATATTTAAGAGAACTGATTATTCTGTGGCGAGGGTGCGTAGTTCGTCTGGACATGAGCAGATTCGTTATCGAACGCACTTTTGGGTAAAGCTTGGTGGGCGAAAAATTAAAATGTTGATGAATTTGTCTGATCGATCAAAAAATGAATTTCCAGTTTTAATTGGAAGGCGATCAATTTCTGGAAAATTCCTAGTGGATGTGTCAAAGAAAAAAGTACGTAGAAAAAAAGCGCCCACAGCCTTCAGTCTTAATGAAGAGATAAAGTTAGATCCATATAAATTCTATAAAAAATATCATCAGAAAGGTGAAGAAAAATAATGCGTATTGCGATATTATCTAACGGCAACAGTAATTATTCAACTCTTCGCCTGAAAGAAGAGGCTGAAAAGCGCGGTCATCAAGTTAAAGTTATTAAGTATAAAAACTGCTACGTTTCAATTGACGAAAAGCACCCGACGGTCATCTACAAAGGTAAGGAAATTGGTGAATTTGACGTGGTAATTCCGCGAATCGCGAGCCATATGACAAAGTATGGAACAGCGGTTTTGCGTCAATTGGAGATGATGTATCCGAAGGCGTTTTTCATGAATCGCTCGATTGCGATTACTAGGGCGCGGGACAAATTGCGCTCAACGCAGTTATTAGTTAAAGCGGGAGTGTCGATTCCGAAGACGGTCTTTTCTCGAAACGCGACTGACATTGATTCGCTCATTGAAGAGATTGGTGGTATGCCGGCGATTATTAAGTTGGCGCGTGGTACGCACGGAAATGGTGTGGTTCTGGCGGAAACTAAAAAGGCTGCCAAGTCGGTTCTACAGGCGTTTTATTTGACCAACTCGGACGGCACGAACGTACTGCTTCAGGAGTTTATTAGAGAGTCGGCTGGTGTCGATATTCGTGCGTTTGTGGTTGGCAGTCAAGTGGTGGCTAGTATGAAACGTCAGAGTTTGGACGATGATTTCCGTAGCAATTTACACAAGGGCGGCGAAGGAACCAGCATAAAATTGACAGATTCTGAACGTAAAATGTGTGTGAAAGCCGCTAAGGCTATGGGATTGACAGTTGCTGGAGTCGACTTCATGAGGTCAAGCCGTGGCGCTTTGGTGCTGGAGGTTAATGCTAGTCCAGGATTTGGAATTGAGAAAATTACTCGCCGAAATGTGGCTGGAAAGATAATCGAATACATCGATCGAAATGCCAAACGTGGCAATAAAAAAGATAAAATCGGCGCTTAAGCATAAACTTGTTATAATAGGTTTATGGACGAGCCTCGTCACTCGACAGTAACTCAAACTGTCATCAAATGGATATTTATCTGCGGTATGCTAATGGTTATTGGTGGGGCAATTTTTTATGCTTTTCGAACGGTTTCGCCAAAAACGGAAATGATTTACCTGAATAAGACAATGCTTCGGGCGGAAATTGCTAATGACGAAGAATCACAGCGGAAAGGTCTGTCCGGAAGGCTGGGAATTGACGAGAATTATGCCATGCTGTTCGTATTTGACCATAACGATCGTCATAAAATGTGGATGAAAGATATGAAGTTTTCGGTTGATATGATTTGGATCAATGATAAAAAGCGCGTTGTCTATGTAAAACATAACGTCAAGCCGGACGCCGAGCCGCATGAAAAATATGCGCCACCGGTTCCTGCAAAGTACGTGTTGGAGGTGAAGGCAGGAGTTGCTAAGCAGGCGAGCGCTACGGTTGGGTCACAGGTAAAATTTGATTTGGAGGAGGATAAATGAGTGTGATAATTTTATTTGGAGCAATTTTAGTAGCGGTTTTTGCGGTTGCATTTGTTTCATCTCGAAGATTCGGTCCATTGGCGTTGTCGTTGGCGACGGGATTTTTACTATCAGAATGGTGGGGTGGCTGGCTGACAGGGGTGTTGGACGGCTTGAAATTGGAAACTGGTTTATTGCCAAATGGTGTAATTTCGGGATTAGTCTTAACGTTGGTTCCGTTAATTATGCTTCTTTTAAGTGGTCCGAGATACCAGAAAAAACATGAGAGAATTGTCTCGGCGGTGGGAATCGCGTTTTTGACAGCAGCACTATTGGTGGTCCCTCTGGGAAAATATATATCACTAGACGGACAGGCACTGGCGCTATATAAGATCTTCGCGAATAATTGGCGGTATGTTGCTACGTTTGGTTTGGTGTGTGGTCTAATTGACATTTTTTCACTACATACTGGCGGACATAAGCTCGCTAAGCATTGACCTTTGTGTTGGTTTGTGCTAGGATGAAGAAAGCGGATATTCCGAATGGGTCCATAGCTCAGTTGGTCAGAGCACCTGCCTTTTAAGCAGGGTGTCCCGGGTTCAAGCCCCGGTGGACCCTCCAAATTTGATGAAATCGACTCCCTTGGTGGAGTCTTTTTTGTAGCTCCAAATGTAGATATACTTTAAGTATGAATAGATGGCTATTTGAGAAGTTGCATATTTCTTTGTTGGTGGCGGCGTGGTGCCTCGGTCTGACAATTGGCGTAATTTCCATCCATTACATACCGCGGTCGTTTGCGGCGAACTCATTATTTTTATTGGTCGGGCTGGCTATTTTTGTAATTGTGGCAATTTGGCGCTGGCGATTTTTTGTGATTTTAGCAATTATTTCTGGAGTTTTGGTTGGTCTTTGGCGCGGTGAAATTGGCAGAAAAGGCGTGGAGGTTTATGATTCGTTAATCGGAAAAGTCGCAATTGTCCAAGGTCAAGTTTTAGAGGATCCTGATCTCGATAAAAATAGTCAAACGGTTCTTAGACTGGGTAATTTGCAGATGAATAATGAAAAATTGCCGGGACAAATTTGGGTGACGACGCCAGATAAAAACTCAATTAAGCGTAGTGACATTGTGAAAGTTAAAGGCAAAATGACGGCGGGATTTGGGGCTTTTTCGGCAAGCGTATATCGGGCAAAAATTATTAGCGCCGAAAGACTAGTTCCGGGTGATGTGGCGGTGGGAGTTCGCGATTGGTTTGCTGGGCGAGTTCGCGAGCATGTTCCGGAATCAGAGTCCGCGTTGGGGCTGGGATTTTTACTG
>CALJRR010000026.1 GCA_937976315.1 uncultured Candidatus Saccharibacteria bacterium | reverse complement strand
GTCCGTACGCGTTTATTGAAGTGGCAGCCAGGGCTCAGAAGTGGGTCGATCAGGCGATTTCTCGAAATATGTATCTGGAGACGCGAGACATTGACGAATATGTGAAGATTTACTCAGAAGCGTGGAAGCGTGGCTTGAAAACAACATACTATCTGCATGTTAAGCCGCGTCATCAGTCGGAGCAGACGACAGTTTCAGTTGATAAAATTGCAGAACAAAAAGTCCGCACAAATAGTAAAGTGCGCGGATTTGGATTTGCGAAAATTAATAAATAAAGGAGGAAATTAAGATGGGAATTTTAGGTTCAGGATTACGCGATGGATTGTCACTTCACCCAATTCGTTACCCTTGGGCGTATGATCTTTATAATCAAGCAGTGGCTAACACGTGGTTTCCAAACGAAGTTCAATTAGTCCAAGATTTGGCGGATTTTGAAAAATTGTCAGATGATGAAAAGCACGCATTGAAAACGGTTATTAGCTATTTGAATCCAAACGAGTTATTGATCAATAAATCATTGGCGTTCGGTATTTATCCATATGTGAACGCGGCGGAAGCTCAACTGTATTTGTCAAAACAGATGTGGGAAGAAGCCAATCATTTCATGACATTTGAATACATTATTGAGACATTTCCGTTTGATCGCGAGGAAATTTATGCTGCGGGATTTGGTAAGAAATCATTGGCTGACAAGGCTGACTTCCAGAATAAGCATTTGGACGTGATGCTTGATCCGAATTTGGATATTTATTCGCTGGAAGGTAAGAAGGACTTTGTTAGGTCTTTGGTGGCGTATAACATCGTGCTGGAGGGAATTTGGTTCTATTCAGGCTTTATGGTTGGTATGAGTTTCCGTCAGCGTAATTTGTTGCGCAATGTTGGCTCACTGCTGGACTGGATTACTCGCGACGAAAATCTTCACTTGACGTTTGGCATCAATTTGCTTTTGACAATTTTGGACGAGAATCCAGAATTGCAAACACAGGAATTCGCAGAAGAAATTCGTAACTTGATTTTGCAAGCGGTAGAACTTGAGAAGGCTTACAATAAGGATATGTTGCCAAAGGGGATTTTGGGATTGAATGCTGATTATGTTAACCAGTATGTTATGCACATGACCGATCGACGCTTGCAAGAGCTAGGTTTTGAGCCTGAATATAACGTGCCAAATCCAGCCAAATGGATGGCGGCCGCTAATGATACGCTGGAATTGGTGAATTTCTTTGAAAGCACAAACACTAGTTACGAAGTTAATACCACGAAGTAATGGGAGTTGATGATATGAATGAATTAGCGAAAGAAATATTAGATACAGTCGAAGTTGGTGCGTTGGCAACGGTAAATGTAGATAGGACACCTCTGGTGACGCCGCTGCATTTTGCACGTTTTGGTAATTCTATAATTTGGATATCAGAGCCGACTGCGCGTCATTCAGAAAATGCGTTTCGAAACGGTAAGGCGGAATTTGTGGTTTGGGATGATAAAAAGCGAGCAATTTTCTTAAAAACTAACGTGACTGAACTCCCAGAATCTGAGAAAGAGGCGGCAATGGCGGCTTATAAAGAGAAGCTGGCTGATTTTATGCCACGTTGTCAAAATCCGCAAATATACGTTGCGTCAATTGGCGAACTTGATGAAAAAACTACAACGGGCAATTGGTTGCATTTTATTGCATAAGCACTATATCTAGCGTAAAATTAGTTAAGTAACTACTAAATATAGGGGAAAATGAAAATGAACGCAAATCAGATTATTACTGATGACATGACTTTGGAAGAAAAATTGAGTGCCATTGACGCAGCTCTTAAAGCGGCGCAGGAAGCGGCTGACGATCAAGCAAAGTCGAACGGCACTGTTGCGGCACCAGTTGACCCAGCAAGTTTGACTATTTGTGACGGTTGCGAATAATATGTCGTCACCGCGCAAATATATATTTGTTACGGGTGGTGTATTGTCTGGTGTAGGCAAGGGGATTACTGCTGCTAGTATTGGCGCTGTCCTTCAAGCTAAGGGCGTTTCTGTTTCGGTCCAAAAATGTGATCCATATTTGAACGTTGATGCTGGATTATTGAATCCAAAAGAGCATGGCGAATGTTTTGTGACAAAAGACGGTGCTGAAACTGACTTAGATTTGGGCCATTATGAGCGTTTTTTGGATTTGGAATTAACGCAAAAAAATGCAACATTATCCGGCCGATTATTGCGTGATTTGATTGCGGACGAGAGAGCCGGTAAATTTGGCGGTCAAACAGTACAAATGGTCCCTCACCTAACCAATTCTATTAAGAAAGCTATCCATTTGGCTGCCGAAGGTGATGTTCATATCGTAGAGATCGGCGGCACGGTCGGTGACTATGAAGGACTTAGCTTTATTGAGGCTATTCGAGGATTCGCCTTAGATGTTGGTCGCGAAAATTGTCTATTTGTTCATGTTGTGTATGTGCCGTTTTTAGAGGCGTCACATGAATATAAGACAAAACCCGCTCAAAACGCCTTGGCTGATTTGCGTGGTTTTGGAATTATGCCCGATGTCGTGGCAGTTCGTACGGAAGGTTACGATAAACCGCCGCGTAGTATTGGTGAGAAAATTTCTATTTCATCTGGTATTCGCAGCGAAGGAATTGTAATGATGCCGAATGTCGATACTGTATATGAAGTTCCACTAACGGTGTATCGCGACTTAGGTAAGCTACTTGGCGAATTTACTAATAATTCAGTTGAGCCAGATTTACGACGTTGGCAACATTTAGCTAAGCGAGATACGTCAGAGTATGCTAAGCGTGTTACGGTAGGTTTGGTTGCTAAATATATAGACAATTCTGACACATATTTATCTGTAACAGAGGCACTTAAGTCTGCGGCTTGGGCAAACAAAAGTGAGATATCTATAAAATGGATTAATGCTGAGACTGCAAATGAAGCAGATTTTGACGGTGTTGATGCTATTGTTGTTCCGGGGGGATTTGGATCTCGTGGTGTAGAAGGTAAGATTGCTGCTGCAAAGTATTGCTTAATGAAAGATAAACCATATTTGGGTATTTGTTTGGGAATGCAGGTGGCAGTTATTGCTGCGGCACGTTTGGGAGGTTTGGCAAACGCTAATAGCGAAGAATTCGGCGCTGATTCTGATAACAACGTAGTGTATATTATGGATGGGCAGCAAGGTAAAGAGTCTACAGGAGGGACTATGCGTCTTGGGGATTATGTAGCTAACCTAAAGCCAGGCTCCGTTATTTCCAAGACATACAATGCAGCTGAAGTAGTTGAACGCCATCGTCATCGATATGAAGTGAATCAAAAGTTTGTTCAAGAAATTGAACGAGGAGGCTTGATTATCTCTGGAGCTTCACCAGATGGTAAGTTAGTAGAATTTGTTGAGGCGCCAGACCATCGATATTTTGTCGCAACGCAAGCACATCCAGAATTTAAGTCACGACCGTTTCGTTCGCATCCGTTGTTCTTTGGTTTGATTAGATCTATATTGACAAAATAGGGCTTTATATTGTATAATTAAGGGTATCGTGAAAAAAATTGAGACTTTTTCAGGATCTGAGGCTATAAAAGAGATTAAACAGTGCGCTAAAAAGGGCGCATCTGAAGGTCTGTATGATCCGAGCCCAAGAAGACTGCGCGTTCCTCTTGAATTGGTTACTGATTTGCTTTTTGGTAATGTGGGGGATGTTGTCGTTGAGGGGGCTGATAATCTTTTTAAGGCAACTAAGAAAACCGAGGAAAACAAGGGTGTTATATTTGCTACGAGTCACCTAACAGACGTTGATGTTTCGACTGTTGCTAGCGTAGTTTCTGAGTTTAGACATATAGGCGTGACAGTAGCCTCCACTAATATGGGTCTTTGGCATCAGAGGATACCATATAAACTTGTTGGGATGGATAACTTTTTTCAGGTTCCGTATGTAAGAGATCCGTCTGTGGAAAAAGATGCTATTGATAATAAGTACGCGTTGCCGTTTAATGGTGACGATTACTTAGGTCTGCAAGAAAAAATAACAGATAGTGGACTTTCTGTTATTACTGCAGCACATAACCCGATGAGCAATATTGGGATAAAAAATGACGGTGAACTGCCAGAAAAGGCGGGTAAATTAGCTCCTCATCTAAGCCTGGCGACGGGTGCTACTATAATTCCTGTACTTATGCAGGTTGAGGGTCAGAAGAGAAATCCTAATCAACTCAATGACAATGCGATACATCTAAAGTGGCTTTTGGGTAAAAAAGTTGTGCGAGTGGTATTTGGTGAGACTATTAAGCCTAGTCCTGATGAAGTTGAAGCTTATGCCAATGTTTCGCGTGAAGCGTCTTACTCAAAGGCGGCTCGTGAAGAGCAGTGTCGCATATTGGAGGCGTTTGGTGGGGAGGCGATATTGGGGTATATGCGTGATAAATATGATCTGGTATTGGCTGCGTAATAAGGAGAGATAGTTAAAATGACTGCAGGAATAGATAAATTTACTCCAACCCCAGAAGAACAAAAATTGTTCGATGAAGTTTTCTATCAAGAGTCTGATATTGACGTAAAAGAAACTGAGCCACAGAGAGAGGGTTTTTCTCTGCAGGTTGCGCTTGATCCTCTTAAGAAATGGGTGCGTGGTAGACGAGAAAAGCACAGCAAACCTTTTGGACTAACTAACAATTCGGCGGTAGAAAAACTTGAGGCAGCTGGAGAAGAGCTGGGACTGCCAGAAACAGACGTTCGACTTTCCTCTGGACTTAAGCTGCTGATGGGCTTAATGCATGGCAAAAAGGAAGTTGAAATAATTGGCGAAGATATCTTAATTGAAGCCGCCAAAAAGGCTAAAGAAGAAGGCAAGGGAAGTGTTATAGCGCCAACGCATTTCAATGGAGAGGATGTTCCTACGGCTAGCTACTTAGCGTCTTTGTTGAACAAAATAAATATTGGCGTAGCGTCGACTAATAGAGATTGGATTAAGAAGGGCGTTGGCGGAATCAACTTAGAGGCTGTACAGTATCTTGCGTTTGGCGCTAAAAACTTTTTTGGTGTGCCATATGAATGGGTAGATAAAAAGAGTAAAAAACCGGTTCACTTTTCAACAGACCATTACAAAGAAGCGGTTAAATTTGTTGAGGATGGTGGGTCTTTGGTTTTGGCTGGATATTCAGCGGATGACTCAGTAGGTTCAAAGCCTCGCAGTGAAATGGGGTCGGCAGCGATTCATACGGCATTGAAATCTGGCGCAGACTTGATATTTGTTTACGTATCGTCAGAGGACAAGAAACTTACCATTAGGGTCATGGAAGATGAGGGTGGTATGTTTGCGGCGTTTAGTAATTCATATAGAAAAGCATTAGAAATGGAAGGTTCTGATGCTTCTGAGCGCCTATTGTTATCATGCAAGGAATACTTAAAAGATAGCGAAATAGGTAGTGTTATAGCAGAAGAATATAAGCGTCGATCAGACAAAAATAAAGCCAATTAAGTGGTCGCAAGGTTCTAGTTATTGACAAATCAAAAATAATGTGATATCATTTTACTGTATAAAAAATTAAAACAAAAAGGAATAAAATGGCTGAAGAAAAAGATATTCACGGACTTACCGAAGGCGTATTGAGCCGAGATGATATGTCGGCGTTGACATATGTATTGCAACACGTGAAAGGGTCTAGTCCAAGTTCGGCGACGAAATTAAGTCTGGAACTGGAAGAGCTTGACGAAACTGCGTAGGGATTTAGCTAGATAATAGTCCACCTCTGTTGTATACTAGACAGTATGGAACAGATTATTTTTCAAGTAGTGAAGCAACTTTTTGATCAGGATATATCGGTACAATTAACGCGTCCTGATCCGAAGTTTGGTGACTTTGCTACAAATGTGGCGTTGCAATTGGCTAAGCCGTTAGGGAAGAATCCGCGTGAAATTGCGGAGATGATTGCTGAAAATCTGCGCAAGGAAGAAGATTTTAGCGAAGTAAGTGTTGCTGGTCCAGGTTTTATCAATGTAAAACTGAGCGATCAATCCGTTCTAAATTCTTTGAAAAAAGAGCCAACGACGAAGCGCGCCGGTCAGACGGTTGTAATTGAAACCAATTGTCCGAATCCATTTAAGGCTATGCATATCGGACATGCTTTGAATGCGATTTTGGCGGATACGATGGCTAATTTGTTGGCAGTGGATGGTGCAATTGTACATCGAGTGAGTTATCACGGTGATGTCGGAACGCATGTTGGTAAAAGTATGTGGGCGATTTTGCGTGAGATTGACGGCGATGTGAATAAATTGAACGAAATCCCAGCCGATAAGCGAAATGAATTTATGAGTCGCATGTACGTTGAAGGTGCGCGTGCGGCGAAAGAATCTCCAGAGGCAAAGGCAGAAATTGATGAACTAGCTAAGCAATCATTCGTCCTGGATGATCCGCTATATAAACAAGTTTACGAAATCTGTAAAAGTTGGAGTTTTGATGAAATTGACTCTAATGTTGGGCGACTTGGAAACGTGCCGATTGAGCGACGTTACGTTGAGAGCGAAACTGAAGAATTGGGCAAATCTCTGATTAAAGAGAAAACTCCAGAGGTGTTCACCAAATCTGACGGTGCGTATGTTTTTAAGGGCAGTAAATACGGCGCGTTCGACAACGTGTTTATTGGATCTCACGGCAATGGTCTTTATGGGGCGCATGATATGGGATTGATTCAGTTGAAGTATAAAGATTATCCGAATTTGGACTTGTCAATTACAGTAAACGGCGAGGAGCAAGCGGCATACTTCCGTGGCGTGATTGCGGCTAGTGAATTGTCGATTCCGGCTTTGAAAGGAAAATTGTTCAATTACGCGACTGGCTTGGTCAAATTGACAACTGGAAAGATGAGTTCGCGAACGGGTGAGGTTGTTACAATTGGTTGGCTGTTTGACGAGTTTAAGAAGGCGATTAAAAATGCTGGCGGCGAGCCAACCGACGACGTGATTGCTGGCGCGCTTCGTTATCAATTCTTGAAAGTGAAGATCGGCGGCGACGTCATATTTGATATTAATGACGCGGTAAGTTTGACGGGAAACACGGGAAGCTACCTGCAATACGCTCACGCTCGAGCGCGAGGTATTTTAGCTAAATCCGATAAAGAAATTGCCTTTCCGACAGAGTTGTTTGACGAGGATAAGATGCTGGTCAGAAAGTTGAGTGAGTACGTGGACGTGGTTGATCGTGCTAAGGAGAGTTTGGAGCCTCATCACATCTGTACGTATTTGTTTGAATTGGCACAAGAATTTAATCGATATTACGAGAAAAATCAGGTTATTGGTAGCGACAAAGAGGCGCATCGTGTAGGAATCGTGGCAATTTATGCCGATATTCTTAAGGCTGGATTGGCTATTTTGGGAATCGTGGCGCCAAATAAGATATAATATTCAATTATAAATAATAAATAATAAAAGGAGTTTTATAGTTATGAAATCTTCAGAATCAACTAAAGGTTCGAAAGTATCAGCTAAGAAATTAGCTTCGAAGAGCGTAAAAGCCGCGGCGAAAGTTGCCGCTCTTAAGGAGAAGAAAATTGCGGGTACAGTGATAAAAGACACTCACATGGCTGGATTTGTTAATTTTATTCGCGAACAGGGTGTTGTCGGTATGGCGGTTGGTTTGGCAATCGGTACCGCAGCTGGTGATACTGTGAAAAAATTGGTAACAGCATTTATTGATCCGCTAGTACAGCTGGTTGTCGGTTCTCAGCAAGGGTTGCAATCAGCTTCATTTACAGTTGAAGTTGCTGGACGTAAAGGTGAGTTTTTATACGGCGCATTTGTTAGCTCGTTAATCACGTTGATAGCCGTTGCATTTGTTGTATATGCAATCATTCACTTCTTGAAACTCGATAAATTAGATAAGAAAAAGGATTAAAACCTTAACTAATAAGCGTGCCTACTGATTCTCCGCGGGTTGCGCGGAGAATATTTCCGTCTGTGAGCAAATCACAAATTACAACTGGAATGTGTTCGTCCATGGCTAGTCCAATTGCTGCCTTATCCATAACAGTAATGTTAGGATTTGTCAGGGCTTCTTGGTAAGATAAATGATCAATTTTTACAGCGTCAGGGAATTTCATAGGATCTTTGTCGTAAACTCCGTCGACTTTCGTTGTTTTAACCACGGCGTCACACTGCATTTCTAGTGCTAAGTTTAAGGCTGCGGTATCAGTAGTCAGAAACGGTCTGCCAGTGCCGCACGCCACGATTACGATGCGGTTTTTCTTAATATGGCTAATGGCGCGTCGGAAAGTATAGTGATCAATAAATTGATTCACTTCGACCGTGGACAATGCGCGAGTTGGCAATCCTGCGTCGTTCAATACGTCCGCCAGCGCAATGGCATTCATTAGCGTAGAAAGCATGCCGATATTATGAGCGGAAACAGGTTGAATTCCATGACCGATGATTTGATTGCCGCGAACGTAATTGCCGCCGCCAACCATAATTACAATTTCAGCCCCGTCGTCCAGCGCTGGTCGAATTTGTTCGGCAATCCAGCGAGCGCGTTTTGGGTCAAAGCCGCTGGCGAATTCGCCTTGAAGTTGTTCACCTGATAATTTGAGTAGGATGCGTTTTGTCATGATTTTAGTTTAGCACGCCTTATGGAAGTGGTAAAATAGAGATATGAAAGTAAGTTTTAAGCCGAAAAAGATTTTGTGGGTGGATTTGGAGATGACTGGACTAAATCCAGTACATGATGAGATTTTGGAAGTGGCGGCAATTGCGACGGATTGGAATTTTAAGGAAATTGCGACGTATGAAGGAATTGTGCGTCACGATTCGAAAATGCTGGCTAAGTTGTTGGACCGAAATGCTGGTTTTTGGAATGAGCATCCGGAAGCGCGACGCGGGCTGGAGGAGCAGAATGAATCGGGCAAGCCTTTGGCAGAAATAGAACGTGAATTGTTAGCGTTTTGTGATGAGTATTTTGCGAGTGAAACGAAGATTTTGTTAGCAGGCAATTCAATTCATCAAGATCGTCGATTCATTGACCAATGGTGGCCAACGTTGTCAAAAAGACTACATTATCGTGTGTTGGACGTGAGTGCATGGAAGGTGGTGTTTGAAGGTAAATACGGTAAGAAATTCGCCAAGCCAGAAGATCATCGAGCACTGGAAGATATCCGCGGCAGCATTATGGAACTTGAATATTATTTGAAAAAGGTAAAGGTATGATACATAAACAATTTGAAGAGTTTATCCTGAGTTTGCCGGGCGTATGGCTAGACTATCCATTTGGCGAGGATGTTGCGGTATATAAATTTGGTAGAGATAATGACGGCGCGGGGAAAATGGTGGCGTTGGTGAGGGAAGGTTCAAAGCCGCTCAGAGTAAGCCTAAAATGCGATCCGTTGTTGGCGCAGAATTTACGAGAAAAATACGAAACGGTTTTACCAGGCTATCACTTAAACAAGAAACATTGGAATACAATTATTTGTTCAGGTCAATTGACTGACGAAGAGGTCTTTGATTTGGCGAGGTTGAGCTATCGATTAGTCTCGGAAGCTTAATCTGCTTTAATGATTTGATTGATCTGCTTCTGGATATTCTCTAAATCGCCAGCAGTTTTTACTAGCCATTCGCGCATCTTTTTTGACTTGGTGGATTTGTACACCTTTTTCATCATGTTGATCGTATCTGTTATTTGCACATTCATCTCATGGGCATAGGTAATATCCAATTGCGCGTTCAGAAGGGCTTCGTCCAATTTTTTCTCTAATTTTTCTGACGGATCTAGAGCGAGGATGTCTTTTTGTTTCTCCTTATAATTGATGCCGGTTGCTTGAAGTGCTTCACCCATTGAGGCATTCGCAGTGGTCAGCACTGCAACCAGAGAACCATTGGTAGTCTGCAGACTGGTTGAGCGGAACTTATTATTGTATTTTTTGGAAATAGTGAGTAATTTATTAACACGCGCTGCAACTTGTGATGGGCTAGTATTTGGCATAGAGCCTTGTGAAAAAACAAATATCGCGATCAGGGTTATCAAACCGATAAAGCTCAAAATAGCGATGATAATTTTGGTTTTTTTATCAAAACCTTCCGCTGGCGGAGGTGTGGCAATTTGATTCAGATAATCGATACCTTGAGGTTGGTTGTTCAAATTGTCAGGATACATATTTCTATTTAACCACAAACAATAACAGAGGTAAAGAGTGATATAATAAAAATATGAATGATGCCAAAGAAGAAGTGCGGGCGCGATTAAATATCGAGGATGTGATTGGTGAGTATGTTCAGTTGAAGCGAGCGGGGCGCAACTTGAAGGGCTTAAGTCCGTTTACCGACGAGCGAACCCCAAGCTTTATGGTCAGTCCAGAAAAGCAGATTTGGCACGATTTTTCTTCTGGAAAAGGTGGCGATATTTTTACGTTTGTGATGATGGTGGAAGGAATGGATTTTCGTCAATCACTGGAGCATTTGGCTCGAAAGGCGGGCGTTGATCTGACTTTGTTTTCTAATGGCGACGGACGAACAGCCAAGCGTCGCGCTAGAGCCAGAGAAGCGTTGAAGCTGGCTGCCAATTTTTATCAGCAGAATTTGGTAAAAAATTCATTAGCTCTGGATTATGTGGTAAAAAAACGGCGATTAAATCGTCAAACAATTGGTGATTTTCTGATTGGCTATGCGCCGGAGAATGGCGACACGTTGACGAAAGCATTGGAAAAAAGAGGATTCTCCAGGCAGGAATTGGCGGACGCTGGCTTGTCGAATCGGTTTGGTGGCGATTTGTTTCGTGGGCGAATGATGGTGGCTTTGAGTGATGGCAATGGTGAAGTTGTGGGATTTACGGGCAGAATTATTCGTGACGATCCGCGCGCGCCAAAATATCTGAACACGCCGCAAACGCTGTTATTCGATAAATCGCGACATATTTTTGGTTTGCATCAGGCCAAGGAGGCGATTCGAAAAAGCGATGTAGCGGTGATTGTTGAGGGCAATCTGGACGTAATTAGCAGTCATCAAGCGGGCGTCAAAAACGTGGTTGCGACCTCTGGAACAGCGATGACGACGCAGCATTTGAAGTCGCTTAGTCGATTGGCAGGGCGGATTCGCTTGGCGTTTGATGGCGATCGAGCGGGAGTTAACGCGACGGAGCGTGCTATCAATTTGGCGCAGGAAGTCGGCGTGGAGCTGGAAGTCGTGAGTTTGCCTGATGGCGTTAAAGATCCAGACGAATTGATCCAAAAAGATCCAGCGCTTTGGCAAGCGGCGATTGACCAATCTCAGCCAGCGGTGGATTGGGTGATTGCTAGATACGCGGAAATGGAGAATTTGAAGTCGGCGGAAGGCAAGCGGCGATTTTCGACCATTGCGCTGAGAATTGTCCGAGGTTTGAAAGATCCGGTGGAGCAAGAGCATTATTTGTCGGTGATTTCTGAAAAAGCTGGCGCGTCAATTACCGCACTGAAGGCAAAATTGTCGAATGAAAAAGTCACTGAACACCAATTGAAAAAGGCGAAAATTGAGAAAGAAAAACCGACTCCGGTTCAGGATGAAACTGAGGATATGCTGGCGGGGTTGGCGGCGAGTGAAAAATCCGTGCGACGTTGGTTGGCGGCGGTTTCTGGCGAAATGTTGGATGATGACAATGCGCGGCAGCTGATTGGCTATTTGCGGAAGAACTCAGACGCGGATTTGGGCGAGGTTCCGCTGGACTTGCAAAAAATCGAACAGTATGTGAAAATAGTACAGTTGAAAAGTGAAAGTCGTTACGCCAATTGGGAGCAAAAAAGCTTGGATGAAGAGATGGCTCGGCTAGTCAGACAGATAACAATCAAACATCGCGAAAACAAAAAGAATCAACTATTAACACAGCTTAGAGAGGCCGAGGCGTCGGGTGATGAGGTTTTGTCTCAGAATTTGCGCCAGAGCTTAAATAATCTGATTAAGGAGAAAATGTGAGCGACGATATCACGACGAAGCCAGTAAACTTAAACGAAGATGATGATTTTGATCCAACGCTTATAGACGAAGAAGAATCGGAAGATTTGGATTCGTTGACAACTGGGCAATATTTGGACGATGTGTCGGACGATTCGGTTAGGCTGTATTTACGTGAAATTGGTAAGATTCCACTACTTAGCGCTGAAGAAGAGATGGACTTGGCGCGCCGAATTGTTGAAGGCGATAAAAAGGCTAAGGATAAGATGGCTGAGGCGAATATGCGTTTGGTGGTGTCAATTGCTAAGCGTTATTCTGGTCGTGGTTTGGACTTTTTGGATTTGATTCAAGAGGGAAATACTGGACTTTTGCGTGCAGTTGAGAAGTTTGATCCAGATAAGGGATTTAAGTTTTCGACTTATGCAACTTGGTGGATTCGTCAGGCAATTACGCGTGCGATTGCTGACCAAGCGCGAACGATTCGTATTCCAGTTCACATGGTGGAAACGATCAATAAATTGCTGCGTACTCAGCGACGGATGACGCAGGAATTGAACCGTGAGCCGACAATTGAAGAATTGTCTAAAGAGCTGGATATGGAGCCAGAGAAAATTGAATATGTCATTAAGATCAAGCAAGACATCTCTTCTTTGGATGCCGGTGTTGGTCGCGACGGTGAAGATGACGACTCTGTATTGCAAGATTTTATCGTTGACGAAGATACGGTTTCACCGGAAGATTCCGCTTCAAATCAATTATTAAAAGAGCAAGTTCAGGAAATTCTATCAAGTTTGAGCGATCGCGAGCAGAAAATTGTTCGAATGCGTTTTGGTTTGGATAATGGAAAAAACCACACTTTGGAAGAAGTTGGTCAGGAATTTGCGGTTACGCGCGAGCGAATCCGTCAGATTGAAGCTAAGGCACTAGCAAAACTTCGCAAGCACAAAGACGCGAAAAAGCTTTACGAATATCTGGACTAATTAACACTGTTCGGGCGATTTACAAAAATGGGCGTCGTGAGTTGCGGCGTCTATTTTTTGATGCAATTGCTCGAGACTGCCGTCATTAATGATGAAATAATCAGCAATAGCAATTGGTCCACCTTTTTCCAAATTCTCGATTTCTGACCAGTCGCGCTGATCGACTTCGTGTGGCTGCATTGGGCGCTCTATGCGCTTAGCCATTCGTTGATAACGGAGATATTTTGGTGTAACAATAGCAATAACGACTACTTGCCCAGGAAATTCGTGCTTGAGGAATTTATATTCACTCCAAGTGTATAATCCGTCCAAAACGATTTTATTTTGGCCAGCATTAATCAAATCGTGGATGTTTTTTATGACTCGTTTGATTACGAAATCTTTGCCTTCACGACGACGAATTTCTTCGCGAAATTGTTGTTGATTGTCCCAAGTTTTTTCAATTCCAGCCTCGTCCATGGCTTTATAAATAACGCCACCGAAGTAAATTTTTGGAAATCCTTTTTCTGTCAAATATTCGACCGCCGAACTTTTGCCGCTACCGGCCAGACCGACAAGGGCGATAATTTTGCAGCTATGCTCGCTTGTACTCATGGGGATTATTGTAACAGCTCTTCAGCTGGGTGGCAAACAGGTGTGGCTGCCGGTTGGTTGTGTTGATTCCTGCGAGTAGTTTGTTCTGGAGCTCTTGACTTTGATATGAAACAGTCGGCCCCGGTTAGAATGGTTAATTTACCACGACGATCGCCAGCAGGGCATCCTGAGGGCTGAAGCCGGGCCGCAGTTTATAGCGGTCGCGCGT
>CALJRR010000025.1 GCA_937976315.1 uncultured Candidatus Saccharibacteria bacterium | reverse complement strand
TGGTATTCTCCACTCTGCACACAAATAACGCTGCGACATGTTTGCCGCGTCTGCTGGATATGGGGATTGAGCCATTCTTGATTGCCTCGACCGTGAAGGCGGTGATTGGACAGCGACTAGTTAGACGCCTATGTATGAATTGCCGCCAAGAATATACTCCAAACGAAGAAGAAATAAAGTATATTGCCGAAATGTTTAAGATAAACACCGAGTCGATTAAAAAAATTCACAAACTCGAAGAGCAGGCTTTTGAGGATAAAATTGGTGGCGACACGCCCATGGGGTCAACAGATTCAACAATCGGACGATTATGGAGGCCAAACCCAGAAGGTTGCGACGAGTGTGGACATAACGGATTCAAGGGTCGCGTTGGTATTTACGAGGTTCTTGGCATATCCATCCCTATCCAAAAAATGATCACCGCCAACGCCACCAGCAACGATATTCAAGATCAAGCAATCTCTGAAGGCATGGTGACAATGCAGATGGATGGACTTATTAAATCACTGCGCGGGATCACCACCGTGGACGAAGTTTTGAGGGCAACAAGGGAGTAATATTATGCCAATTTTTGAATATTTACTTGTCAATAAAAAGAAAGAAACCGTCTCTTCAACGATTGAAGCAGCCGACAAACTTTCTGCTATTAACAATTTGAGATCACGCGGACAATTGATAAAAATTGAAGAAAAAGGCGCAAAAAAAGAGCTTAGTTTTTCTTTCAGCAAGAAAAAGAAAGGCGCCAAAACTGAAGAATTGGTGATGTTTACTCGCCAATTAAGTGCCATGGTTTCAGCCGGTGTCCCTATTCTTCGTTCCCTTAACTCTATGGCAAAACACGCCGAAAGCGCCAACTTCCGAGACACAATCAACGCCGTGATTAAAGACATTGAAGGCGGTATGTCTTTTGCGGATGCTCTGAGTAAGCATCCAGAAACCTTCAATGATATTTATGTGAACATGGTTGCTGCGGGTGAAACTGGAGGTATTTTGGACGATATCTTAAAACGTCTAGCTTTACAACAAGAAAAAAACTCATCCATGAAGAAAAAAATTAAAGGCGCCATGACATACCCGATCGTACTTTTAATCATTACGATTATTGCCTTCTTTATCCTGATGATCTTCATTATTCCAGTCATCGGAAAAACCATTAAAGACATGGGCGGACCTGACGCTAAACTACCAATGCTTACTGAGATTATGCTCGGAATTAGTGATTTTGTAGTGTCGTTTTGGTATATAATCATTCCAATATTTATCGGAAGCATTTGGCTATTGATTCGCTACATTAAAACTCCAAAAGGTCGCATAAAATTTCACAATATCATCATCAAAGTTCCAGCTGTCGGACCAATTGTTAAAAAGGTGGCAATCGCCCGCTTTACTCGAACCTTTTCTGCTCTTATCGGCGCGGGCGTGGCTGTGCTTGAAGCGTTGGACGTAACTTCGCGCGCCGTCGGAAATGTCGCATACGAAAAATCCCTAAAAGAAGCCACCAGGCGAGTCCAAAACGGTGAAGTTTTATCAAAAATTATCGCAGAACAGGACGATTTATATCCGCCAATCGTAGCACAGATGTTGTCTGTCGGTGAAGAAACTGGACAAACAGACAAAGTTCTGGTTAAAGTTGCCGACTTTTATGAGGAAGAGGTCGATACCGCGATTGACGGAGTGAGCTCTATTATTGAGCCAGTGATGATTGTCGCAATGGGTGTTGTCATTGCCCTGGTGGCGGTCAGCGTTATGGGTCCAATTACAAGTATGGCGGGTCAAGTTAAGGAATAATAGTTTTTCAAAAAAGCTTATGCTATAATACCGATATATAGGTGGGAAAATAATAACGTGTCGAGCATATTTTATAGAAAAAAACCAATTATCGGCCTAGATATCAGCCGAACAAGCATAAAAGTGATGTCGATTGATAGAAATCGGATGCTGGTTCATGGATATGGATCGATTAACCTCGATTCTCAAAAAAGCAACGGAAATTCTGCAGACAACACTGAATATTTGGCGCAGAATATCAAAACGTTATTGAAGAAAAACATCGTAGGACAAATTAACAGCAATCGCGTAGCGCTGGGCATACCGACCAACCGAACATTTTCGCGG
>CALJRR010000024.1 GCA_937976315.1 uncultured Candidatus Saccharibacteria bacterium | reverse complement strand
TATTTCCAACAAGCATAGTAGATACGAAACCATTTGGATTATTGTAAAACACCGTCGAAACTTGGCAATATTTTTTGCAATACTGACTCTCGTGGTTACCATTTTTGTCGGCCCGCTCATAATTGCTCATCTTCTTAATATTATCCAGCACAATCAGCTGCACAACGCAAAAAACCTATGGACACTAATTGCTTTATACGGCGTCAGTGAATTATGGTCGAGTGTCATCGGCTGGCGATTAGTTTTATATCTCGCCTGGACATTCGAAACCGCCATGCAACAAGATTTATACGCTCGATGCTTCAGCAAACTGACCAACCAAACATTATTCTTTCATTCAAATAAATTCGGCGGGTCGCTCGTTAGCCAAACAAATAAATTAGTCGGCGCGGTAGAAAGTTTTTGGGACACGATAATCTGGTCAGTTTTACCTCTAGTTGTTTCACTGGTCGGTTCAATAATTGTCCTCTCAACCCTCCTCTGGCAATACGCGTTATTCTTGCTTATTTTCTCAATCGTTTTCAGCATCGTCGTTTATTACGGATCCAAGCCAATGGCGAAATTGACAAAAAAAGAAGCCAAAGCCAGCAATAAATTGAACGGTCAATTAGCCGACGTAATCTCAAACGTTCTAGCGGTCAAGTCGTCTGGCGCCGAAGCTACGGAACAGAAATTTTTCACAAAAACCGTCAACTCTTGGCGAAACTCAAGTCTCTACGTAATGCGCGGATTCTTAAAAGTCAGCACTATATATTCGTCAATCAACATGGTTATTAAAATTGGAGCAATCGCCTTCGCAGTGTACGCAGCCCAGAATGATTTGGTGTCCGTGGCGTCCGTTTATCTTATTATCACCTACACTGGAAGTGTCGCACATGAATTGTGGAACATGAACGGAATCATGCGCAATTACAACCGAATTATCGGTAACGCAAATGATATGGTAGAGATCTTACAAACACCAACGACATTGATTGATAAAAGCGATTTGAAGCTAAAAGTTACAAACGGCGAAATTTCTATGGATAAAATAACTTTCACGCACGACGAGGGTCAAGGCGACACTCTATTCCACGACTTTTCTCTGGAGATTAAACCGGGCGAAAAAATAGGTTTGGTTGGAGCGAGCGGTTCTGGAAAAACTACACTCACCAAATTGCTATTACGCTTTGCTGATATTGACTCGGGGAAAATTACCATCGACGGACAAGACATTTCCGAAGTCACCCAAGCAAGTTTGCGCGCCAAAATCGCTTACGTACCACAAGAACCATTGCTATTCCACCGATCCGTACGCGAAAACATCGCTTACGGTCGACCTGATGCAACGGACGCAGAAATTGAAGAAGCCGCCAAAAAAGCTGGCGCTTACGATTTTATCATTGGACTTAAAGACGGTTTCGACACAATGGTTGGCGAGCGCGGAATTAAATTATCTGGCGGACAGCGACAACGAGTTGCAATTGCTAGAGCAATCCTGAAAGATGCGCCAATTCTAGTCCTCGACGAGGCGACTTCAGCGCTAGATTCCGAGTCAGAAGCATTGATCCAAAAATCCTTGGAAACGTTGATGAAGAATCGAACTTCAATTGTCATTGCCCATCGCTTATCTACGATTGCTAAGCTGGATCGTATAATTGTTTTGAAAAATGGGAAAATTGTCGAGGATGGATCGCATGATGAACTCATCAATAAAAAACGCGGTGTTTACGCGAAATTATGGGCGCGACAATCTGGCGGATTTATTGAAGAATAGTCCAATCTGCATACGCCAATCATGCTATAATTAAGGCATGGAATCTTTTATTCACTTGATAACTAGCTTTGGTGTATTCGCAATTTTATTAGTAGTTTTTGCAGAATCCGGTCTACTGATTGGTTTCGTCTTACCTGGCGACAGCCTACTTTTCACTGCTGGATATATGGTTCAGCAAAACATTCTACATATTGATATTCACATTTTTGCGCTTTTGGTTTTTGCGGCGGCCGTGCTGGGT
>CALJRR010000023.1 GCA_937976315.1 uncultured Candidatus Saccharibacteria bacterium | reverse complement strand
CTGCACAGAAAACTGAGCGTTCTTAATTATTCAAAAATGTATATTAGAGGAACTCGCCATCAGGAGTTCATAGACTTTGATTATTATAGGGAATATATAGATATAAGTCAATTTGTGGAGCAAAGACCTTGTTTATTTATTGTAAATACTTTACAATAGGAACATGACGCAAATTGTTAGGCGATCAACAAAACACACGAATGATGTGATGGCAATTTTAAAGATAAAGCATCACGCGACGAATGCGGAAATCGCTCAGGAATTGCGGAATATTCATCCTGAAGTCAGCGACACGACGGTGCATCGAATAACTCAGCGCCTATGTGGCGACGGGGTGATTGGTTTGGCGCCATCGACCAAAAAGGGTTGCTTGCGATATGATATTCGTAAGGACGATCACGATCATTTTGTGTGTAGTGACTGCGATGGTTTGATAGATATTAAAATTGCTGATGAGATGAGAAAGCAGATTGCGTATGAAATTAGCGATTGCTATATTGATGGCCCGTTGGCTGTGACGGGAGTTTGTAAAAAATGCCAGAAAAGGAGGAAATAATGGCTTTATATGAAATTACAACGAAGCAAGAATTTGAAGATAAGGTGCTAAAAAGCGACGGTCCTGTACTAGTTGATTTTTGGGCGCCGTGGTGTCCGCCATGCCGCGCAATGGCTCCGCTTTTGCATCAAATTGCTGAAGAAACAGAGTTTGATATTGTTAAAGTTGACACTGAAGCAAGCCAGGAAAATGCGCAATTGGCTATGGAATATCGCGTGCAGGGAATTCCAAACATGAAGATTTTTGTTGGCGGCGAGGAAGTTGCTGAAATGATTGGCATGAAGCCAAAGCAGACGTTGATTGACGCTTTGGAAAAAGCTGCGAAATAAAAAATAGAAGGGGGATTTATGAAGGGTTTTAGTGGAAATATCGAAAAACTTACGTTAGAAAATGATAATTTTCGTCAGGTTTTATATACTGCGAAGCATTGTCAATTGGTGTTGATGAGCCTGCCCGTTGGCGGGGAAATTGGCTCGGAGATTCACGAGGAAAATGATCAGTTTTTCAGATTTGAGTCTGGCGAAGGTAAGGTTTTGATTGATGGCAATGAATATGCTGTTTCTGACGGTAGTGCTATTATTGTGCCGGCGGGCGCTGAGCATAATGTGATAAATATCGGCGAGAAGCCGCTTAAACTCTATACGATTTATAGTCCAGCACATCATAAGGATGGAATCGTTCGAGCGACTCGCGAAGAAGCGGAGGCTAACGAAGAAGATTTTGACGGTGTAACTACCGAATAAACTGTCGCCAAAGGAGAAAGTTTCTACTAATTATGCCTCGCAAAGGATCGATAGTTGGCGAGGTGTTTAGCTCATTCGGGCGGGCGATTTTTCGTGGAATTGCATGCGCCATATCGCTAATTTTTAGGATTATACCGCAGAAGGACCGCGTACGGGTAATTGTTTATCGTGATGATGGTAAGATTTTATTAGTTAGAAGTCGCTTTAGTCGCCAAAAGTGGGCTTTGCCGGGAGGCGGAGTGGATCGTAATGAGTGTTATGAGCAGGCTGCCGTTAGAGAAGTCTTGGAGGAAATTGGATTAAAAATACATAATCTGCGGTATCTCGGAAAAGCTAATTCTCATGAATCATATGCCGAATTTTCAGTTCGAGTTTTTGCGGCGCACGCGTCTAATCATGACATAAAATGCAACTTTGAAATAATGGAAGCTCGGTGGCTTAGTATGAATTATCTTCCTGAAGAATACACTTTACTAACTAACGCTTTATGACATAATTGTAATACGGAGAATATATTTGATATTATTGAGAAAAGTAACAATTAATTTACTTTATCAGTGTTGATAATATAGTAAAATTGATTAACATAAGAAGGTATTTTATGAAGTATGAAGATATTATATTAAATGTTTCAGATCGGAAGAGCAC
>CALJRR010000022.1 GCA_937976315.1 uncultured Candidatus Saccharibacteria bacterium | reverse complement strand
GTTTTGATTTCTGAAGTGAAAAATGGTGAGATATATCAATTCGATTCTGACGCGTACGGAAATTGGCGAGTCGGCGCGAGGTTCAGTTACAGAAGGATTCGAACAAGCTAATGCGCGACTACTTGGACATTATTAAGCGGAATCTGCTCTCACCTATTGTCGTGGTGATTTTTCTGTTGGCTGGCGCGCTGGTTTATGTTCGCGAATATCGTGATGCGTGGTTTATTTCGGTGGTGATTGTCGTGAATTCGACGATTGGCATTATTCAGGAGCTAAGGGCTAAGCGAGTTTTGCGGCAATTGGAGCTGATGAGCGCGCCGAAAGCTCGATTGTTAAAAGACGGAAATGTTGTCGAGGTCGGTTATGATGAGCTTAAAATTGGCGATGAAATTCTTATTCAGGCTGGCGACGAACTACCAGCGGACGCGAAAGTTATTGAGTCAAAAGGCTTGGAGCTGAATGAAAGTATGCTGACTGGCGAGTCTGCGTCGATTGAGAAAAAGGACGGCGATGTCGTGTTGGCGGCGACGACGGTTTTGGCTGGTGAAGGTACGGCGCGAGTAATTGCGGTTGGTGACGACACAAAAGCTGGCGCGATTAGCCAAGTTCTGAAACGTTACAAACCGGAACTCACACCTCTGCAATTAGCGATTTGGCGCGCAATTTACTTCTTGACTTACGGCGCAATTGTTCTGTCGCTACTTATTACTATCGTCTATTATTTCTCTGGCGATAATGTCGTCGTCATCTTAAAAACCATAACTTCGGCAGCGGTTACAGTTGTGCCGGAAGGTTTATTGTTGGCGAGTTCGCTGCTTTTGGCGTTCGGCTCACTGCGATTAGCTCAGGCGAAAGTCTTGCCACAAAAATTGTCAGCAATTGAAGCGATGGCGCTTTTGAATTTGCTGGCTGTAGATAAAACAGGCACTCTGACTAGCGATGAAGTTACGTTGGAGCAGGTCGCGGCGTTCGGCGATGAAAATGACTATTCGGAAGCTGACATTGCCAGTTTTGCGGCGTTAATTGCTCATGAAACCAGCGGCGGAAATATCACTGGTCGTGCAATTTTGGCGGAAGCTACGTCGCCAAAAAATACGAAAGTTCTGGAAGTGATGGCGTTTTCGTCGGCGCGTAAAATGGCTGGCGTGAGGGCGAATATTGACGGTGAAATTCGGACTTTGATGATGGGCGCGCCAGAGTTTGTGTCGAAGTTGGCGCCAGTAGATAAGGAAACTCAGAAGAAGCTGAATGATTGGGCTGACAATGGCTTGCGCGTGTTGATGTTGGCTGAATTTTCGGACGATAAAACCAAATTGAAAGACTTGAAAAATGGTTCTGGAATGGCAATTGGTGCGGTTGTTCTGCGCAACTCCCTGCGTCATGGCGTTGTTGAAACGGTGGATTTTTTGCAGAGCCAAGGCGTAACTATTCGCGTAATTTCTGGCGATAATCCGCGCACAGTTCAATACATCGCCAAAGAAGCTGGAATTAAACATCCAGAAAAGGCGATTTTAGGCGAGGATTTGGCGGCGCTTAGCGAAGATGAATTTAATAAAGCGGCCGACACTTACACGATTTTTGCCAGAGTTTTGCCAGACCAAAAAGAACGCTTAATCAATCGATTCCAGCAATCGGGAAAATTCACTGGTATGGTTGGCGATGGTGTAAATGACGCTTTGGCGTTGAAAAAGGCGGACCTCGGCGTGGCGATGTACGCGGGCGCTCCAGCGTCGCGTCGAGTTTCTGACATTATATTGCTCAACAATTCGTTCACTTCCCTTCCGATGGGAATGAAATTGGGCAATCAAATAATGCAAGCAATCGAAGTCATCGCTGTTCTATTTTTCCATAAAATTATTTACGGCGTGACGCTTCTTCTTGCGACGATTCTTATTGATATGAATTATCCGTATTCGCCGCGCCATATTACATTTATGAACATTTTTCTGGTGACGATGCCAACCCTTATGTGGACGCTATTTCCTCCCACGCCGAAGCATCGAATAAATCCGAAGAGATTCTGGCACGACACTTTGCTGGCTGTTACGCCAATCGCTTTAATTACGGGACTGACGGTTGCATTTACCTATTGGATTATGTCTGTTGTATTTCCTGGTCACGCCGCAGAAGTCGCCACGATGACCGTGTTGACCGCGACTTTATTCGGCGTATATTTGGTATTTCTTGTGGGGATTATGCTGGACGTAACTATCGATAAGTCAGCCAAGCACGCTCGCCTGCTTTATCTTCTGTCGGTGATTGTTGTGGCGGCTGGAAGCTTTGGCTTTGGATTCCTACGTGATTTCTTTGACTTCACTGTGCCGAATTTGTTTATAATGTGGCCAGCAGTTGGTGTAATTGCCATAGTGATGATAGCCCAGCTATTCATTGCCCGCTGGGCTGGTCGACGAATCGTTCGGTAGGAATTTGTCTATCTATTCAGTAATTTGCCAAAAACGACATATCCTGTAGTCCAAAAAACGCAACCGCATAGCAAAAATATTCCGAATACTTTCAAATAGTCTGCGAACGAGCTTAACTCGTACCAGCCACTTATTAATAAACAAGGAAAAATTGTCAATATCATGACGATAAAATGCACGGCGGATTGTTTAAGTAATGACCATTTTTCAATGTCGTATATTACAGATGCGGCCGCAACTATGGATACTATGACGCCAGTTAAGAATGTTCCCTTAGTTTGTGACGGGTCAATTTTTTGATATGTCATTATGAGAGCTAATGCTGACATTATAACAAAAGGAATAATTCCTCTAAACGTAGCTTGCTTTAATATTCTAGTCTTCATGGCTATAGATTACACTTTCTTGTCTAAAACCACAAGGTGCTCAATGTGCGGCGTCCTCGGGAAGAAATTGTAGCCTTGATGGTGTACGATTTCGTATTTTTCCTGAAGCAGGCTGACGTCTCGCGCTTGCGTGACTGGATTACAGCTCAGATAAATAATCCGAGGCGGCTCTGTTTCTAGCAGTCTATTAGCAACATCCACGTGAAGTCCAGCGCGCGGCGGATCAACGATGACAATTTGCTCGCCCGTTATATATTCCAGAGATTTTTCGCTCGGCGCCAAAATCGCCTTGGCGTTCGGTCGATTCAGCTTGACAATATTCCTCTGCATTTCCGCGACGGCATGCTCGTTAATCTCCACGAGCGTCACGTCATCGCCTCCAATTGTCAAACCAATTGTCCCAACTCCAGAGTAAAGGTCGAGAGTCGGCAATTTTTCATTGCAATTAATCCACGTCTTCATATCGCTCAGGGCTTTTTCGTAGACGGGAATGTTGACTTGGAAAAATCCTTCGCAGGCGTAGTTGAAGGCGACGCCTAAAATCGTGTCGCTCAGTGTCGTGTCGCCGAATTTGTTCAAGCGTTCGGTGATTCTGCTGGCTGGGCTTT
>CALJRR010000021.1 GCA_937976315.1 uncultured Candidatus Saccharibacteria bacterium | reverse complement strand
CGACGGCGCCAGGACTGCATGATGCCATAGAGGGCGTGAATTTGCTTGATAAGACGATTGTTATAGATCAGTCACCAATTGGTCGAACGCCGCGCTCTAATCCAGCAACATATACTGGGATTTTTACGCCGATTCGCGAACTTTTCGCTAGCACTCCCGAGGCTAACGTTCGAGGCTATAAATCTGGACGTTTTAGCTTTAACGTTAAAGGCGGTCGCTGCGAAAATTGTCAGGGTGATGGTGTGATAAAGATTGAAATGCACTTTTTGCCGGACGTTTACGTTCAATGTGACGAGTGTCACGGCAAGCGTTATAATCGCGAGGCGTTGGAAATTAAGTATAAGGACAAGACAATTGCCGATGTTTTGGATATGACAATTGATCAAGCGGCGGAATTTTTTGACAGCGTGCCGAATATTGCGCGTAAACTTCAGACGTTGGTTGAGGTTGGGCTTGGCTATATTAAACTTGGTCAGCCGGCAACTACTTTTTCAGGCGGTGAGGCGCAGCGAATTAAATTGGCAACGGAACTCTCCAAGCGTTCTACTGGAAAAACTATGTACATTCTGGACGAGCCGACCACTGGGCTTCATTCTGCTGACGTAAAGCGACTGTTGGGGATTTTACAGCAATTGGTTGAAGGTGGCAACAGTATGATTATCATTGAGCACAATTTGGATGTCATAAAGTCGGCTGACTGGATAATTGACATGGGTCCAGAGGGTGGAATTGGTGGCGGTACGGTTGTGGCTTGCGGTACGCCTGAAGATATCGCCAAGGTACCAAATTCGTTCACTGGCAAATATCTGAAAAAGATGCTTTAAGACTACTTTTTACGCTTGGTTTTCGAGAGGAGAACCGACAATTGTTTTCTTAATAAAGCGCGAGTATTTGGTTGTTTCAAAGCATGAATAACCATTGGTGAGACAGATAGGAAGATGATGAGGATAGCCGCAACTTCAATATTTACGCCTGCTTTGGTCAAAAACTCGCCAGCATAGAAGCCTAGATAAACGAATGCTGACGACCAAAGAAATCCACCGATAAGATTGAAAGTTAAGAACGTTTTATAGTGCATTTTACTGGCGCCGGCAACGATTGGGGCGAAGGTTCTGACAATTGGTACAAATCGAGCCAGGACGATTGTCGCTGAGCCGTGCTTGTCGTAAAACTTTTCTGTTTGCTCCAAATATTTTTTCTTGAAGAATCGGGAATTTTCTTTTTCAAACAATTTACGCCCCACTTTGTGTCCAAAGCTATAGCCAACACTGTCGCCCAGCACTGCCGCTGC
>CALJRR010000020.1 GCA_937976315.1 uncultured Candidatus Saccharibacteria bacterium | reverse complement strand
CAAAGGCTCGCAGCCAAAAGACCTCTGGATTATCAACTACAGCCCAGCTCTGGTCATGGGAATGTGGCTCGGAAACTCCGACACTAGCGTGATTGGCACATCAGCCTCCAACTACGGCATGCCAGTAATTAGAAGCGTCATGGAATTTGCCCACACTCAAGTTTACGCCAAGGAAGGCAAATGGAAGTCAGGTCAATGGTATGAGCGACCAAGCGGAATCCAAACTGTCAACGGTGAGCTCTACCCATCATGGTGGAATAAGAGACAAAGTCAATCTACAGAGAAAATCACCTTCGATAAAGTCTCTAAGAAAAAGGCAACAAACTGTACTCCGGATGGCGCAAAGGAAGAGATTGAAGTGACAAAGATTATCGATCCTTTGACTAAGAAAGAGTCAATCACTGTTCCTTCGGGCTACGACGCAAACGCAGAAGATGACGTTCACAAGTGCGACGACACTAAGCCGCAAATTGGAGCAATATCATACACCAACAGTGGTAAGAAATATACGATAAATGTCGACGTTACAGCAGGAACTTGGGGCTTATCGGCAATCGAAATTACCGTGGATGGAAAGAGTATTAAGAGTTCAGAAATTACTTCAAGCGGCAAGCAGACCGCCACAGTAGAACTTGATACGACAGGAGCACACACAGTTTCTGTAACCGTAAGAGACTCTGCATACTACACCGCCACTTCAACTGGCAGCATTCAAGTTCACTAAATAAACTATTGTTTATTCACTAAATTAATCAGCTCAGCCTCGTGTTGAGCTGATGTTTTTGAGCGACCATTTGTACGCTTTTTAGGAACGCTAGTCTTCTGCTTTACAGGTTTTTTCTGTTCAACCACAAGCTTCGCAAACATCATTTTTCCAGCGTCGGTCTGCAAACTTCGGATAATCTCAATCTTCTTCGTTCGTCCAATGTAGCGCTTGGCGTTCTCAACAACCACCATCGTTCCATCTTTCAAATAACCAACCGCTTGATGAGAATCTTGCCCCTTCTGCGACAACTCCAAATCCAGCTCGTCACCAGGCAAATAACTCATCCTCAAACTTTTCGCCAGCTCATTGATATTCAAAACCTTAACGCCGTCAACTTGTGCCACCTTATTCAAATTGTAATCAAGCGTCAGCACTGCCGCATCCATTTCCTTCGCCAATTTCAACAAGCGAGAATCCACGCCTTCAGGGACGCGAATATTGTCATCGTAAAGCTCGAATGAAGACTTCAAAATATCCTTAAGCTCCTTCACGACATCCATACCGAATCGCGCTCTTTCACGCTTGTCATGGTCTGCGCCGTCGGCCAATAATTGCAGCTCAGTCAAAACACTCCTTGGTACGATAATTTTTCCCAGTAAAAATCCGGCCTTTGCCAGCTCAGTCACTCGCCCATCCATAAGCACTGACGTGTCGACCAAAATCGGCGCCGCACCCACCGATGAATTTCGTCGCGGTTTTGCCAAGAAATAAACCTCAGCCGCCAAACCAAGCAACATTATAATTATTATCAATCCGTAAAAATCTTTCATTTTTTCCCTTTCTATTGTAAATAGTCAATCAGCGCCTGCCGCATATCGCTGACGCCTTTTATAAATTTATCTTTATGAACTTTTGGCGCAATCGCATAAGTGAAGCCCAGCTTCTTCGCCTCTTTAATTCGAGCTTGCCAATTCGTCGCCGAGCGAACCTCACCACCCAAACCAATCTCACCAAACACCACAGCGCCTTCGTCCAGACTTCGCCCAGCACTAGCGCTAGCAATCGCCATCGCCACCGCCAAATCAGCCGCTGGATCATTTAGTTTCAGTCCGCCAACCACATTGACATAAATATCTTTGTCCGCCAATTTCAACTTGGTTCGCTTCTCCAAAACTGCCACCAACAAATTCAATCGATTCAGATCAAAACCACTCGCCGTGCGCTTAGGATAGCCAAAATTCGTCGGATTAACTAGCGCCTGAATTTCCACCAAAAGCGGACGTGCGCCTTCCATGGTCGCCAACACAATTGACCCATCCAGATTCTGACGCTCCGCCAGAAGTTCCGCCGACGGATTCTTCACGATTCTTAACCCCTGCTCGTCCATCTCAAAAATCGCCGCTTCATTAGTCGATCCGTATCGGTTCTTCTGCGCCCGAACAACTCGAAAACCGCCATATCGATCGCCCTCAAAGTTCAGTACAACGTCCACCAAATGCTCCAATATTTTCGGACCAGCAATCGAACCCTCTTTGGTGACATGACCAACCAAAATCACTGCCGTGCCCGAAGCTTTGGCGGCACGAATAATTACATTTGACGAATTGGTAATCTGACTAACCGACCCCGGAGCGGAGGAAATTTCGCTAAGAGAAATTGTCTGAACCGAATCGACAATCGCCAGATCATATCCACCCTGCTGAATTGACGCCGCAATATCTTCCGCGCTATTACTGGAGGCGAGCTGCATTTTTTCCGAATCAGCCGCACCCAAACGCTCCGCACGAAGCTTCACTTGAGAAACCGATTCCTCGCCGCTTACATATAAAACCGATTTTGTCTTGGCGATATGTGCCGCAACTTGCGCCAAAAGCGTACTTTTCCCAATTCCTGGCTGACCTGCCACCAACACCACGCCGCCGACCAGAAAACCGCCGCCCAAAACAGTGTCCAAATCGTCAATTCCAGTGCTTAATCTTTCTAGTCCAGACTCAGAGACAGCCTCACGAATACTAGAAGTTTTTAAGGCCTTGCCGCGCCCAGCCGATTTATCAACAACAGATGACCCGCCAGAAGAAACGACCTGCTCGACTAGCGAATTCCATTCCCCGCAATTTTCGCACCTGCCAGCCCACTTTGAAAAACTAGCTCCGCACTGCTGACAAACAAATTGACTTCGAACTTTCGCCATTATTTCGCCCCCTCCAAACTATCCAAACTTTTATTCAATTCATCAATCTGCACACCCAATTCCCTGAGCCGCAAAACATCGGAATTGTAAGAATTGATCTCAGAATTCAAATTGACACGCCTTTCGTTCAACTCCGAAAGCTCCGCCTTCAAGGCTTGGCGTT
>CALJRR010000019.1 GCA_937976315.1 uncultured Candidatus Saccharibacteria bacterium | reverse complement strand
TGTCGAGTGCGTATCGTGAGGACGAGCAGAACGGCAGCAAGCGTGTTTATTTGGCACTTCCAGAACATCTGGCGCCGGTTAAATTTGCCGTTTCGCCGCTACTTAAGAATAAGCCGGAACTGGTGGAGAAGGCGCGTGAAATTTACGCCAACCTATCTAAGAAAAATCCTGGACGCGTTATGTGGGATGACAATGGAAACATCGGTAAGCGTTATCGCCGTCAGGATGAAATTGGTACGCCGCACTGCGTGGTTATCGATTTTCAGACGCTGGAGGATGACGCTGTTACCGTTCGTGAGCGAGATACGACGGAGCAGAGACGAGTTAATATAAAAGATCTCGTATAGGGAGATACAATGACGAAAATACTTGCAATTATTTCTACTCATGGCAATGAGTTGTTGGGACCGAACGTGCTTTCGTATATGTTGAACAAACGTTCGGAGCTGTTGGAATATGTTGATTTTATGGTGGCTAATCCCAGAGCTTATTCGCAGAACGTTCGATACGTTGAGTCTGATTTGAATAGGAGCTATGGGTCTGATTTGGATACGTACGAAGCACGACGATAGAAGGCTATAGAAGATCGAATTAAGTTGTTGCAGCCAGAATTGGTGCTAGATTTTCATACGACCACCGCTGAGCAGCCAGATTTGCTAATTACCGCGAACGTGAAAGATAAAGTCTCTCGTGATTTTATTAATGCGAGTGCGATTAAAGATGTGTTAGTTGTCGAGCCACTTAATGATATAACGACTGTAGCTCCGCATTTTGTAGCTTATGAGGTACCAAATTCTCATTTGAATGATGATTTATATGAACGGATCTGTAAGGATATTCGGAGATATCTAGACGGAAAAGTGTCAGATCAAGAACATGCTTTTTATAAGATGATAGGGAAAATTTTACCCGAAGAAGTGCAGGCGGATTCTGGTCTTGAGAATTTTATATATAGTGATGCACTTGGGGCAATTCCGTCGTTCCTTGGAGAGGAAGCGTATCGGCAGGATGGTACGTATGCCGGTTTTAAGCTAGAAAAGTTCATATAATAACATAAGATCGCTTACGTGTTAGTTGAGTAAATAATTGTGATATAATCGCTATTATGTCAAACGCCATAAACGGACAACTCATCACACACGATTCAGAAGGTGCTATCAAGCGCGATTATCTCTATCGTGTTTCCATAAAGGCTCTGATTTATAATGATGCTGGGCAGATTTTGGTTGTTAAAGAGGATGGGCGGCCGCTTTGGGATCTTCCTGGCGGTGGAATGGATTATGGCGAGACTTTTGAGTTGGCTTTGAAGCGGGAATTGTATGAAGAAGTTGGCTATAAGGGCAATCTTCGCTATCAACTTTTTGACGCGTCGGACGAGATTTATATTGAGCGAATTGACGTTAACCAAATTTGTTTTTATTGTCGTGTGTGGACGGAAAACTTTGATTTTTCAGCGGGCGTTGATGCGGACGAAGTAACGTTTATGGATCCTGAAGAGTTGCGACTTCAAGAGAGCGAGTCGGGTGCGCCGCTTCGATATAAAGTGCATTTGAAGTGGCAGAAATTGTGTGGCGCAAATAGTTTGCTGACAGAGTAGTATTGACTTTTTCCATAAAATAGTATAGAATATCAGGCATGGAAAAAAGTACAGGCGGCGTATCTTTTGATTGATATAGCTAATGTATAAGGTTTAACGTATGAAGAAAACTGATAATTACGGCGTCATAGTTAAAATCGAGAATATTGTCGAGGGCGATCTCAGTAAAGTCGATGAGAATTCGCTATTTACACTATTGACCAGATTAGCTATTAAAAAAGGTCGGATTTTTGACATGGGCATAATATTGGCTAGTCGTGATGATAAATATTCGGGACACGTTGAATTAGCGGAGAAGCGTCTCCCTAGTCAGTCCACATCCATACAATCGCCATCTCAGTTTCCGTATGATAGGGTTGAGTTGCGAAGCTGGCGAGATAAGCTGGGTGTGCAGTCTTTCGGCAGAATGAAAGGGGATTTCGACAAGGATGTCTATTTTTCTTCAGATAATGCGGAATATCTCATGAGGCGAGTGGCTGCCGTGGCTGTTGGGCTTTGTTTGGAAACGCCTTTACAAGAGCTGGATTCTGTCAAGGAATTTTCAGCCGAGGAGCTGGCGGAAGCTTGGCCGAGGCTTAGATACGGAATTTACATTTAATATTGTCATTGCTATAATAACTATATGCATATTATTCTTGGTGGGACGAGTGGGCTCGGTTTGGAAATGGCAAAGCAGCTGCGAGAACGTGGCGAGCGTGTGCTGGTTCTGGGCAAGACTCATAATCCGCAAAAACACGGAGAAGGTTTTCCACTGGATGTGTATTATTCAGATCAAGTGGAGGCGGCGTCGGCGCGAATTGAGCAGATTTTAAACAGTGATGATATTGATCAATTTGTGTGGGCGGCTGGATATGGCTGGCGCGGCAATTTTGAAGATCAGCCGAGTGTTCGCAGTATGGCGGAAGTTAATTTTTCAGGCGCGTTGCCGCTGGTTCAATGGGCTTGGCGTAAGATGTCAACGCAAAATCGCAAGTCTGTACTAACGATTATCGGATCGACAAGTAGCGTTAAAGCGCGCTCAGATGAAGCTGTGTACGTTGCGACGAAGCACGCTCAAGCGGGCTTGGCACGAAGTTTGGGGATGCAGGCGGATGAGCAAAAACTTCCAGTTAGGGTTGCGCTATTTTTGCCTGGTGCTATGAAAACTCCGTTTTGGAATGGGCGCGATCTCCCGGCTGACTATATGTTTTTCAACGATCCTGCGAAAATTGCCACGCATATTATCAATGCGATTGATTGTCAACAGCAGCCATTCTTGGAATGGGCGTTGCCAAAAGGTACGTTGGTTTAGAGCTTATTAAGTGCTATAATTCAGGCATGACGGATAGTTCGAATAATGATCATTTTGGGGTAAAAATTGTAGTTATTGGTGGCGGAACGGGAAGTTTCACGCTGCTTTCTGGATTGAAAAAATATACACACAGCATTACAGCGTTGGTCAATATGGTCGACGATGGCGGCTCAACTGGCGTGTTGCGTGATGAATTGGGTGTGCTGCCAGCGGGCGACGTCAGGCAATGCCTGGTGGCGCTGAGTACTTCGCCGAAAGTTCGCGATTTGTTCAATTACCGGTTCGGCGAGGGCAGTATGAAGGGTCACGCGTTCGGCAATTTATTCATGGCGGCGCTGGAAAAGATGACAGGAAGTTTTGCTGATGCAGTGGAATTGGCTAGCGAAGTTTTGGGCGTCAATGGTCGAGTTTATCCGATTACTCTGGACGATACGACAATGTCGATTAAGCTAAAGGACGGCACGGTTGTTGATGGTCAGCACGCGGCTGAGTCGCTAAAGATTCCACGCGGCGAGCGTCCGTGGCTAGAGCTTAAACCGCCGGCTACGATT
>CALJRR010000018.1 GCA_937976315.1 uncultured Candidatus Saccharibacteria bacterium | reverse complement strand
GCTACTGTCATGATTGGCGATTTTTGGCTCAGAGATAATAATCTTATTCTCAGGAAAACCTTGTGAGACTAAGCCTTGCTTGACTTTATCGGCGCGCTCCATGGCTAATTTTGTGCCGGCACCTGTCTTTGAGCTCTCGTATGTTTGACCGACCAGCTCAATTGAAAATTCCTTTTGACTATTTGATTTGTATAGCGACCCCAGTTTAGCCAGTTCGTCAACAGCAATTTCTTCGTATGTATATTGCGTCGAATCCGCATTGAAGAAAACATTTTTAAAATTATATTTACCGTCGCTAAGCGTAAAATAGCCGTCTTTCATATAGTCATAGCCGGCTTTTCGAAAATCAGCAGACGTTAAACATTTTGAATTTGATTTAGCTAAATTCTGCTTTTTGTCTTCGTTTTTCTTCTCGTCCTTAGGTTTGACTGCTTCTTTGCGCGAAATATTCGTGTCTTTTGAAGGAGCGGTTTTATTTGACACAAGAACAATTGCCACCACTATTCCGATTGTCGCCAATACTCCCACGATTACCAGTGTAACCCATAGCCACAATTTACTTTTCTTTGGCGGATAATTTTGGGGAAATTCTGGGTTTGGTGGTGGCGTAATTGGTGGGGTTGATGGGATTTCAGGTTGCTGTTGCATATAATACCTCATTTACATTATATTATTGACTCAATTATAACGCATACGCTTTTATGTTTTTAGTATGGAAATATCCGCTAAGGTAATGTATAATTAACAGAGTTAAGAATTGTTAGTGACTATGAGGGGCTAAAACATGAATTGGAGAATAATTTTTCGCTCGCTGAAAAATAAAGATATGCAAAAACGACTATTTATCGTCGTGGGAATAATCGTTGTTTATCGATTATTGGCGCATATTCCAGTGCCGTTGGCGGAACCAACGCAACTGCGTAACGCGATTTCGTCGGTGCTTGGGCAATCTGACCTCGGTGGAATTTTGAACTTGCTATCCGGTGGCGCGTTGTCGAGCTTCTCTCTGGTGTTGGTCGGACTTAGCCCATTTATTACCGCTAGTATTATCATTCAGCTTCTGACCAAAGCCATTCCAAGGCTTGAGGAGCTACACAAAGACGGCGAATCTGGACGTCGAAAAATTCAGCAATGGACGCGTGTTATTACTGTGCCACTTGCTATTGTCCAGTCAATCGCTTTCATCTTCATCTTAAGGCAAACAGTTCTTCAAGGCGGTAGTACGACATTAGCCGACCCTACGATGATGGAATGGATCGTTTCAATCACTTCAATGACGGCAGGCTCTGTTCTTCTGATGTGGCTCGGCGAGTTGATTACTGAGCAAGGAATCGGTAACGGTATTTCTATCGTAATCTTCGCTGGTATTATCAGCCAATTGCCACAAATGCTTGCATCGTTAATCTCATCATTGTTCAACACTTCATCTGGCAGCTTAAACGTCTTCAACTGGTTCACTCTCCCTGTAAACCCAGTTATGTTCTGGACAATATTAATCATGTCAATCGCCGGACTCATCGTCCTTTACTTCCTGGTTAAAATCAACGAAGCTCAACGCGTCATTACAATTAACTACGCAAAGCGCGTTCACGGAAACAGTAATTATGGCGATGTAAAAAGCATTTTGCCAGTTAAATTGATCGCTGCGGGAGTTATTCCGGTCATCTTCGCGGTTGCGTTTCTAAGCTTGCCACAATTCGTTGGTCAAGTTATGAAAGCGTCTGGTAACGCCGACCTTCTACCGACCGCCAACAAATTGATCACTTGGTTCCAAGCTCCAAACGCGGGCTCGTTTACAGGAAGCACGGCTGAAGCGTTTATTTACCCAACGCTATACTTTATCTTGGTTATCGCCTTTACGTATTTCTACACTGGAATCGTCTTTAACGCTAACGAAATTGCCGAAAATCTGCAGAAGCAGGGCGGATTTATTGAAGGCGTACGTCCGGGCGCTCAGACTGAAAAATACCTTATGAGAACCGTCAATCGCTTGATTTTGTTCGGCTCAATTGTCCTAGGAATCGTGGCTATTTTGCCATTCGTCGCGGAATATCTCACGTATAATTTAACAGGCTTGCAGGGTTTGCGTTTGTCAATCGGCGGTACTGGAATCTTGATTGTCGTATCAGTTGCCCTTGAGACTCTGCGACAAGTCAACTCTCGTGCGCTGATGGTTACGTATGACGACTTTGATCCAGACGAGCTGCTTGATAGCGATAAAAAGAAGAATAAGAAGCGTCGTTTGTTTAAGAAAAAATAATTGACATTAAAAATCCCCGCCGAAAAGCGGGGAATTCTTTTTGCGAATGGATTATCGTATTTTGTAATCGTAAGATAAATTGTCGCCAACTTTTTTCTCATTTTGGCAGACTGGCGCAATTTCATTACTAATGTTATTTTCATCAACCATCTTACAACTCGGAATGTCGAACAAATTAAATTGGTTGGTTGGGGAAATCGCTTTCCATCCGTCGTCTTTCTTAACTGCAAACATTCGCGCCACAGAATTGCCGCAACCATAGCCCAGCAACAACTGTTTCTCGTCCTGGGAATGGGCAATTACCGCAGTTACGCCGTTGTTATCCTTACAGCCCGACTTCTTCACGTCTGCCTTCAGAAAATCACGAAGCTCTTGTGTGGCTGAATCGTTGCGAGTAACCGCTTTACCTCCTTCAATACGGAAGCCTAGAGATCCTAGGCTTACAGATCCATTATCAACCTTTTCCGTCGTTTGAGACGTCTTGTCGGAAGTTTGGTTGGCATGTAATAAAATTACGCCAATAACTATCACGATCAAAGCCGTCACCAGACCGATTAGCATCGCGGTCATTATCTCATTCTTCGATTTTGTAACCTTAAAGTTTGCCGGTTTTTTCTTGCTTGCCATAAAAATCCTTATGTTAAATTTGATAGCTCAATTATAGCACGTAAATTTACGATGAAATCCCTTGTCAAACTGTGTTTAGTACTGTATAATTGACAACTGTAACTTATGGCGAGTCAAAAGGAAGTCATCAAAATGGTAGGAAAGGTAGTGGAAGCACTGCCTAATACTCAATTTAAGGTGGAACTGGAGAATGGTCATAGTATCATCGCGCACATTTCAGGACGAATGCGTAAGCATTATATTCGTCTGGTGCCTGGTGATAAGGTTGAGGTTGAGATGACCCCTTACGATCTTACAAAGGGACGAATCAGCTTCCGCCTACGTGACGATCGACCTCAACAGAGTCGGTAGTCAAATATTAACTATAATCTCGGGTTTACTCGGGAAGGGAGATTTAAACACTTTATGAAAGTTCGTGCAAGTGTGAAAAAAATCAGTCCCGATGATAAGTTAGTTCGCCGCGTTGGCCGTAAAAAAGGCAAGCGTATAGCTAGACTACGTATCATCAACAAGAAAAAACCTAAGAACAAGCAAAGGCAGGGTTAAGCATGGCTCGAATTGCTGGGGTAGTTATCCCAACAGAGAAGCAGGTGCAAATTGCGCTCACCTATATTTACGGTATTGGGCCAAAGCACGCTTCGAGCATCCTTGCGGCGGCTAAAATTGAGCCGACCACTCGGGTGAAAGATCTCACCGAGGCTGAAGAAAACAAGATTCGCGAAATTATTGACAGCGAATACACCGTCGAAGGTGATCTCCAGCGCTTGGTGGCAAATAATATTAAGCGCTTGAAGGATATCAACGCCTATCGCGGTCTTCGCCACAAAGCAGGACTGCCAACACGCGGACAGCGGACTCGTACGAATGCACGAACTCGCAAGGGTCGCGCCATCGCCGTGGGCGGTACACAACCAAAAGCAGCAAGTAAGACCTAAAGAAAGGACTAAGAAATGGCAGACGCAAAATCTACCAAGAAGAAGCAGCGCCGATCAGTCCCAGCTGGTCAGCTGCACATTCAGGCAACATTTAACAATACTATCGTTACTTTCTCCGACAAGAAGGGTAACGTACTAACCGCTTCATCAGCTGGTGCATGTGGTTTCCGTGGAAGCAAAAAAGGTACAGCCTATGCTTCACAGGTTGCTGCTGAAAAAGCTGCTGAAGCTGCGAAAACTCAATACGGCTTGAAATCTGTTGACGTTTTCGTGAAGGGTGTCGGTTTGGGACGTGACGCCGCTATTCGTGCGGTCAGCGCCTTCGACATCTCAGTAGAAAGCATTAAGGACGTAACCGGCGTGCCTCACGGTGGTGTTCGTCCACGAAAGGCACGGAGGGCATAATTATGGCACGAGATAATTCACCAATTGTCAAGCAAAGCCGCCGTGAAGGTTATGCGCTTCATCCAAAAGCACATAAAATTTTGGCGAAAAAATCTGGCATTCCAGGTCAACACGCACATGGTCGTCAGAATAAGCCAAGCCTATACGCTACACAGCTTCGTGAAAAACAGAAGGTTCGTCGCCTGTACGGTCTAGTTGAGAAGCAGTTTGCTCGCTTAATGAAAGAAGCAACACGCGCCCAAGAAGGTTTGGCGGGCGAAAACTTGTTGAAGCTATTAGAGCGCCGTTTGGATAACGTTGTTTATCGTTCTGGATTTGCCGTATCACGTCGCGCAGCTCGTCAACTAGTTAGCCACGGACACTTTGAACTGAACGGCCGACGCGTCGATATTCCATCGATTCGTGTTAAAGCTGGCGATGTCATCACGGTTCGTCCAAAGAGTACCAAGTCAGAGTACTTTACGCGAATTGACGATGTAATCAACAATTCAGTCCAAGGTCCACTAAGCTGGCTAAAAGCTGATAGCAAGAAGCTGAAGATTGAAGTAACTGGTTTGCCAAAGCGCGAGGAAGCAGAAGCTGACATCAACGAGCAATTAATTGTTGAGTATTACTCACGATAAAAGAAGGGTTAGGGAAGAATTATGGCAAAAGCAATTTACAATCCAGCACTCGCGAGCGTTGATGATATTTCAGAAACCAGTGCTACTTTTCTAATCGAGCCACTTCACCCAGGCTACGGTAATACTCTTGGTAACTCATTGCGACGCGTTCTATTGTCAAGCGTTCGCGGTGGCGCGGTTGTAGCTTTCAGAATTGAAGGCGCAACTCACGAGTTTACTACTGTTGAAGGCATCAAAGAAGATGTTGTCGACATTATGTTGAACTTGAAAAACGTTCACTTGCGCGTATTTACTGACGATCCAGTTGAGCTACGCATTGAGAAAACTGGCGCCGGCGAAGTAACTGCCGCTGACATTAAAACTAATGCTGACGTTGAAGTTGTTAATCCAGAGCAAGTAATTGCTACAATCGACGACCCAAACAAGCATTTGGTTATGGATTTGGTAGTTGAGGCAGGTTGCGGTTATCAAACAATTGAAGAGTCAAGCGAAAAGCGTTTGCACAGCGACATGATTGCTATTGATGCAATGTACTCACCAGTTCTACGCGTTCGCTACAAAGTCGACTCAACTCGTGTTGGTCAGGAGACAAACTTGGACAAATTGGCAATCACTATTGAAACTAACGGCACAATCACACCTCGTGAGGCGTTCGAAGAAGCAGCAGCGATTCTTGTCAATCAATACACAGCTTTGGCTGGCAACACGATGGTAACTGGCGCGCCAGCACTTGGCGCAGCTAAGGAAGACGAAGAGTCGGAGCTAGCAATGCCAATAGAAGAGCTAAACTTAAGCGCCCGCACGACGAACGCGCTAATTAACAATGAAATCCGCACTATTCGCGATTTGGTAACTTTGACTGAGCAAGATTTGCGAGAATTGAAAGGTTTCGGTTCAAAGGCACTAGACGAAGTACGTGACAAGATGGCGGAGTTGGAGTTTTAACTATGCATAGACACGGATATCAAGGGCGCAAGTTCGGCCGCGAGCGTGATCAGCGACGAGCCCTACTCAAAGGTCTGGCTACCAGCTTGGTTGAGTACGGAAAAATCGAGACCACCTTGCCAAAGGCTAAGGAACTAAAGCGTCACATTGAAAAAATCATCACCAAGGCTAAAAAGGGTGACCTAGCTAGCCGACGTCAGGTGATTGCAGCATTAAGCACACGCGCCGCTGCTTACAAACTAGTTGATGAAATCGCGCCACAGCTAAGTGGTCGAACCAGCGGACACGTTCGCGTTGAACGAACACGTTTGCGAGTCGGCGACGGCGCTCAAATGGCGATCATCGAGTTTGTTGACGATATTAAACCAATGCCAAAGGAAGGAAAATAAGATGAAGACTTATTCACAAAAACCATCTGAAGTTTCTCGCCGTTGGGTATTGTTTGACGCTAGCGAATTACCACTTGGACGTTTGGCTACAGAAATTGCTAAGCATTTGACTGGTAAATACAAGCCAACCTACACTCCTCATATTGATGGTGGCGACTACGTAGTTGTTATCAATGCTGCACAGACAGTCGTTACTGGATACAAGGAAACTGATAAGTATTACTATCGCCACAGTGGTTTCCCAGGTGGAATTAAGGAAACGCAATTCAAAGAAATGCGCGAACGCCACCCAGAGCGAATTATTGAAGAAGCTGTTAAGGGTATGTTGCCAAAGAATAAATTGCAAGCAGAGCGCCTAAAGCGTCTACGCATTTTTGCTGGCAGCGACCACGCTCACACAGCACAAACACCAGAGAAAGTTGAGGTGAAGTAATATGGCTGATACTTATTTCTACGGCTTAGGTCGACGCAAAAGTGCTTCAGCAAGCGTTCGCCTACTTCCTGGCAAAGGCACCATTACAATCAATGGCAAGCCTGCTGCTGAGTACCTGGACGGCAACAAAACCTTACTAGCAGAAGTAACCGATCCACTTGCAATTGTCAGCAAGCAAAAAGAATTCGATGTTACTATCTTAGTTAAAGGTGGCGGTCTGGCTGGTCAAGTTGACGCTATCAAGCTTGGTATCGCAAAAGCTTTGACAGCCGCTCACGCTGACCTGCGTCCAGTTCTGAAGAAGGCTGAGCTATTGAAACGTGACCCACGCGAGAAAGAGCGCAAGAAGTACGGTCTTCGTTCTGCTCGTAAGCGCGAACAATTCTCTAAGCGTTAGTACAGAAAAGGCTATCACAAAATACTCCGTTTCACATGCAGGCGGAGTATTTTCATAGTATACTAAAAATATGTTGGACAAGATTATCCATCGCTGGTTACGGATTCCGTATGCATTGAACGTGCATTATTTTTCTCGTCCGGAAAAACCGAAAGCGACAATCTTACTCATTCATGGACTGGGGACTTCATGGAAAACATGGACACCGCTGGAGCCGTATTTGCCAAAGGGCACGCGAGTTATAGCAATTGACATGCTGGGATTCGGCAATTCGCCCAAGCCTGATTGGAAATCCTACAATGTTCACGACCAAGCCGCAAGCATCGTCGCCACTTTGCGCAGGGAATTCATAAATCACGTAGATATTATCATCGGTCATTCTATGGGGTCGCTGGCTGCCGTAGAGCTCGCCAAGCAATATCCAAAGTTAAGCAAGTCACTGATTTTGTGCAGTCCACCTATATATTATCCGAGGGTTGACGAAAAAATTCATCATCCAGAGAAGATTTTGCGTGCGCTTTATGAGTTTTTCAATAGTCATCCGCGCAGCTCGAAACGTTTTTTGCAATTCGCTGATCGGCACAATATTTGGCCTGACGCTGGATTTAAGGCTGATGAAGTTACCGCCGAGTCGTTTTTAATCGCCCTGAACACTGCGATTATCAATCAGACGACAATGAATGACATCACTAAGCTCACTCTTCCGATTGCTATTTTGTCGGGCAAACTTGACCCGCTGATTGTCGAGAGAAACCTGAAGAAATTAGCAAAAGATCATAACAATATCACTCATACGTCAATGGCAACTCAGCGACACGAAATAACCGATAAATATGCGAAGAAGCTGTCGGAAATTATGAAAGATTATTTGGCGGAAAAATATTCACCAAAAACGAGTCACCCTATAGCAAAGTCCAAACGAGAAAGTTTATGATTGAAATCGAATCTAAATTCAAATTAGCGTCTGATATTACTCGCGATAATCTCATCGCTATACTAAAAAGCCAATTCATCGCACCCATCTCAAGCAAACGCCAAATTGATACAGTATTTTTATTGCCCGAGCAAGTTGACGCGCCTATTGTTCCTGGCTCCAAAATTATGCGAGTGCGCGATGTTCTTAATCCGGAAACTGGTGAGCTGCAACGGAGCCTGATGACGCTGAAGGTCGAGGGGCAGGCAAAGCTAGTGTCTGATGAATATGAATTTGTAGTTAGCGACGGAAATGCGGCGCGCCAAATGCTCACAGCGCTGGGCTGGCAAGAAATCGTTACGGTTGATAAAGCCCGCCTTGAATCAAAAACCAAAGATTACACGATCTGCATCGACGAGGTCGCTGGATTGGGGCTATTTATCGAGCTGGAAGTTTTGACCGAAGACAGTGCCGACGTAAAAAACATTCAGCAGCAAATGTGCAATTTTCTGAAAAACCTGGATATCGACGGCAAATTATGGAAAATTCCGTACGATACGAGCATTAGAAACCTGCAAAATAACGTTAGTTAGCGTATACTTATCAAATTAAATTTAGGAGGTCTTATGTCGGTTGAAATTAAAAGATCCAAAAAAGACATATCGGCTGTCTTTACGCGCGTGAAAAATAAATTAGCGCTAGTGCTTGCGGATAGTTCGCAAATTCATCATGTCGGCAGCACCGCGGTACTTGGTTTGGATGGTAAAAATATCCTAGATATCCTTATTTCTGCTAAAGATAACGAACACATGAACGAGCTGCGGGACAAATTGGTAGCAATTGGATATTTTCCTTCATTAAATCCAAGTTCCCGTCAAGGGTATATCTTCCTGGCGTCCCGACAAGAATAAACTGGCGAGGGCGATATTCATATTCACCTCGCGGTCGCGAATACTGAAACGCACGATAACTTCTTAATTATCAGAGATTATCTAAGGTCTCACAATGACGAAGCTGATCAATATTCAAAGATAAAATATCAATATGCCAAGCAAGCAAATTACGACAGGTCAGCGTATAAAAAACTTAAAGCAGCTTATGTCGATAAGTTATTGCAACGTGCCAGGCAGTGGAAAAATGGCGGCTAATCTCCTCATTCATATTCCGTACGACACAAGTATTAAAAATCTGCAAAATAACGTTAGTTAGCGTATACTTATCAATATGAAACAAGAAAATAGCCCAATTTATTTTATCACTTCCAACCACAGTAAATTCACCAGTCTTCAAGAACTCCTTCAGCCGCTTGGTGTTGATTTAAGGCAGCTCGATTATGATTTTGACGAGGGGCGAGGGCTGGATATTCAGACGATTGCCAAAAGTAAATTATCTCAAGCCAAGAAAGCGTTTCCAAACAAGCGCCTGGTCGTTGATGACCGCGGTTTTTTCATTCCAGCGCTGAAAGGATTTCCGGGGCCGTTTGTTAAATTGCTACTGAATAGCTTTAGTTATCCCGGCATTATTAAGTTAATGAAGGGCGAGGCTGATCGTCGAGCTATTTTTTCTTTTGCGGTTGGCTATTTTGACGGCGAAAAAGACCACATTTTCGTATCCAACGAAGAGGGATTTATCGTTGACGAGCCACGTGGCGACAATCTCCATGGCTGGACGGAATTGTTATATATTTATGGACACCCGAGCTTTCCTGGTCGCAGTTTGGCAGAATTGAACGACGAAGAATGGCAGGAATATCTGACGATAATTGAGAAAGTTGACGGGCTCGCGATGTTGAGGGATTATTTAATAGATGCTGAAAGCTGATAATAACCGTATACAACAGGCTATCATTGCTCGTGAAATCATTGACCTCTACCGAGATTCGCAAGACAAAATCGGGACGGCTGTATCGCTTGACGTATTGTGTTTTGCAATGGCGAGATTGACTGACTGCGATAAAGATGACTATCCAACAATTGACTGGGATGATTTAGCAAGTAACTTTGATGGCATAGCAACATCCCAAAGTGATGTATCAGCCATACGAAAGATAGAAAATGATATAGCGTCTACATATAAAAAATCTTTAAAGATTATAAAGCAACAACTATAGTCCCATTACTTAACGATCGAATAATGTTATAATATACTTAATGAAACCATCAAAACCCGTCATCCTCACTGGCGTGCGCGCCAACAATAACATCCACATAGGTAATTACTTTGGGGCTATTTTGCCAATTATCAACATGGCGAAACGTCGCTCGGACGAATACGACATCAATCTATTCATCCCAGACCTTCACAGTTTTACGACGCCAATTGACCACAGCAAGTTATACGACAGCGTCCTAAATAACGCGCGAGTTTACGCCGCCGCTGGATTGTCGTTAGACAATCCCTCCATTCATCTATATCGCCAAAGTTATATCCCAGCTCACAGCGAGCTAACATGGATTTTAGATTGCTTCACTGGGTTTGGCAGGATGAGCATAATGACACAGTTCAAAGACAAATCGCGTAAGTTTCTTGATAGTAAAATAACCAAGGGGGAAATGTCTGACGAACAGAGAATTTGGGACACTATAGACAGAAATATCTCCGTCGGACTATTTAACTATCCTGTCCTGATGGCTGCCGACATCTTGCTTTACGGCGCGACTTACGTGCCAGTTGGCGACGATCAGACCCAGCATTTGGAGTTCACGCGTGATATTGCCGAGCGAATGAATCGTAAGTTTGGCGATCTATTTATCGTGCCAAAACCCGTAATTCAGCAACATCAATTCTTCGGAAAAGATCAAGGATTGAGGATTAAAGATCTCGTGAATCCAGCGAAGAAAATGAGCAAATCTGACGAGAGCGGCAAGGGAATTATTTTCCTTTCTGACGATCCAAAATCGGCACATAAGAAAATAATGAGCGCAACAACAGATTCAATTGGCAAAGTTCAATATGACAAGGAAAACCAGCCGGGAATTTCTAATTTGCTGGAGATTTTGACATTGGTTCGACAAGACGCTGGCAGGGAAGTTACTCTGGAGCAGACCGCCAACGAGTACTTTGGTATGGATCGTTATGGTGATTTCAAGCGAATTGTGGCTGACGAAGTCGCGGAATTTTTGGAGAATTTTCAGAATCGGCTTGCGGCGGTTGATGAGCAAGCAATTGAAGAGAAGCTGGCTTCTAGTGAAAAAGACATGAATGTCGTCGCCAATGAAACTTTGTACCGTGTTCAAAAAGCTGTAGGGCTTCGAAAATAGGGAGCAAATCGCGTGAAAATATTGCCTCGGACAGTGCTGAAAATAGCTAGATTGTACAAATTAGCGGACGATAATACGCCCGTCAAAGCACTGCGTCGGCTGGAAATTCAAACGGACGAGTCGCACGTTTTTGCGGAATTTATTTTGAATAAGCAGCACTTTGCGCTGCTTTACGGTTCAATTGTTGACGAAGAATCTATTGACGAATTGTGGACGGAAAAACCAGATAACGCCGAGATTTTGCCGAATCCGCTAGACCCAGAATTTATCGAAACGCCGTTCCAGGGAAAGTATGTCATAATGTTCAAAATTTCGCCGACCAAAGTGCGCTTGGATATTTATTTATCGACCAAATTTGACACGACAATTTCCCGAAGTCTTTGGCAAAAATACATAAAAGCTGGATATGTTTCGGTCAATAATAAAGTCGTGACGACGCCAAAATTTGAGGTTGATGAAACTGATGAGATTGCGCTTAATTTGCCAGAAAAAGAGCAGGCGGACGTTGATTTGCCGATTTTATACGAGGATGATGATGTGATTGTCGTCAATAAGCCAAGCGGGCTATTGACACACGCAAAGGGCGGGCTTTCTGATGAGTCGACGGTTGCAGAGATAATTCGTCAGAAGACTTCGTTTGCGACGGACACGGATCGTCCAGGAATTATCCATAGGCTTGATCGCGACACTTCGGGACTACTGATTATAGCCAAAAACCCAGAATCTGCCGCGCATTTACAGAGGCAATTTGCCGAGCGAACCGCCAAGAAAACCTACATAGCGATAACCGACGGCAAGCCAAAGTTGAACGCCGCAAAAATTGATCTGCCGATTGGGCGCAATCCTTCGGCGCCGAGCACTTTTCGTATAGATCCGAACGGGAAACCAGCTCAGACGACTTACCATGTTTTGGCGGAAAATGATACTCAGTCGCTTGTGGAATTGAAGCCGACCACTGGTCGAACTCATCAATTGCGCGTCCATTTGGCTCATTTGAATGCACCGATTCTTGGTGATCGAGTTTACGGAAAATCTTCGGATTGTCGTATGATGTTGCATGCTCAAAAATTAGAGATAACTTTGCCGTCTGGCGAGAGAAAAGTTTTTGAAGCCGCAATCCCTGACGAGTTCAAGAAATTCTTCCCAGAGGATTTATAGATGTCTGAAGTGATTATATCCGCTCGAGACGCTCAAAAAATCAGCCAAATTTCATCGCAATTGCCGCACGCACTTTTGGTGATTGCGGATTACGGACTTGACGGGCTGGGCGTGACTCAAATGCTAGCAAAAAATAGCGATGTTTTTCACCTGAAACCACTTCCGGAAAAGCAGACCATATCTGTTGATCAAATCCGCGAGCTCATCTCTATGCTCCGAACTTACGCCATAAATCGTCGAGTTATTATCATTGACGAAGCCGATTCGATGACCGAGCCGTCGCAAAATGCATTCCTGAAAGCGCTGGAAGAACCGAATAAAAACACCAATTTTATCCTTGTCGCGAAAAACCCGAAGTTGATGCTTGACACTGTTAGATCTCGCTGCCAGACATTGACGCTTCATAAAACGACATCCGCCCAAGATAAAAAACTGCTTGAAAAGTACAATTTAGACCCCGCCTCTAGCCAGCAAATCCTTTTCTTAGCGGCGGTGCGACCATTACTAATTAAAGAATTAGCAGAAAATCCAGAAAAATTCGCCGAATATCGACAATTAGCCACCGACGCAAAGCAAATTTTAGCCACGAATCGAAAATACGACACGTTTAAGGATCTCGTCAAATACTTTTCTGACCGCCAAAAAGCGATATTGCTGACGGATATTATAGTAAATATGATTCGCTTTCAGGCTTTATCTCACGGGATGAATCCGTCGCTTGAGGAGCAACTTGAAAAAACCACCTCTGTTGCGAGCGCGTTAAAATCCAATGCCAACGTCAGGCTGGCGCTGACGCAACTTGTGATATAATAGTATAGATATGTTTGGATTATTCCTCATTCTAATTTTAATGATTTGGGCGATTTTTTATCATCCGTCAATTAAAGAAACTGGCGATCTGCCAACTAAGATTACTAATAAACTTGATCAGTTATGGGAAATTGCCCAGGAATCAATTCGTGAGAATAAATATTTGCGAGCGGAAAAGGCATTATTGACAATTTTGCGAGTCGACGAGAAAAACGCCACGGCGTACAACCGCTTGGGGATTTTATATGCCAAGCAGCGCGCATATAAAGACGCTATCGAGTGTTTTGAGATTGCTCAGAGTTTGGAGCCAAGTGCCTCCAGCCTTCATAACGTCGGCTTAATTTACTACGAAACAGAGAACTATGAAAAGGCGTCTCTAGCATTTGAGCAGGCATTGGAGATGGAAGATGATTTGGCGGCACGCTACATTGCTTACGCTAAGGTTCAGGAAAAAATAGGGAATACGAAGAAGGTTATCAATGCATTGGAAAAAGCTGTCGAGTTAGAGCCGATTCCTCAAACACTGAAGATTCTAGCGGAGGCTTACGACAATGCCGGACAGGCTGAATTAGCTGAAGAATTACGCAAGAAAGCTACAAAAATGCTAACTCCGACGACGTCATCAAAGAAAGCTGACGCGCCACGTCCACGCCAGCAGCGCAAAATACATCAACCACGAAAAATAGTTATGTAAACTCTTGTCACAGAGAGAAAAAATTGATAAAATAAGTTCAGTTGCCGCTTTAGCTCAGTTGGCTAGAGCAACGGTTTTGTAAACCGTAGGTCCTCGGTTCGAGCCCGAGAAGCGGCTCCACATCACGCTGGAATCGTGTAGTGGCAATCACAGGAGACTGTAAATCTCCCGCCGTAAGGCTTCGTAGGTTCGAGTCCTACTTCCAGCACCAAGATTGAATTATCGCCTTTACGGGCGATTTTTTTAGACAAAAAAAGAGTAGTAATATTGACTTTTATAAGCATATGTGCTATTATATGAGTATGTTTGAATTTACAAAATCTATTCTGGCATTATGGAATAGCGAAAAAAACCAACGATTGAAATTACAATACGCTTATATTATGTTAGCCATAATTGGTCTGGCCGTAGCGGGATTATTGACATTATTTAACGCTTCATCGGCGCACTTGGCGGCATCAGCTTCAGGAATATTGTTCGTTACGTTCTTAGTCAATAGCGTAGCGTGGGGAATAATAGAGGCATTTGTCACGCCGAAGCTACCAAAAGAAGCCGGCACGCCAGTCAAAAAATCCACTCGTAAAAAATAGCTCAGTTGATTAAATACGGCTTAATATGCTAAAATTAAGCCTGTTACGCCGCGATAGCTCAGTTGGTAGAGCGCATCCATGGTAAGGATGAGGTCTCGGGTTCAAGCCCCGATCGTGGCTCCAAGAAATTCTTTATTTCTTGGCAGTCTACGAAAAATCAAATACCGCACTCTGTTGATACAGAGAAATGCGGCTTTTTTTATTGTTCCGATCGAGGCAGTCTTTTGCTTCTGCCTTGCATCCATAATTCGGTTATTCAAGTCAATTCGGCTACTTTCAATTTGTGAATCAACATTGTTTAGCGCATCTTGGCGGTTCGTTTCCCAGTCTTTCTTGTTCTTGTTGTATGCGTTAGTTGCGCTGGCAAACTCCAAGTCTTGGTTTCGGCGGTCTCGGGCAAAAGCATCTTGTGCGCTTCCGGCGTTTCGGCTCGCTTCCAAGCCAACCGCCCAAGGAGCAACGATTTGTGCTGCGCTCGAGTCTCCTGCTCCACCTGCCGCAAACATCTGGCGCAAAGAGTTGGTTTGGTTGTTTGCGTCTTCCATGATTTGTGAACGCACCGCACGGTTTTGGGCTTCTGAGTCTCGCTTGTTCATCTCATAGGCGCCCTTGCTTTGGGTGTAGCTGTTCTCAAGGTCGTTGAGCTGGTTGGCATAGTTATTTTCAACATTACCACGCCAAATATCTCGTTGGCGATCCAATCTGCCCAAACCTTCAGCTGCCACCCGTTCTTGTTCACGATATTTCGCAATTTCGTCTGCCCTTGCTTTTGCTTCGGCTGCCGCTTGGGGGTTGTAGTAGCCGCTACCTTGAGGGTTTGATGGGGTTGGAGTTGGTTTATTTCTATTATTTCTAACCGTGTTCCAGTTATTGTATAAATTTCTAACGAGCGCGTTAGTCATTGTATATTCTCGCCCTAGCTCATTAGCATCGTTAAAACCTGGGCCATCAGGGTGGTTTTTTCTGATTAAAGCATCTCTGTCTACACCACCATCATTTCCGGTATAAGAGAGCATACCATGTAAACCGTTCGCAGCTAAAAAGCCACGAAAGTCATCATTACCGTTATATTTACCGTAGTCTAAAGCCATATCTTCCTCTATATGTTATTTGGGAGACGATGCTTGGCTTAGTTATATTTTTTGACAAAAATGTTGAACAGTAATACGGCGATATCTCTTATCCCCACCGCCACGTGTCGCATACAATCCGGCATGCGTAAACTTAGGGTTTAAAATATTCTCTTTGTGTCCTTGACTACCCATCCAGCCGTCTACCATTTTCTTTTCGGTTGTATAATTAGCGGCAATATTCTCACCTATAAAACGGCATTGAAGTCCAGGAAATAAATCTACAATATAATCCATCCCGTCATATCCTGTTTGTGGGTCGACATGATCAACATTCTGAATATCTTGCATACGCTTAGCTTTTGTTTCGGCAGAAATATCAAGTTCAGGTGTCCTTATCAATGGTTTAGCTCCAGCCTTAATTCTTTCTTCGTTAACCAATCTGAACACCTCGTTAGGGTCAAAATCCTTAACAGTGCGGATACCTTCTTTTGATTCTTCTTTCTTTGGACAAAGTCCTAGCGTGCATTTATCTATAAAATACATCGGAACACCTATCAACACTACGGGTATCATAGCTATAGCTAAAATCATAAAGAACACTTTAATTTTTCTTTTTATAGCTATCTTCCACGCGTCTTTCATACTATGATCTTACTCCAACACACTTCAAAAATCAAGCCCTACAGCCCCGCACATTTTAATATTAATTAAAACAGCCCTTTCGAGCTGTTTTAAACAATTTCAAGAAGAATTATTTTTCTTCTTTTACTGATTTTTTCAAAGGTGTAGCAACTTTTTCGAATTTACCACCAGCTTTTTCGATAGCTTCGATAGCTGATTTTGAAGCTGCTTGAACTTTCAAAGTAACTTTTTCGTTCAATTCACCTCGAGAGATAACTTTAACTTTGTGGAATGGAGTTTCGATATATCCTTCTTCGAATAGTCGGAAGTTATCAACTTCACCAGCTAGATCATTTAGATGATCAAGATAAACAACTTGAGCTGGTTTTCGCAAAGATTTGAATCCTTTAGCTTTTGGAGTCGCTTGAACAAGTGGGTTTTGACCACCCTGGAAAGTTGCACGAAGTTTTTTACCTGTTCGAGCACCTTGACCTTTTGTACCACGGCCAGCAGTTTTACCACGACCAGCAGCGATACCACGACCAGCGCGGATTCGATCTTTATTTGCAGCAACTTGGAGTTCATTGTATTTCATTACTTAGTCTCCTTTTTAGCTTTTTTTGGCGCATTTAGCCATTGGTCTTTAGGTACAAGACTCTTCAAAGCATCAACTGTTGCATAAGCAATGTTAACTTTGTTTGTTGAGCCAAGAGATTTCGAAAGCATGTTTCGAATACCTGTTACACCAATGATTTGTCGAACAACACCACCAGCGATAATACCAGTACCAGGAGCGGCAGGTTTCAAAAGAACGTGTGCACCAGTTACTTTCTTTTCAACTTCGTGTGGAATTGTGTCGCCTTCAAGCGCGATTTCAACCATATTTTTCTTTGCAACATTTGTTGCTTTAGCGATAGCTGCAGTCACATCTTGACCTTTAGCTACACCAACACCAACTTTGTTTTTGCGGTCACCCACAACAACAAGAGCTTTAAAGCGGAAGCGTCGTCCACCTTTAACAACACGAGAAACGCGATCAATATTGATTACTAATTCTTCGAATTGCTTCTCTTCGCGTTCTTGGCGTCGGTTATTGTTTCGGCGGTCGTTTTTTCGACCATTATTTCGACCGTTGTGTCGGTCGTTGTTTCGGCGTGGAGCCTGAGTTTTTTGAGCTTCAGCCATAATTAGAACTCCAATCCTTCCTTACGAGCAGCATCTGCCAAAGCGTGCAAGCGACCTGCATATTGGCGACCATTTCGGTCAAATACTACTGTATTAATTTTAGCTTTCTTTGCTTTTTTGGCGATTTCTGTACCAATTTTTGCAGCAAGTTCTGTTTTTGAACCTTTAGCTTTTGAACCAACAGTTGTTGCCGAAACAAGAGTTTTTTGAGCAACGTCATCGATAAGTTGAGCTGAAACGTGCAAATTACTAATAGTTACAGTTAAGCGTGGGCGTTCAGCTGTTCCAGAAATTTTTGCTCGAACGCGACCTTTTCGCAAAGCTAAGTTTTGTTTCTTAAGTGCTAATGCTTTAGACATTACTTACCTGCCTTTCCTGCTTTTCGCAAGATAACTTCATCAACATATTTAATACCTTTACCTTTGTATGGTTCAGGTTTTTTCAAAGCGCGGATTTCTGCCGCAGCTTGACCAACAGCTTGCTTGTCGATTCCTGCAACTGTAATAACCATTTTATCGTTAGAAAGAGTGATTCCTTCTTTCGCTTTATAGATTACAGGGTGTGAGAAACCAAGTTGCATTTCAAGCTCTTGTGGATTGTTAGTTTGAACACGGAAACCAACTCCGTTAACTTCCAATTTCTTTTCGAAACCTTTTGTAACACCAATAACGGCATTATTCAAAAGAGCTCGTTGTAATCCGTGTTGTGCGCGGGCTACGCGTTCGTCATTTTTTCGAACAACTTTTAATGTTGTGCCGTCAAGTTCGACAGTTACGTCTGACAAATGAGGCACAGTTAGCTCGCCTTTAGCGCCTTTAACTGAAATCTCGTTCTCGTCAATCGTGATTGTCACACCAGCCGGAACCTCAATAGGTAGTTTTCCGATTCGACTCATTGAACTATTCCTTTCATTTAAAGAGTGTTTGTTTGCTTCGTGCTGGTCATTTCTTCCGAAGAAATGAGGCGCAAAATCTCCCAAATTTCACTCGCATTTAATATTAACCTTATAATTTTAGCATAAAAAAACTTTTTTTTCAAGCTTTTATCTACTTGAAATATTTGTAAAAAAATTGTATAATAACAATTATCTACTTTTAGCGCACTTTATCATAGGAGGAATAAATTATGAAACTTAAAGATGCGATGTTCTATTATAACTTAGAGAAAGTTATTTCTTCGATTAGTAAAAGGCAAAAAATGCTTTCTTCTAGCTTTAACTACGAAGAATTTCTCGAAATCGAATTATCAGATGAAAGTGCTAAAATTATTAGTGAAATTAAAATTCCAAGCAAGCCTTCAGAAGATATTTTGCAAAAAATTGAAATAATCATCTTGTTGTTGTTAAGAATTGATCCGGAAGCTCCCGATAAAAAACTCGGTTGGCGCTCTAATGAAAAACTTCATTCGTTCTCGAGTGAAACCATTAAGGCTCTAATAATGCTGTTGTTTTTCCCTCAAGCTTCGCCTTGTTTTTTAATTGAGTTGACAAATCTTCTCACTACTAAAAAACTGCCCGAGGAAATGGCTGCCGCATTTGTGCTTTCTTTGATTCATGTTGGTAAAATACAAAGTTTGCAGATTTTTGACGATATCGATCATCATAATATTAAAAAAATCGATGACGAGCTTATTAAGTTTATCAATGCGCGCATTTCGTTCTATTACTATAATTTATATATGCTAATGGGATCAGATTACCGACGCGAGTTTTGGAAATGGTTTTCTTTAAGAGGTTCAGATATTTTAAAAAATCCGGCTAAATGTTTTTTTGAAACTAAAGCGTATTTTGAAGATGTTTATGAAGAAAAACCAAAAAGGTATGTTTTAGAAGAAATTCGCCGCCGCCGTCGCCAAATAGAAACAGTTTCGAAAGATTCAAACGGTAAATATACTATTATTTCGAAAGTTTATAACTGGAGTGAGGAACGCGAAAAAATTATTGCGGAAATCAGGAGTTTTCCTAAGAATTTTCAACGGCGAAAGGAAGGAAGAAGTAATAAGCATCATATGTTTTTCCCTTCAGGAAGTTACAACTCGCCATTCCCAATTTCTGAATATCGAAGACGAGATATAAACCAAATTAGAATTTCAAAATTAGTCCATGAACGAATGAATTCTGCAATTTATGAATTTAGTGGTGAGTATGAAATTCCAATCTTAACAAACGATTTCCTTTCGGTTTTAAGAAACCACCGTAAACCTTACCAAGATGAATATCTTAACTTCTTAGGTTTAATGCAAGCTTTTTGTGAAATTTGTTTAAAACTTGAACCGACAGAAGAACAAATTAAGGAAAACAACGTTTCGGAATTCTTTATGTTATCTGCAAGATTTTATGATTTATTTGCCCTGCAACACGAATTTATCAATCTTAAAACGATTCGATAAATAAAAATAAACCGCAAAGTTAATTTATTTGCGGTTTTTTAAAATCGAAGTTTTAGAAGTCGCACAAAACTCTTTAGAATTGGCTCTTTCGAACGATCTTCTTTTTCGATATCTTTAATCATTTGAATCTCATCTGAAATTATTCCATCAATTGGCTCTTGAAGATATCTAGAGATTTCGCTTTGCGTATTTAATGTCCAAACAAAAATTTTGCGATGTTTTTTGTGTGCCTTAAATGCCAAACCGCTACGATACGAAAAATCTTCAATCACGTAAAAATCAATTTTCGAATCATCAAAGTCGCCAAATTGAATCGGAATCACAAAACCAGTTTCAATCACAGGATCGATTCTTTCAATTTTTCTCATTAAATCTAAATCTAAAGACATCACCTTGAAAGTTTTTTCGACGCCAAGTTTTCGAAACTTTTTTATAAACATTTCTGCAAAATCTTCAGGCTCATCACCGCTTGGCTTAATTTCAACTAATAGTTTGATATTTATTTTTTTAGCTTTATTAACGTATTCTTCGAAAGTTGGAATTCGGCTTTCGAAATTGTTTTCGCGGATCGTTAAAGTTTTAATTTCATCAAGTGTTAAATCTCGAACACGTGCGTTTCGGCCGGTCAATCTTTGCAGATTATAGTCATGCATAACGACAAAATGATTATCACGAGTCAACTGAATATCTAGTTCGGCATAATCGGCACCAATCTTTTTTGCAGATTCAAGCGCCTCTAACGAATTCTCCACACCGCCATGAACATTTCCACGGTGTGCAATTTTCAAAATTTTAGTATCAACCTTTCGATAATAGATTTGAATCCCATTAGTAAAAGTTGCCCCCATCAAAAGCGCAATCATCAAAAGCGCGAAAGTTTTCGAGTGCTTTTTTTGCTGAGTTGGTTTTGGATTATTTTTTAAACTCTTCGAGTCTAAGATTTCCAGCAGAACAATCACGATCGATACCTTTGTTAATACTGAAAGTGCAAAAAAGGCGGCATCAAAGATTGTCTGTAAGATTGTTTGCGCAATTAAAAAGCCTAAAATTTCTTTTAATCCTCCAAGAAGCGTAACGGTTATCAACATAAAGATTAGAGTTGCAGTAAGAAAAATAATTTCGAAAATACCGATTGGAATTAAGATTTGCGCCATTTTCTTATGAGTATCTTTCCAGCTCGCTTTAATGCTTTTCGAAAGAGGTTCGTCTTTTAGGATTGTTCGCGGTAAGGTAAAAATTAGCCGGAAATTAATATAAAAAATCATTACAACCAAAACGATACACATTATTAATCCAGCTGGTGTTTTTGATATTTCACCAGTAATAAAAGCTGGAATTCGAAGTTTTTCGGTTATAGTTGAAGAAAGACCTAGATTTTCAAGGGGCACCATCGATATGAAATAAACTATAAAAAAGAAAATTTGAAAGCTAAGTAGGCTTCTCATTTTTAAGAATGCTTTCGAAAAAACTCTTTTTAATGAAAAACTTTCACTATCTTTACGTGAATTTATAAAAGTTACTAGAACAAAAAACTCAATGAATGTTAAAAATGCCACTAGAAGAACATATATTGCGCAAAACAAAAAGCTCAAGGGGTTTGAGAATAGTAAATAAAAATTATCTTTAGTAAGGTTCTCTTGGTTTGAGAATAATAAAATCAATTTAAAAACCCAAAAAAGCGCATTAACTCCAAAAATAGACATTGTAAAATGCAGGATTGAAGTTCCTATCAAAAAACCATATTTATTCTTATAGAAATAACACCAAGACCGTTTAAATATTTTTATTGCATTCATAATTATTTTTAAGATTATAAGTTATTCATAGATTTTAACACACTTTCCATTAAAAATAAAGCTTACATTTGCCTTAAAGCCTAAAAAATGATATAATAACAAATAGTTCATATTTTGGAGGTACTTTTATGATAATGAGATTTTTAAAACCTAAATCTAAGTTAATTGAAACTTTTAATAATTTAGGTGATGAAAAAGATAAAATTGCAAAACAAATCACATCCGCCTTAGAAGAAACACACAGTTCATATAGACGTACAGATTTCTTTTCAAGGGATGAGTGGTTTTTTATTCGAAAAAAAGGAAGAGTTGTGGCAGCTATAGCTCTACAATCTTTTAAGAAAGTCAAGAAAGAAAAAAGAATCATTGATATCTATGAAATTCTTGACTTCATAAATATCAGCGATGGTGAATATAAAGCTACGCGAGAAGAGTTGTACCGATTATTTAATGAAATTGTAAACTATGCAAAAAAATCACAAAAAATTGATTATTTAGTTTGTGCAATTCCAAAAATTGATGCACGACTGCTGGTAGAAACAGGCTTTAATGCACATCTGTTAAGTAAAACAATTTATATTAATGCTGGTGTTATTGATACATTGCTAGATCGACTCGCGGAAAACATTGATAAAGATTACTCTAACGACGAAGTTTTTGCGCTTTTTAATGAGGAGCTATTTCATCGAAATCAATGCTTTAACCCAAACGACATACCGAAGCCATTGAAAAATGAAATAAAGGTTATTCAAAAGAATAGAAAGTTTTTAGAAAAGTTCTCAGAATACCATCCGGATAAACCTATTTATCCAGGATTACTCGTTGGCCTCAGTGTACGGTCAAGAAAATAATTCTAACCCTCGGTGAGGGTTTTTTATTAATTTAAAAACTGTTATAATATATTACATGAAACATATCCGTACAATAATTTTTAGAAACTTTATTTCACCAATATCGATTGCTATCTTTATTCTTGCTGGCGGGCTTTTACTTGTTGGCGAGCATCGTGATGCGTGGTTTATTTCTTTCGTAATTTTAGTCAATTCGTTCATTGGTAGCATTCAAGAAATCCGTGCTTATTTAACTCTTCGAAAAATCGAACTGATGAGCGCTCCACGTGCTCGAATTTTTAGAGATGGACAAACAGAAGAAGTCTTCTTCACCGAACTAAAAACCGGCGATAGAATTTTACTAAAAACTGGTGATGAAATTCCTGCGGATGCAAAAATCATTAAATCAAACTCTTTTGAAGTTAACGAATCTATCTTAACTGGTGAAAGTGATTCAATTCCTAAAAAAGTTGGTGATAAAATTCTTTCGAGTGCAATTGTTGTTGCGGGCGATGCTGAAGCAGAAGTTATTGCTGTCGGAGATGAAACTGAAGCTGGCCAAATGACAGCCAAACTAAAAAACTACAAACCAAAACTAACACCAATTCAACAAAAAATTTCAAAGCTGATCTCTCGATTGAGCTGGTTTGCTCTTGCACTTACAGCAATAATTTGTGTAGTTTATTTCTTTATTTTTAAGGAAGACCCTACCACTATTCTAAAAACAATCACATCTGCTGCAGTTGTTGTGGTGCCCGAAGGGTTATTACTGGCAAGTTCGCTATTTTTTGCCTACGGTTCCTTAAAACTACTTCAAGCAAAAGTTTTACCGCAAAAAATTTCTGCCATTGAGGATATGGCTCTATTGGAAGTTCTAGCGACAGATAAAACCGGAACATTAACTTCTCCCGAAATCAAGTTTAATTCTTGCGAGATTTTAGACAAAAACCTTTCTAAAGAACAAATTGGTGAAATCTTAAACGCTTTAAACTCAGAATCTGCCGAGAAAAATGCAACAGCACAGGCTATTCTTAACGAGTTTTCTTCAAAAGGAAATATAAAAATTACAGACTATATGGCCTTTTCGAGCTCGCGAAAACTTTCCGGGATGAGCTTTCGAAAAGACTCCACAGATGAACAATCTATAGTTTTTGGTGCCCCAGAATTTATCTTGAAGAACCTAGATAACAGCATAAAATCTACCGATATTACAGATAAAATTAATGATTTAGCATCACAAGGTTTTCGTGTTCTCTTGCTTGCGAAATTCAATAAAGCTGGAAAAATAAAAGATTTACTAGAATCTGAAAAACTCCAACCTCTTGCAGTTATTACTCTTAAAAATGCTTTGCGTGAAAATGTTCAAGAAACAGTTGCATTTTTACAAAATAGAGGTGTTTCGATTCGTGTTATTTCTGGGGACAATCCTCGAACAGTTAGCTTTATCGCTTCTGAAGCAGGCATCAAAAATGCCGAAAAATATATTACCGGCGCAGAATTAAAAGAGCTTTCGAAAAAAGATTTTGAAAAAGCGGTTCTTGAAAATACTATTTTTGCGCGCGTTCTACCGGAACAAAAAGAGAAAATTATTGGCATTTTTCAAAAAAATAAATTCTATACCGGAATGATTGGTGATGGAGTAAATGATGCTCTAGCAATCAAAAAATCTGACCTTGGGATCTCGATGTTTGATGGCGCTCCAGCAACTCGACGGGTGGCAGATTTAGTTTTAATGGATAATTCTTTCACTTCTTTACCTAGTGGCGTTGAAATCGGTAACAGAATCATGCTCTCAATTGAAATGATTGCAATTCTATTCTTCCATAAAATCATCTTAGGTGTAACAATTCTTTTCGCCACAATGATTGCAGGAATAAATTATCCTTTTTTGCCAAGACATATTACGTATATGAATTTTATTCTAGTTACATTACCAACAGTTTTAACTACACTCTTTCCACCGATTCCTAAGCATAAGATTAATCCGAAAAATTTCTGGCGGGATACACTTTATGCAATTTTACCAATTGCAATATTAAGCGGATTGGCTATTTCGTTCATTTATATCGGTCTTCATGTCCGAACTGGCGGACTACTCACTAATCGAGCGATGATGCACGGAATTCTTGCAACAGTGGTAATTACGACTGCCTGGTTTGGTGTATTTGCGACGATTCTAAGCGAAGTATTTTTGGGCTCAAAACCGTCAAAAAATAACGACATTCGAAGAGGTTTATATATATTAGGAACACTGTTATTTACCGCAGTTATATTTAGCACACCTATTTTGCGTGAATTCTTCGAATTTAATATCCCAAATACTAGCCAATTCTGGTTTGTCTCTTCAGTGATAATTCTAGTGTCTGTAGCTCAATTATTTATTGCTTCACGGCATCATGAGGAAGACTAATTAGGCAGATTATAAATATTTATATTCTAAAAGACAGCCCTCGTTTGGCTGTCTTTTATTTTATTTATTACATTGTTATTTTTTTTGTTGAGATGGATTTATTAGATATTCGATTTTGCTTTAATGCTCTGCGATCATCCTTTAGAGACTCAAGTTTATCCTTGATTTCTTTCGCTTTTTCAAGATCTTCAACCTTTAGATATAGAGCACCTAAACTCCGTAGAATTTGTGGCCTTTCATCTAGTTCGGCCGCCTTTTCTAAGGCAGAAATAGCTAATTTGTCTTTTCCTAGTTTTTCAAGTGCGCGAGCATATGCAATGTAACGCGTTGGCATATTATCTTCAATCTCAAGAGCCTGTTCAAAAGCTAAAGCAGCTTTTTGATAGTTCTCTGTTTCAAGATATATGAGTCCAACATTATGTAGGCTTGATGCGCTACTTTCTAAGCTTTGTGCAATTTCGAAACACTCGATAGCGTCATCAAATTGCTTCTGTCCTGCATAAATGATACCTAATCTATTATATGCGGTAGCATTTCGTTCATCAAAGCGCAAAATAGTCAATAAAACTTTTTCAGCACGAAGATATTTTCTATCAATAATCGCTTCTTGAGCAACTCGCCACAATTTATCGATCTTAGCTGAAAGATTGTCTGGCAATGTATTTTTTAGAACCTCATCGGACTTCTTCCAAAAAATATAAATACTCAATGCGATAATTAAAATCAACACTAACATGATTACTATTATACCACAAGCAGTTATTTTTTTGCAAATCTATACTATCGCCACCCCAAGTAGAATTAAACCGACGTTTCCATTTTTTGAAATTCTGTCAAATGCATTTAAAATTTCCTTTGTTTTAAGCGCATTTTCTTTTGGACTTTGAGCAAAGGTTTGGCTTGTTATTTTTAATAGAATTTCTAGTACCTTTAAGGTTTTATCTCTGTCGGATTTTAATATTTTTATAATTAATATTTTATCAAAGCGAGACCCAGTAAACCATCGTTTAGCAATTTCGGCATTCTCTATTTGTTCGTTAAAATATCTTTTACTATTTGAAAGTTTTTCGATTTCACCAGGTAAGCCATCTGCTAAAAAAAGAATTTTCTGCTTGTCTTGATTGTCTAGCTTTGTTTTTTTGAGCATATTTAATGATTCTATAGTGGAAATTGGCGGGATTCTTAAAATCTGCGCTCTCGATAAAATTGTTTTTTCGAAAGCGTTTTTATTCTCGGTTAGAAGTAAAAATGAAGTATTTTTAGTAGGTTCTTCAAATATCTTTAAAAATTTATTTTGAGCAGCTTCGTTCATTTTTTCTGCATTCACAAAAACAAAACAGCGCTTTTTAACACTTTTAACTTTAACTTTTTCTTGCAGAATTTCAATATCTTCCACATTAATACTTTCAGTTTTTTGTGTGCTATGAATAGTTGGCTCAAATTTAATAACTTGTATTTCTTTTGGAAAATCTATCTTCTTTAAGGCAAAATCAAAACCGTATCCATGAGGAATTTCAATAATCGTGGCGTGTGAGTTTAGGATAGTGTTTTTGAAAAAATTATTCATTGTGATTTAATTTAAAACCTTCAGGAATTTCAGCTTCAAAAACCATTCTTTGCGAATCTTTTTCACCATTTTTTGGAGGAATCGTAATCTCGAGTGTTTGGGCATGTAAAAACATTCTTTGCTCAGATTCGGCTTTTGTGATAGTTTTATCGTAAACTTTATCACCCAAAATCGGATGCTTTAAGTAGCTTAAATGAACACGAAGTTGATGAGTTCGGCCAGTTTTTGGCGTAAGTTTTACTAGAGATAGTTCGTTATTTTCATCTATAACTTCATATTTAGTCTGAGCAGTCTTTCCTTTGGCGTGAACCATAAAAGTACTTGGCGCGGAACCATTTCGTGCAATCGGTAGATCGATGATTGCCTTTTTAGGATTTAAACTACCCTTAACTATGGCAAGATATGTCTTTTTTGTGGTTCTTTCTGAAAATTGCTTTTGTAATTTTTTTGCAGTTTCATCATTCTTCGCACCGATAATAACTCCCGATGTTTCCCTATCGAGACGGTGAACAATACCAATGCGATTTGTACCTTTTGCAAACTTAGCACCACGACTTTCAAAAAAATCTGCGACAGTAAATTCATCGTTCAAAACGCCTTTGCTATGCGTTAAAACGCCTCGAGGCTTATTAATTACAATCACATTCTCATCTTCGAAAATAACCGGAAAATCAACTTTTTCAACCTTTTTATCAGGAATATTAATTAAAATTTTCGATTTTTCATCCACCAAATCTTTTGGTTTTTTTGCAATTTTTCCATTAACTTCAACAAAACCATTTTTAATATATTTTTGAACTGTAGCGCGTGAGAATTCTGGATATTTTTCAGCTAGATAAACATCCAAACGCTTTTTCGACTGAATGTTTTGGAAAAGATAAACGTCTTTGCCTTCAAAAGGTATCGCGAAGCTCATCATTGAGTCTAATGGATTTTCAACCAGACGTCCTTCGATTTCGCCAAAATTCTTACGCAAAATTTCTCGAATATAAAATTCATCATCTTCCGCAGTTCCATCAATAATAACAAAAAATTTATTCTTATTAAATTTAAATGTAAATATTTCTGAAAATTCGTCAGCTGAAATCTTTTTAAGCTCTTCAATATTTCGCGGAACATTATCTTCGTTCGCGATATTGAATTTTCGCAAAATCTTTAAAATATCGCTCGAATTAAATTTCGCCATTTTTATCTCCAAAATAGTCAATTTTCATAGCACGTTTAACTTCTTGTAAAGTTTCCGCCGCAACTTTTCGCGCTTTGGCGCTTCCTTCTTCAAGCATTTTATAAATAGCTTCAGGATCTTTTGCAAGCTCTTCACGCCTTTCTCGAATAGGTTTTAAAATCTTATCCATTTCTTCGATGAGGTATTTTTTAACCGCAACATCACCTAATCCACCTTTTTGATATTGCTTTTTCATCTCTTCAACCTTATTTTTATCTTCAGCAAAAACATCTAGATATGCAAAAACAACATTTCCTTCAATCTTACCCGGATCTTCAACCTTGATATGGTCTGGATCTGTATACATTTTCATTACTTTCGCACGCATTTCTTCAAAAGAATCCGCAAGATAAATTCCATTATTTAAACTTTTACTCATCTTAGCATTCATGCCATTAATGCCAGGCAAACGACGTTCAAGCCCTTCTTTCGAAAGAATAATTTCCGGATCAACGAGAACTTCTGAATTATAAGCTTGATTAAAAGAACGCGCGATTTCACGAGTTAGCTCGATCATTGGTGATTGGTCTTCGCCAGCAGGAACATGGGTTGCTTTAAAAGCCGTAATGTCTGCGGCCTGCGAAATCGGATAAAACACAAAACCACTTGGCACACCTTCACCAAAATTCTTCTGCTTAATTTCAGTTTTAACTGTTGGATTGCGTTCAAGACGCGAAATAGAAACTAAATTCGCATAAAACATTGCCAATTCAGGAAGTTGCGGAACTTGACTCTGAATAAAAATTATCGTTTTCGAAGGGTCAATTCCAGCAGCTAAATAATCCAATGCAACCTCAAGAACATTTTCACGAACTTTTTCAGGATTTTTTGCATTATCTGTTAAAGCTTGGGCGTCTGCAATCATTACAAACATCTCATATTCGCCCGAATTTTGTAGATCTACTCGGTTTTTCAATGACCCCACATAATGACCAATATGTAATTTTCCAGTCGGACGATCACCTGTTAAAATAATTTTTTTACTCATTTTTGCTCCTTTAAAGACTTATTAATATCTTTCGAAATTTGTGAAATCATTGATTTTGTTGGATCGTGTACACTTAAAACTCGCGAAACTTTAATTTTATCATTTATCCTACCCAACTTTCGAATATTTCTACCAATCACAACAGGATCAAAAGCTCCATAAATAATTTTCGTTGGTGTTTTAGTATTTGAAAGAACAGTAAAAGTATCTTGCTGGATAATAGCTTCTTTCAAAGACCTTCGAACTGGACGAAACTGTTCTTGCGAATCAAATTTTTCAACATCTGCTACACCCATTCCAATTGCGGTATTTACAAATTTAATAGATTCCTTCGGATCTGAAACAATTTTTTGATAACTCTTTTTAAGAATAAATTCTTGAACCGATCCACGAGCTTCTTCTGGTGAATATATTGGCGGCGAAAGTAGAAATATCTTATCTACGAGATTTGGGTACATTTTTGAAAATTCAGCAGCAACCAAAGAGCCCATTGAATGGCCTACTAAAAATAGAGGTTTTTTATATTTTTTCATCACGAAAACCATTCTACGAACCGCCCGAGCCTGCATAGTAAGACTTTGTGCCCCCAGCCATTTTGGCTTTGGCGATTTTCCATGACCAATTAAATCAACAGCGTAAATATCGAATTCACCCTCAATCTCACTTTCGGCTTTTTTCCACATTGCAGCATTGCTTGCAATTCCATGAATAAAAACCACCACAGCTTTAGGGTTATCCGAACTACGCATTTTTGTAGTATGAAGTCGATAAGGCACTCCCATATTTTTATGTAAAAACGAATCAAACATTAATATTATTATAACATATCCAAGCAGTAAAATAAACCCTACTAAAAAAGACAAGCCCTCATTAAAAGACTTGTCTTTTTAATTTAGCTTCAAGGATTAAACTACCAAACTTTAAGTAGCAATTCGCCACCGAGTCGTTGTTTTTTAGCCTCAAAACCATTCATTACACCTTTTGAAGTTGAAAGTAGAACCATTCCACGACCACTTTTAATTCGTGGGATTTCTTCTACGCCTACATACATTCGGCGTCCTGGTTTACTCATTCGAGTAAGTTCATTAAAGCGAGCAGCTTCGCCATCTTTAGCAATTTTTACTACCAAGATATCGCGAGGTTTTGCTGATTCAACTTTAACAGATTCAATATAATTAGCTTTAGCAAGCTCTTTCGCTACAACTTCTTTCAATTTACTTGAAGGAACGCGAATTTCATTTTTGCCAACCATTGCTGCATTTCGAATGCGAGTTAGAAGGTCGGCAATAGGGTCAGTTGATTGTAATGACATATTTTCTCCTTCCTTCTACCAACTACTTTTCGTTACGCCTGGGATTTCACCCTTTGAAGCTTTAATGCGGAAAGTGATTCGGCTCATGCCAAATCGTCGCATATAACCGCGTGGTCGACCATCAAAATTGTCGCGGTTCTTAAGTCGTGTAGGACTTGAGTTACGTGGAAGCTTTTGAAGACCTTCTTGGTCGCCAGCGGCTTTCAATTCGGCGCGTT
>CALJRR010000017.1 GCA_937976315.1 uncultured Candidatus Saccharibacteria bacterium | reverse complement strand
AGTGCCGATTAAGGAATATCCTGGATTTACAGAGGAAATGATTGACGGAATTGAGCAGAAGGTTCGCGACCGAGCTTATCGAGTGATTGAGACAAAGAAATCGACGTATTTTGCGATTGGGTTTGTCGTGTCTAAGATTGTTTCGGCGCTCCGAAAATCGACGCACACGGTTTATCCCGTTTGCTCTTTGGCTGAAGGCGAATATGGCTTGAATAATGTTGTGCTTGGATTGCCATCAACAATCAGCAGCGACGGCGTGAAGATTTTGGCGGGCTATCCACTTACCGAGCGAGAAAAAGAATCACTGAATAAATCCGCTGGAATTATTGCGGAAATGATTTCCCATCTTGATAAAGCCGAAAATTGCTGATATAATCGCATAGTTAATAATAATTTATCTCGAGAACTCGATTGACTATAAATAGGACAATTAGAGGTTACGAGATTGCACATAAGAGGAGGAGCTATGGCTCAAGATACAGGAATTAAAATCCGTATTCGTCTGAAGGCTTATGACCACAAAGTCATTGACCAATCAGCAAAACAAATTATCGACACCGCAATTCGCACAGGTGCTAACGTGGCTGGTCCAGTGCCTTTGCCAACTCGACGCAGCACTTACACTGTCGTAAAGAGTCCGCACGTTTACAAAACTGGTGGTGAATCTTACGAGCGCCGCGTTCACAAGCGTTTAATTGACATTACAAACGCTACACCAAAGACGATTGATAGCTTGCAGAACTTGAACTTGCCGGCTGGCGTTGACGCTGAAATTCGTATGTAATTTAACGATATATAAAATTTCCGCCTCTTGAATGGGGCGGATTTTTTATGCTATAATTCCATTTAGCTTATGACAAAACAAAAAACTCGTACTTATGCTCGCAATCGCTCGAAGTCTAGCGAGCTGTTTAGCCGCAAAGGTCGCGAACGCATTTATGACAATGACGGCTCATTTTTCTTGAAATTGGTGGTTTTTGTGATATTAAGTGCGCTGTGGCTTCGTCTAAAAAATCCAATTGAAGTTGGCGGTTTGGTTGTCCAGGCTATTCCTGTCGGGCTATTTATTGCGTTGCTGCTGGTATTAAAGATTGAGAAATATCAATTCAACCGGAAAATTTGGTACGTCACGATAATTTTCATGGCAATTCTGACTTCGTTTACGCCGGTTGGTGTGATGATTTAGCTTATGCTGTACTATTTTGATACTTTATGTTATATTAATCGTTAAAGGAGTGTGGCAATGAATCAGGATGCTTTATCTAAATTTATAAGTGATATTATAGACGCTAAGGGTTATAAAACCCTTGACAGTGACGTGCGTAGACAACTTGAAGAAGATTTAAAGAATAGGCTACTGAGTCAAATCGATAGAGCGATAATTGAAGCACTATCTGAAGACCAGGTTGATGAGCTAAATAAACTATTAGATCAGGGTGTAAATGAACAAGGTGTTCAGCAGTATATAGCAAGTTGTAATATTGATACGCAAAGAGTGGCACTTGAGACAATGTTACGCTTTAGATCATTATATCTTGGAGATAATTAAATAAGTATGTCAACTACTACAGAACCAATACCATCTACAGATCCGATGCTGGTCAGCGTAAATCAAGCAGCAAATCCTAACGATAAGCCGTTAACTATTGCTGTTGTCGACCAATCGCGTGATATAAATGCTGCAGCAAGAGATTATGCCGAAACTCGCATTAGAGAAGAGGATTATGAATTCGCTGAAAATCACGGCAAAATTAGGAAGCTTTTACATAACATATGGCGGGGTGAAAATGGCGTTACTACTCCTTATTTGCGTAATAAGTATTACGAAGAAGGAAAGAGGATTGCTAAAGAAAATGGAATAACTTCTTTATATACTGATGACAAATCTCTATGGGAAGCGGCTACGGGTGCGACTATTGATCGTTTTGCTTCTGAATATGACGAGAGTATTCATAATGAAGCCGGTGAAAGTCGAGAGGAGCTAGCCGACGATTCTCCGTTCGGTAAATCCGTGAAGAAGCTTATCGAGAATTTTGCTAAGGGAGATAGTAGACTTGGTGATAAAAAATCTTTTGACGAGGCAAAGAACAGGATATTGCGTCAATTGAATCAATATGGAAATGGCGATGGACTTATTGGCGAGGGCGATCTAAAAATTGACAATATCTGGGAGATTGCGCAGGCTGTCAAAGAGCGGATTGATCATGGGGAGAGCGTTGATGCTGTTATACAGGGAATGAAGATTTACTCTGGAGAATCTCGCTCTGGTGTTCGTACGGAAGCTTATCAAAGTAAGGTCAATAAAATCGTCGAAAAGGTTCAAAGTTCACAAGTTAGGAAGTTTGTTAGTCCGGAGACTATAGGTTTGACTGCGGCAGTCGCTACTGGCGTTTTTCGGGTTGGTAAGGGTTCTCTTGCTAAGGCTATTGGCGTAACTGTTTTACCTGGCGGACTTACGGGCGTATTATCTGGTATACGTGAATACCGTAGGCTAGGAAAGGAGCGAAGCGTGCATTCTAGAGAGATGGCTCAAGGCGGATCGTTTGATAATGAGAGTCGTCGTAGAGAAGAGATGGACGAGTTTCGCTACAATACAGTTAGCGCTGAGCACTTGACTAATTCATTAAGAGAATTTATCGATAGAGACGATCTGTCTCCCGAAGAATTGCAAAAGGGTTACGAATCTCTTGTTGAGGCAGCATCTAGAACCGCCATGTCGGATAGAGAACGTGCTGATTTTATCTCATATTCAAGCGCAGAAAATGTGGAAATTGAGAGATTTGATTTAGATGTTGCAATAGCCGAAGCTAAGGTTAAGCTGAAAGGTAAGCTGGGAGAGCTGCCAGAAGAATTTCGTAGAGATTTAGGTATTGATAAAAACGATACAATAAACGATGCGATAAACAAGTCGACAGAACTGATGCAATCTCTTAGTGAAGATAAGAACAAGAAAGATCAGCTATTTAAGAGGCTGTGCTTAAAGAATATAGCCAAGTCGGCTGCTATTGGATTTGGTTCTGGATTTTTGTTTAGTATAGCTGTACAGGAAGTTGCGGCTTTCTTTGCTCCAGGGTATGACGGACTTCTCGAGAGAGCTATTTCGGGTGACACTAAGGGAGATAGACAGACAGTACTAGACGCGATATTTCATAGAGAAGGTTCTAGTGGTAATACTATTTTAAGCTCAGATACGTATTCTTCGCACAGTATTGGTAACGGTGACGGGAATGTTAAATTGCCGGATAATTATAAACTTACCTATAACGACGACGGAACTGCTAATATAATTGGTCCAGATAATAAACTGTTTGCTCATAATATTTCATTTGAAGCGAACGGCTCATTGTCCCAATCTTCCCAGGAATATCTACAGGGAAAAGGTGTTGTGATTGAGAATCTATCATCTACAGTGGATGGTAAGGAACTGATGTCTCGAGACTTGAGTGTAAATGAATATTTGGATCATTATCAATCTAAAACTACGAATATTACGCGAGATTTTTGGTATGATAACAATACTCCTGGAGTATCTGACGGTAATGAGTTGAATCTCCACTGGGAAGAGCGGGGCGCTGACGGGTCTATTAGGCTATCAATAGCTAATATGACGAGTGATGGTTCTTATTATGGCTATGACGGTGCGTCTTGGTCTGATGGTGCTCAGAACGGTTCATTAAAGTTTGCAGTGTCTGCCTCCATAGATAATCAAGATAGGGTATTTATGGTTGATATTGCGCCGGATGGTAGTATAAATATTCCTCCAGATAGTCCAGTCGCAAGCCTATTCTCGGTTGATGAACATGGCCAGATGGAATTTAATGGTGCTTATGGAGAAGTCGTTTCTGTTCAAGACGTCGATTCAGACGGAGTAACTCATGTAGCCCCTATGGCAACTATGGAAGGAAATAATTCTATAACAACTATTCCAACTTCTGTCGAGGTCTCTACGAGTCATGTTGCCTATGAAACAAAGATGACATTTCCTCCAATAGAAGTAAGTAAGCCGAATGTCGTTGAGGGATTTGGTGCGCCAGGGATTGTAACGAGGAAACCGTTGGAAAGACTAAATAAAAAAGAAGATCCTTTTACATATAATTATTACGGATACGGAGCAAATAGAGATCTACGATGGATGCGTAAGTGGGTGTCTGGCATGGGAGGGCCGCGCACGCGTAGGCAAGTGGAGGATGCTTCTGGTAAAAAGCACTGGGTTGAAGCAGACAACTCCCCAGTGGTAAGAAGCGTAGAGCGCGAGCGAAATACAATTTATAACTACTTGAATAGTGAATTTTCAAAAAATCCAGAATATAAACAAAAAGTCGCCAGTGTTATGTCTAGCTTGGGGGCTATGAGCAACAATTGTAGAGTCTCTGTCAATATCCCCGCCTGGATGGAGGCAGATAGCCTAGACAGGCTTCTTAGTCAATATATAGATCAGACAGATAATAAAGGTGAGGCGCTTGAGCAGTCTTTGTTTGAAATAAATATTTTGGTAAATCGTAAAAAAGGAACTCCAGAGGATAACTCTGTAAAAGTCATAGAGAGTTTTATAGAAAAATATGCTAAGCGTCATAATGGTGTTCGTCCAGTCGTTCATTACGCAAATGTTGAGATGGAGCCGGAAGAGGCCAACATAGGTTTCGTGCGCAAACTTCTGACTGATGCTGTTTTGCAAAGGAGTCTAGACCGCAATAATCAATCTCAGCCGCTATATATCGAGAGTGAAGATGCGGACCTGATAGAAGTAGACAAGAGAACAGTATTTAATCTTATTTCTAAGCTGGATAAGAACCCTCATCTTGATGCTGTTCATGGCATCGAGGGTAGGATGCCGTCTATTATTAAAGATAACGCCCTACTCTTAATGCGAAGAAATGCCTGGGAAGTGTTCTTGTTTAATGCGCGACAAAAACGTTTTAGAGATCCAAGAAATCCAAACTGGAACTCATTCTCTAACCGTGTAATCACTGGCGGCTGGAATTCTGGATACTCGGCAGAGGCTTATGCTATGATTGGTGGCTACGAGCCGGCACGGGCGGGAGAGGATATCTCAATTGGTGAGAGGATTTCTATGATGCGAGGTGATGGTGATTATCCAAATCTTGAAACAATAGGCTCGGTTCCAACACGCACCGAATCTTCTCCGCGTCGCTTTATAGACGAAATTGCGAATAAAAAATCTGCCTATGAGGACTTTGGAGATGATAGCAACGAAGAGGCAATAAGAGGAGTGTCATTGTCGGATGCAATGAAGCGTATAGATGAATACGCAGACATAACCGAAGATAATAAACCCAACTTTGAGAATGAAGCGCAAATGTATTATGACTGGGCTCGAGGCTCTACACCTACCTTAGGTGACGCAAGAGACGTGGCCAGGAGGATTATGCGATCAGTAGGCTACGAGGAGGGCGATTACGTATTTGAGGGAGATAAAATCCGTATAATAAACTGGGACAATGTTAAGAGTAATATTAAAGCTTACAGACGTGATTTTACCTCAGCAAAAAAACCGAATAGAAAAATGGTCATTGGAGGGTGGTAGAAGACTTATTAAAAATAATACCGTCAACTTGGAGTTGGCGGTATTGTTTATCTAGGATTGCTTAATTTTATTAGAACTGCTAACTATTCTCTAATTTATTGATAGAGTAGTTGACCTCTTGGATAACGTCAATTAATGCCTCAGCTCGCGCTACTGTATCTGGGATCTTTTTAGCTGCACCATAAGCTAATCGAAGTAAGTTGCTGTTATTAGTTATCCTTGCAGCCGTCATGTATATTTCGACTTTCCGCTCCTCGTCGACACCTTCTACTTTTTCCATGTCTGGAATTAATGAATTGATAGCTTCTTTTCTTATAGCATATAAATTATTCAGTTCTTCATTCGTATTTTCGATTTGAGAATCGTTCATGATTGCCCCCTAATTAATAAAATTTCTTTTCGAATATGATTATAGCATATACGGAATTGTAGATAAAACAGAACGTAGGTCATGGGTTGACTTTTTAGGCTCAATTGTGCTACAATTTACGAGTAATTTCTATTACGCGTAATATCAACTGTTCTCCTTGGTGAATGAGCAGGTCTGGTTATGAGCGGATGTTTACATTTAACGTTCTCCCAGAATCCAGAAACCGCACGTCATCAGGAGTATTTAAGTGGGAGTGAGGAAAAGTGAAAACACTTCTCGGTACCAAACTTGGTATGACCCAGCTCTTGGCTGAAGACGGCAAAGCCATTCCGGTAACGCTGATCCAAGCCGGCCCTGTCACCGTTACTCAGGTGAAGACTGTCGAAACCGACGGTTACAATGCGGTACAGGTAGCTTTTGGAGAGGGTAAGAACCTGAGCAAGGCCGTGGCTGGACATGTTAAGCCAGCCCAAGTGACCCCGAAACATATTCGGGAATTCCGTGTCGACCAGATTCCAGAGGATCTGAAAGTTGGCAGTGAAATTAATGTTTCCGCGTTTGAAGTCGGCGATTTTGTCGATGCAACCGGAACCAGCAAAGGTAAAGGTTTCGCTGGAACCATTAAACGCCACAACTTTAAGCGTCATCGTAAGACGCACGGTGGTAAAGGTAATACTCGTAAGCCAGGTTCAATTGGCTCGATGTATCCACAAAAAGTTTTCAAGGGTAAGACGATGGCTGGCCACATGGGTCACGAACGTGTTACTGTTAAGAACTTGGAAGTGGCATATGTTGATCCAGAGACCAATCTAATCGGGGTTAAGGGCGCTGTTCCTGGACCACGAAAGGGGCTGATTATTTTAGGAGGTAACAAGTAATGGCAGATTCAACCAAACTTCCTAAAGACATTTTTGCTGTGGAAGTGCCAAATCACGAATTGTTGAAATTGGCATACGACAGCTACTTGGCAAACGCACGCCTAGCTAGCGCTACAACCAAGCAGCGCGGCGAAGTTTCTGGTGGTGGTAAAAAACCATGGAAGCAAAAGGGAACTGGTCGAGCACGTTTCGGCTCAAGTCGTAACCCAATCTGGCGCGGCGGTGGTGTAGTATTTGGCCCACGCGGTAACGAAAACTACACTAAAAAATTGTCAAAGACTGCTAAGAAAGTGGCAGTTCGCCAAGCTTTGACCGTAGCTAACGAAGCTAAGAAAATTGTCATCAAAGACATTAAGACTACTGGCAAGACCAAGGAAGTCGCAACATTCCTAGCTGACAATAAGTTCGAGCGTCGTGTTCTGATCGTTGTAGATGAGAAGACACCAGAACTTATGCGTGCTACAAACAATATTCAGAACGTTTTGGTGGTTCGCGCTAATTATCTAAGCGTTTATCACATTCTGAATGCGGATACAATCGTTATAACACCGAAAGCTCTACCCGTAATTACTGCATGGTTGGGCAAGGAGGAAGCGTAATATGAAACAGACGATTATTATCCCACGCGTTAGTGAGAAGGCTTACGCACAGAGCGCCAACGGTGTATATGTGCTACGCGTTCCACTTAACTTGAATAAGAACGAAATCAGATCAGCTGTAGAAGCACAATTTGGCGTTACTGTAGTTAAGGTTAAAACCTTAGTACAAGACGGCAAGGCTGTACGCTTCTCACGAGGCAAGAATCGTTATCCTGGCACAACAACGCGCAAGGATTGGAAGAAGGCTTACGTGACGCTGAAAGAAGGCGATAAGCTCGATGTGTTTGACGCAGTAGAGCAGCAGATGGAGGAGACCAAGTAATGCCAGTGAAAGCTTACAATCCAACCACTCCTGCTCGTCGCGGCATGACGAGTCAGGATTTGTCAGACATTACAACAAGAAAACCTCTTAAAAGTCTGATTAAAGCTAAAAAGCAAAATGCCGGTCGCAACAACCAAGGTCGAATTACTGTTCGTCATCGCGGAGGCGGCGTTCGTCGTCACTACCGCTTGGTGAACCACAATTTGCCAGCAGGCTTGACCTTGACGATTGAAGAAATCGAATACGATCCAAACCGCTCAGCTCGTATTGCTCGAGTTAAGGATCAGTACAATTTGTACCACTACATCTTAGCTGACACCTCAATGGTTAAGGGTAAAACTATCCGGACTGGCGAAGAAGCTCCAATTGAGGCTTCAAACCGCTTGCCATTGTCAGTTATTCCTGTTGGTACGATGATTTACGCTATTGAGTTGACCGCTGGTAAGGGTGCGCAAATGGTACGCGCTGCCGGTGCTAAAGCTCAGTTGATGGCAAAAGAAGGCAACTACGCAACTATCAAATTGCCATCTGGCGAAGTTCGCAAAGTTCGCTTGGAAGCTACCGCTGCTATCGGTGTAGTCGGTAACGTTCAGCACCAAAATGTTAAGATCGGTTCAGCTGGTCGCAAACGTCGCAAGGGCATTCGCCCAACCGTTCGTGGTGTTGTTATGAACGCTGCAGACCACCCACATGGTGGTGGTGACGGTGGTCGCCACGGTACTGGTAAAGCACCACGTACTCCTTGGGGTCAATTGACATTAGGTTATCGAACTCGTCGCCGTAAAGGCTCGAATAAATTAATCGTACGCACGCGTCACGACGCGAAGAGGAAGAGGTAAATCACGATGAGTCGTTCATTAAAGAAAGGTCCATTCGTCGATGTAAAGCTAGCAAAGAAAATTGCTGCTCTTAGCCTTGACGATCGAACCGTTATCAAAACGTGGGCGCGCGCTTCGACTATTACCCCAGAGATGGTTGGTCGAACGATTGCTGTCCACAACGGTAGAGTGCACGTCCCTGTGCTGATTACCGAAAACATGGTTGGTCATAAGCTCGGTGAGTTTAGTCCAACTCGTAAGTTCCGTAAACACGGTGGAAAGGATAAGAAGTAATCATGGCTGATACAACTTATACTGTCCGTGCTTACGCTAAAGGTATCGACCAGGCGCCACGCAAGGTTAGCTTGGTTGCCGCATTAGTGCGAGGTCGTACTGTAGCTGATGCGCTAGTTATCTTAGAGCACGTTCCAAAGCGCGCTGCTAGCCCAGTTAAAAAGGCTATCGAAAGTGCTAAGGCAAACGCCATCAACAACCACGGCTTGGATGCTAAAAGCCTGGTAATTACTACTTTGAGCGTTACTACTGGTACGCGTTTGCGCCGCTTTAAGCCTGCATCGCGCGGTCGCGCTTTGCCATTCCAGAAAAAGACTTCAAATATTTTGGTTGAAGTAACTGGCGCGGAAAAGCCAAAGAAAGCGCCTGCAAAAAAGGCCGAAGCTAAGGCAGAAGCAAAAACTGCTAAGCCTGCAGCTAAAAAAGCCGCTAAACCGGCAGCAAAAAAGGAGGAGAAGTAAATGGGTCAAAAAGTGAATCCAATCAACTTCCGCCTACAGGTCAATAAGAACTGGAGCTCTCGTTGGTTTACGGCCAATAAAAAAGAGTTTGCAGAGGCGATTCGTCAGGATCATGAAATCCGCGAGTTGATTGAAAAGAAATTTGCCTCACGCCCAACAATCAATCGCATTGAGATTGAGCGTAGCGCTAACTTGATCACGATTACAATTCACACGGCAAAAGCTGGTGTTGTTATCGGTCGCGGTGGTGCTGGCGTGAACGAATTGAAGAAGCAAGTTGAGAAGATTGCTGGTCAGGCTGTTCGTATTAACATCGAAGAAGTTCGTCGTCCAGAATTGGCAGCCAAATTGGTAGCTGAGAATATTGCTCGCCAATTGGAGCGCCGAATCAACTTCCGCCGTGCAACTAAAATGACTGCACAAAACACCATGAATGCTGGCGCTAAAGGTATTCGTATTGAGGTGGCTGGTCGTTTGAACGGTGCTGAAATGGCACGTCGCGAAAAGGTAATTGAAGGCTCAGTGCCTCTACACACCTTGCGCGCTGATATTGACTTCCACTGTGCTCGCGCTCAGACGCCAGCTGGTATCATTGGCGTGAAAGTGTGGATTTATAAGGGAGAAAGGAGTCGCTAAATGCTGTTACCAAAGAAAACTAAGCACCGCAAAGTGCGTATTGGAAAAAACCGCGGTCAAGCAACTCGTGGCAATTACATCGCGTTCGGCGACTTTGCATTGCAATCACAATCAAATGAGCGCATCAACTCCCGCCAAATCGAGTCTGCTCGTCAGGCGATGACTCGTTACATCAAGCGTGGTGGTAAGATTTGGATTCGAATCTTCCCTCACACTCCAGTTACCCGAAAGCCACTTGGCTTGAAGATGGGTGGCGGTAAAGGTAACCCAGAGTTCTTCGTTGCTAAGGTAAAGGCTGGTACTGTTCTGTTTGAGATGCAGGGCGTTTCAGAGGAAGTTGCTCGCGAGGCAATGCGTCTGGCTAGCCACAAATTGCCAGTCAAATGTAAGTTCATCAAGCGGGAGGACGCATAATGGCTGAAACGAAGAAATCTGTTAAAGCGGCAGTTGTTAAGACGATTGACGACTTGAAGAAGGAATTGGCTGAAAAGCGAAACGACTTACTTCAGGCAAAACGTTCTCACGCTGCTGGCGAATTAGTTAATCCAAAAGCGTTGCGTTCACTCCGAAAGGAAATTGCACGCCTGCTGACACAAATTAATAATACAAAGGAGAGCAAGTAATGGCCCGACGAACATTGATTGGCGTCGTAACGAGTGCCAAGCGCGATAAGACCATCACCGTGACGGTCACTAGCCGCGAAACGCATCCGCTATACGGCAAGCAGTACACCGTGACTCGCAAATACACTGCTCACGATGAAACCAACGAAGCAGGTGAAGGCGACAAGGTGCAAATCGAAGAGACTCGCCCAATTTCCAAGACTAAGAGCTTCACTCTAGTTAAGGTGATTGAAAAGTCTCGCGGTTCTATCAAACTAAAGGACGAAGTTTCTGGCGAAACTAAGGAAGAGGATAAGGAGGACGACAAATGATCCAACAAGAATCTCGCCTTAAGGTAGCCGACAACTCAGGCGCTAGGGAAGTTTTGTGTATCCGCGTTCTTGGTGGTACACGACGCCGTTACGCTCGCGTTGGCGACGTAATCGTCTGCTCGGTGAAAGACGCTAGCCCAACCGGTAACGTTAAGAAAAAATCTGTTGTTAAGGCTGTAGTTGTTCGTACTCGCGATCAAATCCATCGCAAAGACGGCTCAACAATCTGCTTTGACGACAATGCCGTAGTGATTATCAACGATGACAAGCAGCCAAAAGCTACTCGTGTCTTCGGTCCAGTTCCACGCGAACTTCGCGATATGGGCTACATGAAGATCGTCAGCTTAGCTCCGGAGGTACTCTAATGGCTCGAATTCATAAAGACGATACCGTAAAAATTATTGCTGGTAAAAATAAAGGCACAACTGGTAAAGTTCTAAAAGTTAACACAAAAGACCAAACTGTTTTGGTTGAAGGTGTCGGCGTTGGACATCGCCATGTTAAGCCAAGCCAGTACAATCCAAAAGGCGGCAAAAAAGATATTCACGTACCAATGGATATCAGCAAAGTCGCTTTGGTTGTTGATGAGAAATCAGGCAAAACCAGTCGGGTTGGTTTAGTAAAGAATGCTGATGGCGGCAAAACTCGTGTTGCTCGCCAAGCAAAAAATAAGGAGATTAAATAATGGCAGAAAAGAAAACTGTCGTGCCAGCTCCTCGCTTGAAAGCCTTGTATCAAGGAACTTACCTTAAGGAACTACAAGCCGAATTGAATCTAAAGAACGTGCATGAAGTGCCAGCTTTGGAAAAGATCGTCGTGAGCGTTGGTACCGGCAAAAAGAAAGATGACAAGCGTCATTTTGAAATTGTCAAAAACACTGTCGAGAAAATCACCGGTCAAGCACCAGTGGCTCGACGAGCCAAAAAATCAATCGCGACATTTAGCATTCGTAAAGGTATGGGCGCGCCAATTGGTGTTAGCGTAACTTTGCGCGGCGCTCGTATGTACGAGTTCATGGATCGTTTGATTAACGTTGCTTTGCCTCGTGTTCGCGACTTCCATGGCGTTGGCTTGAAGTTTGATAAAGGTGGCAATTACAATCTAGGCATCACCGAGCAATCGATTTTCCCAGAATTGACATTTGAGGAAACTCAAGTTTTGCACGGTTTGCAGGTTACATTTGTTATCAAGAACGGCAACAAGGAAGCTTCTAAGGCATTGCTAGAAAAATTCGGCATGCCGTTTGAGAAGAAAGGAGGCGTCAAGTAATGGCTAAGAAATCAATGGTCGCTCGTGATAAGAAGCGTATAAAGATGATTGCCAAGTTTGCAGCCAAGCGTGCTGAGTTGAAAGAACTTGGCGACCTCGATGGTTTGCAGAAATTGCCTCGCAATTCTAGTCCAACCAGGCACAAGAACCGTGATAGCATCTCTGGTCGCCCACGCGGCTACATGCGTCAGTTCGGCTTGAGCCGTATCAATTTCCGCGAAAAAGCAGCCAAGGGTGAAATCCCAGGCATAACAAAGAGTAGTTGGTAAGAAGGAAAGGAGATTAGAATATGTCTATGCAAACTACAGACCCAATCGCCGACCTTCTGACTCGCATCCGCAATGCGAAATTGGTTGGCAAAACGGAAGTTCGCGTTCCGTCCAGCAAGATGAAGAAAGTCATCGCTGAACAATTAGTCAAAAACGGCTACTTGGCAGATGTTAAATTGGAAGATGCTAAACCTCGTGGCGTGTTGGTAGTTACTATCAATGAAAAAGGAACTAACAGCACCATCAACGAAATTACCCGTATCTCAAAACCTGGTCGTCGCGTTTACGTCGGCGCTAGCGAGATTCCAAAGGTAAAGAGTGGCCGCGGTTTG
>CALJRR010000016.1 GCA_937976315.1 uncultured Candidatus Saccharibacteria bacterium | reverse complement strand
TGGGCGAAGAAAATGATTAGCGAAGGGCTAGCTTACGCCGATCCGTACACGCCTGAAGAAGTGCAAGTTTTCCGCGACAAAGCCAAGGCTGAAAAACGAGCATTTTTATATCGCGACCATCGCCCGGAAAATCCGCCAGAGTGGCAACTTGGAATGCCGCTGCGCTTCAAAGTTCCGGAAATTAAGCGGTATTCTTGGAAAGACGCCGTTATGGGTGAGTTGTCGGCTGGCCCAGAAGCTTTGGACGATTTTATTCTTATCAAAGCAGACGGTCTGCCAACCTACAATTTTGCGCACATCATTGACGATTTCGAAATGCAAGTCACGCACGTGATTCGCGGCTCGGAATATATTGCCAGTACGCCTAAATATCTATCGCTTTACGAAGCGCTTAAAATTACGCCACCAACTCTGGCGCACGTGCCACATATTATGGCTCCATCAGGAAATAAAAAACTTGGCAAGCGTGACGGCGCTAAAAGCGTAACTGAATATCGATCAGAGGGAATTTTGCCGGAAGCGATGCTTAATTTCTTAGCGCAACTTGGCTGGAATGACGGCACGGAACAGGAAATTTTCAGTAAAGCTGAGCTGATTGAAAAGTTCTCACTTGATCGAGTTCAAAAATCTGGCGCACGATTTGACGAACAACGACTCATTTGGCTGAACGGTCAATGGATTCGCTCGCTTAGCCTGGACGATCTTTATTCTCGCTGCCAACCGTTCTGGGGTGAAGAAGCCAAAAACGCCGACGAATCGTATAAAAAGCGCGTTCTGGAATTGGCGCAAGATCGCTTAAAGACACTGCAAGATTTGCCAAAATTAACAAGCTATTTCTTCGTCGAGCCTGAAATTGACGCGGAATTGATTGACGGAAATAAGCAACTTCGCAAATTGACCGACGACGAACGACGAGATTTATTGTCAATTGCTCGCCAAGAATTCGAGAAAATTACAGATTGGACGCCAGAAGCAATTCAGAATTGCCTTAATGAATTACTGGAAACGACAGGGCAGAAGCCGGGGATTTTGTTTAGTCTGGTGAGAATTGTGACGACGTGGGCGCTGTTTAGTCCGCAACTTAACGACACGCTGGCGCTAATTGGCAAGGAAAAAACTCTGCAAAGAATCGATAATTATCTACAAAAATAGTTTATTCGTGCGCCGAAAATGCTATACTAAGCATAAGCATGAATGTTGAAAAAATAGATAAATCAGGACAAAAAAAGAACGCTCGCTGGGAGTCGTTCAAAGAATGGGTAAAAAAGCACATTCTGGCAATTGTGCTCGTGGTGAGCGCGATGGTTATTGCTGGAGTTTTCATAATTGCAATTCACTCCATAAAATACGAGCAGACTGCTAGCGTGGAACTGAAATTGCCGACTAAAAAACCCGCGCCGAAGAAGTTTTATTCGCCATTGACTGGCGTGGAAATCGCGAACGAAGCCGCCGCAAAGCTGCCCGTAACTGGCGTGATGATCGAGAATAGTCCAGCCGCCAGACCGCAGTCAGGACTGAAGAAAGCTGGCGTGGTTTATGAAGCCGTGGCGGAGGGCGGAATCACTAGGTTTTTGGCTCTGTACCAGGGAGAAAAGCCGGCGTTAATTGGTCCAGTGCGAAGCTTAAGATTATACTATTTGAGCTGGGCGGCGCCGTATCAAGCATCAATCGCACACGTCGGCGGAAGCCCCAACGCTTTATCTCAAGTCAGAAACGGCAATTATCGCGACATCGACCAGTTCTTTAACGACGGATCGTATTGGCGATCTCGCGACCGCTACGCGCCGCACAACGTCTATACTTCAGGGGAGAAGCTTGACCAATTGAACAGCGCAAAAGGCTATAACAATTCCGAATTCACCAGCTTCACGCGAGCAGACGGCAAGTCCGTCGAATCGCCAAATGCCACATCTGTAAACATAAACCTCAGTGGCTCACTCTACAACACCTCATACACTTACGACAA
>CALJRR010000015.1 GCA_937976315.1 uncultured Candidatus Saccharibacteria bacterium | reverse complement strand
AACAGTTCCCCTATGGTCGCTAACAAAATTGATTTGTATAATTGTTTTTTCTCGCCATCAGCGTATTTAAGCAACTCTGAAATAACATTTTTATTGTTACTTTTAACCGACTCAATAATATAATCTCTTTCAATATCAATATTCTCGTCAATCTTATGCGTGAACTGAAAAGTAAATAAAGAAAAGCCAATACTCTTATCATATGTACCAGCCGCCAACCAATCAACTCGATGACCGCCAGGAAGAAGCCAGCCAGTTGGGCATCGCCAAAACCTAACGTGGTGACGACGCCTTGGATTGCCGTCAACTTCCTGCTGATAAGCAAAGTCCTGCCGTCTGCCAAACAAAAATGCTGGCGACACTGGCGCATTTGGATAACTACGACCACTCAGCACCGTAAGTACCATTTTCCAAGCTGACCTTGGAGTTATGTCATCCGCCAAAACCCAGCCAGCCTCAGTCATTGCCTTATGGAGCTTTTCTTCCGAGCCGCGCACGCTTAAATTGACAGGGTCGCTTAATACTCCGTCCGCCGTTCGCGTCCTGCCGATAAAATAATTCGGCACGTACATATTGCTCAAAATTCGATGAAGCCTAGGCAACGCCAAATACGCCACAATTATCCACACAACAAAGAACAAGCCAACCAGCCACCAACCGCCCGTCGCCCAACCTTCTCTAAGCACTAACCACGCCAACCAAAACGACGCCAAACCTGCAAAGATAAAAAAGGATTGGTCTAACAATGTAGTCAGGGTCTTCGAGGAACGATCTTGCCTGGCTGCTATTTTTTTTGGAGTTTTTACTGAACTCATAGATTAATTATATCATTGAGGAGATTTCGAGCTACCAAACGCGCCTCGTCATCTTGACGCTTAAACACGTCGCCGCGCAAAATAATTTCCTCGGTCACTCGAATTGCTCGCTCCAAATCGTCATTGATAATCACATGATAATACGGAACTTCAAGCGCGTAAGCCAACTCTTTTACCGCCGAGGCATGACGCTTCGGCCACTCCGCCTGAAAATCTTCTTCAGTTGCGTAACGCTTTTTTAATCGCTCAATCCAAGTTTGGCTATTTGGCGGCACAATAAAAATCGCAATGCTATCTGGCGCCAGTCGCTCATATTCCTCCACGCCCTGAACGTCAATGTCGGTAATTGCCACGCGGTTCTGATCGTGCGCTAATTTCAGCTCAGCCACCGACGTCCCATAAACTGTACCGTGGACAAACTTTGCCTCAATAAATTCATTATTTTGTAGCATATTTTCGGCAGTTTGTGGATCAATAAAATGATAATCAATTCCATCTTGCTCGGCACATCCATTATTTGTGCGTGGCGCGCGCGTAGTATGAGAAACGATATCGCGAAACTCTGGAGACTTCAGTAATTGTTTTTTTATCGTGTCTTTGCCTGCACCAGAAATTCCCGCAAGCAGCGCAATTTTCGTACTTTTAACCAACTCAATTGTTGATTCAGTTGGCTGATAATTTGTAATAAGATCTTCAATACTTGACATAATATTTACCTATAATAACTCATCAAGCACAGATTGCCAATTGGGAAATTCAGAACTTCCAAAACGAATAAGCCGACCAGAAAACTCGCCCGCACCGTTCGCCGTCCGATCGTCAATCAAAATATCGCCTCGACTCAAATTCTTTGCTGACGAAAAAATAACCTTACGGAAGAAAACATTATCCGAACCTTCGCCGCCAAAATACTTTTTCACCCACTCCAACTTATCGCCCAAAGCCGTCGGATTTTCCCACGGAGAAGAAGATAAAATGTATAAATCGTATTTGTCTTTCAGGGCGTAAACCGCATCAATAGCTCCAGGCACTGGATCCATCAAAGAAAAAATTCCTGGAATATTATCGTGCTGACCAGCAAACTCATCGGTCAACTCAGGCGATATCTTTGTTAAAGCAGATTTGAAATCCGCCAAAACACCATCCATATCAATATAAACAATAGGTTTTTTCATAGTTAGTCCCTTTTCAACATTACCATAAACGCTTCGCTCGGTATGTCGACTTTACCGAAGCGTTTCATTCGTTTTTTACCACGCGCCTGCTTGGCGAGAAGCTTCTTTTTACGACTGACATCGCCGCCGTAAAGATAGCCCGTAACATCTTTTCGATAAGCGCCGATATTTTCCCTGGCAATAAATTTACCGCCAATTGCCGCTTGCAACGAAACTTCAAAACTCTGGCGCGGCACGACTTCCTTCAATTTCTTAACAATCTCACGCCCCAAATGCTGTGATTCCGACCGATGACACATCACGCTCAACGAATCAACCATTTCGCCCGCCACATAAAAATCGACGCGTACCAAATCTTCCACTTGATAATCCGCCAACTCATAATTGAACGAACCGTAGCCGCTGGTGATAGATTTCAATTGGTCATAAAAATCCGTCAACAAATTCGCGAGTGGCGCCGCAAATGAAATCAGCGCCCGCTCGTCGATGTAACTCAGGTTTTTCTGGCGACCACGCTTGCTCACGATCAACTGAATCACCGCGCCGATGTAATCCTGTGGCACAACAATTTCACCGTCAATCCACGGCTCGCGAATCTCTTTTATTTGCGCTGGGTCGGGCAATTCACTGGCGGATTTAATATCCAACTCCTCGCCATTCGTCAGACTAACTTGATAATCAGTACTCGGATTAGTCACAATTAAATCCAAATTATATTCACGCTCCAGTCGCTCGCGAATAATGTCCATATGTAGCAATCCCAAAAAACCGATTCGCACACCATAGCCCAAAACCGGCGAATTTTCCGGCTCGAATTGCAGCGCCGAATCGCTCAGGCTCAACTTTTCAATTGCCTCTTTCAGGTCGTTATAGTCTTCATTGGACACTGGGAAAAACCCCGCATAAACGAAGGGCTGAACTTC
>CALJRR010000014.1 GCA_937976315.1 uncultured Candidatus Saccharibacteria bacterium | reverse complement strand
TAAGTAAAAAATATGTTACAATTATAGTACAATGATTGATTCATTATTTGGTTCAAAAACTAGGGTAAAATTATTACATCTTTTTCTGAATAATCCAGAAAAATCATTTTATGTGAGGGAAATTACTAGGACGATCGATGAGCAGATAAACTCCGTCCGTCGAGAGCTAGCTAATATGGTGTCTGTAGGCATAGTGCAGCAGGATGCTATTGATAATAAACTGTACTATAGTGTAAACGAAGACTATCCGTATATTAAGCCGCTTACAGCTATATTTTCAGATAAAAATACAGAAGGCGGCACGGGTGCTGCGAGTAGCGTTTCCTGGAAAGATTCTTTAGGAAGAATGAGAGGTTTAAGATTGGCTATTATTTCGGGGAAATTAGTAGTCGGATCATGCTCTGCTGTTGATTTGCTGTTGGTTGGTGATGATATGTCTGCCGTAACTATAAAAAATCTTGTTAAAAAAATCGAAAAAGATAGAAAAATAGAGATAAATTATGCCGTAATATCTTATGATGATTTCTACTATAGGATGAGTGTCAAAGATAGGTTTATAATGGATATCGTAAGAAACAAGCACTCTGTATTAGTAGATACGGAAAATATAATGAGAAAGGAGTAGGTATGTTTGAAATAGAGTATAAAGGAGCAAATGCTGTTATTATTACTACAAAGAAACTTCGTGTAGTATTTGATCCGAATTTAGAGATTGTCGGAGGAAAAAATGTTCCTGTGGATAACGATGTAGAGGTAGTCACGGAGGATCGGTTTGCTGTTGTGGATTCTACACCAAGACTACTATTTTCGGGTCCAGGTGAATATGAAGTCGGAGACATCTCATTATTAGGAATTCCAGCGCGCCGACATATCGATACCGCAGATGATGTTAAAAAATCTACAATATATAAAATTACGATTGGTGAAGCTAAGGGAGTGGTTGTTGGTAATATTGAGAATAAATTAACTGATGATCAGCTCGAAAATATAGGTGTTGTTGATTTTGCAATATTACCTGTCGGTGGAAATGGATATACGTTAGACGCAATGGGGGCAACTTCAATAATTCGTCAATTGGATCCTAAGGTGGTGATTCCGGTATATTACAATGACGCTACTTTGCATTATGAAGTTCCACAGAATGGTGTGGATGAGTTTGTAAAAAACCTAGGAGCTCCAGTCGTTGAGGCTGGTTCAAAGTGGAAGCTAAAGAAAATAACGGATCTGCCAGATAATTTAACGGTTGTTCAAATATCGAAAAGTTAGAGTCTTCTCATTGAATTAAAAATAACTCCGATAATACAATCGGAGTTATTTTATTAAAATTTGATTTAGCGATTACTTATCAGCAGTTGCGCCCAAAATACCTTTTTTCTTCAGGGTGCGAATAGCTTTTGTGCTTAAAGTCATGGTAATTTTTTGACCGTCAACAACAAAAGTCTTCTTCTGAAGGTTTGGTTTGAAAACGCGCTTAGTGCGGCGCAGGGAGAAGCTGACGTTGTTGCCATACTGCTTGCCTTTGCCTGTTAAATCACATCGTGATGCCATTTCCACTCTCTTTACTTTATTATTAATAACAATCCTTATTATTGTAGCGGCATTTGTGTAATTAGTCAAGATCGTGTATTGATGCTATAATAACACTTATGATTTCAGAAATAATAATAGTTTTGATTGTTATATTATTGTCTATGACTATTCACGAGGCTATGCACGCTTTTATGGGGTATGCACTGGGCGATAATACTGCAAAAGAAGAGGGGAGATTGACACTTAATCCCATAAGACATATCGATCCTGTGATGACTCTTTTGCTTCCCTTGATTATGGTGGTGTTACATGCTCCAGTTTTCGGAGGGGCTAAGCCTGTTCCATTTAATCCAAATAGAGTCCGTTTTGGTGATTGGGGGGCGGCTCTTGTTGCTATTTCCGGTCCAATTACTAATTTAATAATCGCCTTTATTGCGTTTGGCGTCGGAGTGTTTAGTGGCGTTATTAATAATGCTGGGACAGTACAGCCTACGATATTTGGACTGATTATTTCTACTACTGTATCGGTGAATCTGGGTTTTTTTGTTTTTAATATGCTACCAATTCCGCCTCTGGACGGATCTAGAATATTATATGCCGTAGCACCAGATAGCATCAGGGGCGTTATGCAGAAAATTGAGCAGAACGGCATTCTTCTAGTGATGATTATAGTTGTGCTGTTTTCTGATGTAATTGGGCAGGTTATGTCGGGCTGTATTCAGGCAATTTTGCGTGTATTTATGAACATATTTGGTGTATAATAGTGGTATACCCTGGATTTATCCGTGGGCGCGTATGATTTTCCTAACATCATACAATAGGGAGCTTTAATGATTTATTGTCGTGGCAATAAGTTGCGAGCACCCACCTTGCATTTATGCGGGGAATATCTAGCGCCCACAGACAAGTCTAGGGTTTAGTGCTATAATATATCATGTAGTCTGTTAGGCAATCGCTTAAGTTGTACTTAAGAGGAAAGTCCGGGCAGCGAAGGATACGACAGTCGTTAACGGCGACCGGAGGCAACTCTAGGGAAAGTGCCACAGAAACGAAACTACCTTCGTATTTTATATACGAGGGAAAAGGTGAAACGAGTGGGGTAAGAGCCCACAGTCGTCTATGGCGACATAGACGAGAGGTAAACCCTGTCGGCTGCAAGGAGATTTGCAAATAGGATTATCCGTCCGCAGATCGATAACCGCTTGATTTGTTTGGCAACAAGCAAACTAGATAGATGATTGCCCTAGACAGAACCCGGCTTATAGGCAGACTATGAATAAAACACCCTGCATAATGTCAGGGTGTTTTATATTGGTAGATCTGTCCTATTATAGACTTGCTTTTACTATTTCAGCGAAAGCTTTTGGCTCGTTAACTGCCAATTCTGCTAATATTTTTCTATCAATCTCAATATTTTTAGATTTCATAGAAGCTATAAGCTTGCCGTAAGTTGTACCTTCTTGTCGAGCGGCTGCATTGATTCGGGTAATCCATAGACCGCGTAGATCGCGCTTCTTATTTCGACGATCGCGGTAGGCGTACTGCAGAGCTCTAATAACACCTTGTTTTGCAAGACGAAAACTTCTGGTACGATTATGCTGCATTCCCTCAGCTGCTTTTAAGATTTTCTTGTGCTTAGCGCGTGCGGCAACTCCTCGTTTTACTCGCATAACTATACTCCCATTGCTCGACGGGCGTTCTTGGCCATCGAACCAGTTACTGTTGCTGTTGTGTTGATTGCGCGCTTACGACTTTTTGACTTTTTAGCCAACAAGTGGCCGCCAAATGCGCGCTGGCGGGTCAATTTTCCGGTGCTGGTCAGCTTGATACGCTTCGCAGTGCCTTTGTGGGTCTTTAGCTTTGGCATTATTTACTCCTTATTACTACGCTCAGATTGCGACCAGCCATCTGAGGTTTTTGCTCTAATATTGCATCCTCACTAAGGTGCTCCATGATTTTGTCAATCAATTCGTAGCCGATCTCTTTATGGGCCATTTCACGACCTTTATAGACCACTTGTATACGAACTTTATGTCCGCCCTCTAAAAATTTACGGATCTTCTTCAGCTTGACTTCTAGGTCTCCAGCTCCTATCTTTAGACCAAAGCGCATCTGCTTTAGGTCTCCAGATTTGGCTTGACGCCGATTCTTCTGTTGATCCTTCATCTTTTGATACTGGTACTTACCCCAGTCAATGATTTTAGCAACTGGCGGATTGGCTCCTGGCGATATTTCAACTAGGTCAAGATTCATGTCGTTGGCTTTACTTAAAGCCTCCTTAAGAGACATGATTCCGAGCTGTTCTCCATCAGGACCAATTATCCGCAGCTCTCTTGCACGGATTGCTCCGTTGATACGGATTGATTTATTAATCTCTGGCTCTCCTTTTTGAAGCAATTTTAGATTAACTCAGTTGCTATTGTAACAGAGATGTTTGTTATTTTCAAGGATAATAATTAACCTATGTTAATCTGTCTGTATTGTAGGCTTTCTGCTATATGTGGAATTTCTATGGATGTGGATCCTTCTAAATCTGCGATAGTGCGAGAAACTTTTATAACTTTAAAATAGCTGCGAGTGCTTAAGTCCAATTTTCTGGCTGCGTTCGTCAAGAAGGTTTTTGCAGATTCTGATATTGATGTAATTTTATCAACACCATTACTTGGAATGTCATTGTTGTATTTGTAACTACACTTATATCTGTCTCTCTGAATAGAGTAGGCTTTATGTATCTCAGATAAAAATGTCTCTTGTTGTGATTTTGTCGACACTTTATTGTTCAATAATTTTTCATGGGGAACTCGTGAAACCGATACCGTTAGGTCTATTCGATCAAGTAACGGTCCTGATAATCTTTTTTGATAATTGAGAATCTGATTTTGTGAGCATATGCAAGTTTTTTCTGGATCTCCAAGAAATCCACAAGGACAAGGATTCATTGTGGCTACTAATAAGAAATTGGCAGGGAAGTTGAATTTACCATTTGCACGACTGACGGTAATTTCATGATCCTCTAAGGGTTGACGAAGTGATTCAAGTACAGTGCGTGGATATTCGAGTAGCTCATCAAAAAATAGGACGCCCCTATGAGCTAAACTGATTTCTCCCGGCTGCACTTTCGATCCTCCGCCAATAATAGAGGCTCTACTTGCGGTGTGGTGCGGCGACCTGAATGGTCTATCTACTATGGGATTATTTATTATAGTGTGTTCTCCAAGACTGTGAAGTTTTGTCACTTCTACTATCTCATCCTCTGATAGGGCTGGTAATAGATTTTTCAAAGATTTTGCCAACATAGTTTTTCCTGATCCCGGAGGGCCGGACAATAAAATATTATGCCTTCCGGCAACGGCTATCTGGATAGCTCTTTTTGCTTGTTCTTGTCCGTAGATGTCGTCGATGGTTGGAATGTTTTTATGATTGAGAGATGTATTTTTTATTGATGATCTGTCTATTGGCTTAATAATCTTTTCTTTTTTGAGGTGTAAGAAGAGTGCTTTTAGGTTTTCTACTGGAAATACGTCAACTCCAGTCACTAGCGCCGCCTGTTTGGCGTTTTGGGCTGGCACGTATACTGATTTAATTTTTTGGTTTTTGGCTACTTCGGCTGTAATAATTGCTGATCGTATTGGACGCAGGCTGCCGTCTAGCGCCAATTCACCTGCAAAAACCGCATCGTTTATATTACTTTGGTTGAGTGCGCCGCTGATACATAAAATAGATAAGGCGATGGGAAGATCAAAGTGAGATCCGTCTTTTGGTAGCTCTGCCGGTGCTAAGTTGATGATTATTTTTCCTTTCGGAAAATCTAGGGAAGAGTTTTTTATTGCACTACGCACTCGATCTCTGGACTCATCGATGGCCTTATTGCCCATTCCGACAATTTGTAGGCTAGGAAGCCCCTTTGACATATCTCCCTCAACTTCGATGATTTGTCCATTAAATCCGTAGGGTGTAGCTGAAATAACTCTACTAATCATGAATCTATTAAAACATAAGCATGTAGATTTTTGAATGAGATAGAGATATAATATGAATCGATATATGGGGCTGATATAGCTTTAGACAATTGGACCTTATCATGACATTCTGCGAGCCGACGATACGCGTAACGTATATTTTTTAGATGCAAACTTTGTTGCAAAAGCAAAGTCATTCGTAGCGAGCGCTTTCGCTCCTAAGATGGCCTTTGCGCCAATCGCTGCTTAATTTTTAGCGATCATCCTTGTATTGTGGCAACAGCCAATATCTAAGGGTGTTATACCTATGTTGCTTGCTATATATTCGGAAGTAGCGGATATGTAGGACTTTTACTACGTAACGGAACTCGGTTTTCTTGGTTTATTTTAAATCCGAGTAGCGTTATTAAATAAATTTAGATAAGCCTATGTTCGTAGACGAATGTTGTGATACCAGTTGGACCCGGGGGCGGTACCCGGCAGCTCCACCAGATAGATTAGATTAAAAGTCAGCCTTATCGCTGACTTTATTTATGTCAAAGAGTAGAGTTTATTTTTAATATACAAAAAAACAACCACCTGCGAGTAGTGGTTGTCTTCAAAAAAGTGGAGTTTTACAATTTCTTTTTATTTTTGGCCTCTGTATAACTTTTTTATTCAGAAGCTACCCCTATAATAAGCTATATAAATGCTTATGTCAACAATATTTTTGTAAAAAGTTGAGTAAAAAATACCACACATTTTATAATCTTCTTTCTAATTTTCGCAACTATTTTTTCTAATGGCTTTTACTATGAAGTTATATGCCAGAGACTGGCGTTTGTTTGATGGTCTTTTTTATGTATATCGCAAATTAGATTGCCGCCACATTTTCTGCACTCTTTTAATCGAAGCGTAAAGGATGGCTTGCGTATTATAAATAGACTTTATGTTTTTTGTTTTTGTAATTTTTAGTTAAAACTGTATAGCATCTTTGATACATAAGGTCTAGTGCATGCTGATGCTTGAACGTTTTCTGCAATAATGTAAAACAATTTTTGTTAAGTTTGCTATAGTGTGACAATGAAAGTGAATAGAGTTTTATAAAGCAGGGAATATAGACTATTATTTTATCGCGGATTTGAATGTTAGGCGTCGGTCTGATATTGACTGTACGAACCTATTTTTGTGGCAATGTTTGGATGACGGGTAATCATAGGTTAGTCGTGTAATTGGGCGGTCGCTAAGTCAATAATATCTTCATTGAATGGTGCGTAATCTGTGCTAGATAATAATCAAAAATGACAAGATTGTTGTAAAATACACAGATGACTATAAAGGGATAAGAGAATAATTAACAGATGATAATTTTAACAACATTAAAAAATAGGTGAAAATTACAATATTTTTTGGTCGAGTAATAGTTGACATCTAAATAGGGCTATGCTAGTATAAGGTTAAGCTTTTAGAAAAACAAAAAAGCAAAAATACATTAACAATAAATTTTATATAAAGCCACATTTTGCGTATAAATCGACGGACAGTTGGCTGCATGATTTTTATAATGACGCAGCCAATGCTCCGCCTTATAAAAGCGTTGAGCGCGCGGTTAGTACCGCATACATCCAGTTAATCCTCGTTAAAGGACTAGCGGTGAGAATCCTGGATGTATGCAGAGGAACACTGCAAGGATGCTCCTTAATTAAGGAGCGGTCAAATCGCCTCGAGCGGTAATAGGCAAGTAGCACCCGCGCCTAATAGTTATTTTTTATCGGCGGATGGTTTGTGTCTATATGCTATAGTATTATCGCTCAGGCTTCTTGTGTATAGTATGATGTGAGTATGGGGATGAAGATAATTAGTTTTATAGCGTTGGTTGCATTGATTTTGACTGCGGTTATTTTGAACGCGACAAACCCGAGTTCTGCTGGTCCGTTTGGGATTTTAGCGTTTTTTGTATGTTTGTATGTACTATTTATCTGTCTAACTTATGTAGTATTTTTAACATCGGAGCGAATAGCTGCGAAATTTTTTAATTTCAAGAATAGTCGCAATGAATCTAAGTATAAGACGTATTATTACTCTACTGTAATCTCTCTTGCTCCAGTTATTTATGTGGGCATGCAATCGATGGGAGATGTTGGGATTTTTGAGATATTATTACTTGGTGTGTTTGAATTGCTGGCGTGTTTTTTTATACATAAAAGATACTAATCCCGTCCTGAATGTAGTCGTGTATTTTAAGTAGTTACGTGGTACAATATATTTATGAATCCCGAACTGCCACAAGTTAATAGGACCCCTGAGGTGCAGCCACAAAATATAGGTGGCGGTGAGTATAATGTAGAAAATACATCATTAAATCCTGAAATCGGAAGAGAGTCCGAGCAGTCACTTGGTGCTAGGGTTGAACAATATAACAATATCCCCGTGGCTTTGCCTGTTGATAATACTACAACAGTTCCTTTATCTCAATCTCAAAACGACGATCAAAGTGCGAAGCAGTCAGGGGTAGTAGCTGATGATGATACTCCTCTGGTGGCAGCGGATGAAGACTTGATAGAAAGAGAATGGGTGGATAAAGTTAAAAAGATTATAGCTTTAACAAAAGATAATCCTTATGAGAGGAATAGAGTTATTGCACAGCTGCAGGCTGATTATTTAAAAAAACGATATAATAAGACTTTAGGTCAAAATGACGACGGTAGTAAGTAGGGTTTTATATGGGTGCGGGTCCTTTGATAGTTAGTTTTATCGCGATTGTTATTATAGCCGCTGGTTCTGCGGTAGCTTTTGTGTTGTATCGTAACATGCTGAGGGAAGCCAAAAATTATGAACGAGGCTTGAAGATGGTGCCGTTGCTTATACATTTGCCTCCGACAAGTGAAGACGTCAATGGTTCAAATCGAGATGAGCGAGATTTAACTGAAGAGGTGCTGTCGCAGGCCCAGGTGATGTACAATATTATCTCAAGTACAGCGACTAAAGGATTCAAAAGTAAAGTCTACGGCCAACGTCATATATCGTTTGAGATTGTTGCACATGGCGGGTTAGTTCACTATTATGCTGTTGTTCCGCTAGTGTTAGTTGATGTTATTCGTCAAGCTGTAGCGGCAGCATATCCTTCTGCTAGGCTAGAAGAGGTATCTGATACTAATATATTCAGCAAGGTTGGCAAGATGAGCGGAACCATCGGCGGCGAATTCACCCTGAAAAAGTCCTTTGTTTATCCAATATCGACTTATCAGGAGTCGAAAAGAGATGCTTCCAGAGCATTATTAAATGCTTTATCTTCGGCGTCCAGAGAAGATGGAATAGGTGTGCAATTTTTACTACGTCCGGCGTATGACGGTTGGTCTAAGGCTTCAGAGTCTCATATTGACGGCATGAAGAAAAATAAGGGCAAGAAGAAAGGCTTTGGAGGCGTTGCTCCTATGGATATTATGGAGGCTCTGTGGAAACCGCCGGAGAATAATGAAAAAGACGGTGGCTCTAGTTCTGAGGACAAGCAGCTAACATCTTTAGAGCAGGCGGAAGTGGATGCTATCAGCGAAAAAGCTCGCTATCCTGCGTATGAAGTTCTGGTGCGTGTTGTAATTTCGTCAAACACTGCGGCGCGCTCTCAAGTGCTGTTAAAAAATATAATAGCAGCCTTCTCGTTGTTTGACTCACCGCGCAATAATGGGTTTAAGTTCTCTTTAACTAGGAATGTTGAGGAAATGACAACAGCATATATTATGAGGTTCTTCCCTCAGGAAACTCGTAGTAATATTCTCAACAGTGTAGAAATGGCAACGTTATTCCATTTGCCTGGAGCTAACGCGATTCCGACTTCACAAGTTAAGCGACAGATGTCCAAGCAGGTTGATGGACCAACAGACGTTTTGGATGAGGGTTTGCTGATTGGGTATAACGAATTTCGAGGAGTCAAGAAGCCTATTCGAATCGGAACAAAAGACCGTCGCCGCCACGTATATATTATTGGTCAAACAGGCGTTGGTAAATCTGTCTTGCAGGAAAATATGGCATATCAGGATATGATGGATGGTCGGGGATTCGCCTTTATTGATCCGCACGGTGATTTGGTTGAATCTTTATTGGGTAAGGTTCCAAAAGAACGCGTTGAGGATATTATTTACTTTAATCCTGCTGATATGACTAATCCAATTGGGTTGAATATGTTTGAGTTCGACACTCCAGACCAAAAAGACTTTTTGGTTCAAGAGGCAATTAATATGCTGTATGGCCTTTACGATCCAGGCCATACGGGAATTGTTGGTCCTCGTTTGGAGCATATTTTTAGAAACTGCGCCTTGCTGCTGATGTCGGATCCTGCTGGTGGAACGTTTATTGACGTGCCGAAGTGTCTTATTGATCCTGAATTTGTGAAAAGCAGGCTTAAGTATGTAAAAGATCAGCAAGTTATTGATTTCTGGACAAAGGAATTTCCTGCGTCACAGAGGTCAAATGAGGCAGGTGAGGTTATTTCATGGGTTGTATCAAAGTTTGGTCCATTTATTTCCAATGATGCAATGCGCAATATCATTGGTCAGACCAAATCTGGATTTAATTTGCGTGAAATTATGGATAATAATAAGATTTTGCTGGTTAACTTGTCGAAAGGTAAGATGGGTGAGCTTAATTCTAAGCTTTTGGGTATTATCTTTGTGATGAAGTTTCAAGCAGCAGCAATGTCTCGAGCGGATATTCCAGAGGATCAGCGAGTTGATTTCTCATTGTATGTTGACGAGTTTCAGAACTTCGCCACTGACAGCTTTGAATCTATTTTGTCTGAGGCTCGTAAGTATAAATTGAGTCTTATTATGGGTAACCAGTTTATGACGCAGTTAACAGATAAGATACGAGAAGCTATTATTGGTAACGTCGGTACAGTTATTTCTGGGCGTATCGGTGTGACTGACGCCGAATTGATGGTTAAGAAGTTCCAGCCGACCTTCGATGTCGACGACTTGGCTAAATTACCAAACTTCCAATCTATAACCTCTGTGATGATTAATAACGTGCCGTCTGCGCCGTTTAGTATGAATTGGATTCCTCCGATGGGGCAAGTTAATAATCAGCTGAGGGACGCGTTAGTAAGGCTATCTGCTGCTAAATACGGTAGGCCGCGAGCTGTTGTTGAAAAGGAGATATTTGACAGGATTAGAGGTAGTGTACAACCAAAGACGAGTCCTTCTCAATTAGCGCCTTCTGCTAATCAAAAGGCGCCTGGTGGGTCATCGTTCTTGGATGAATGGCTAGCGAAGAGGCAACAACTAGGAGGAAAGCCCGCTCCTAGCCCAACGGTAAGACCGGTAAGTTCACAAGCCCCACAGACTTCCTCGCAAATACAGAATCCGCAAGGTCGCCCAGGGGTGGTTAATAATGCGCCTTCTAATATAAATAGCGTAAATGCTACAGCTTCTAATCTTGACAGCAGGCAGCAAAGCCAGCCTTCTGCGATAGATAGTGCTGTCATCAATAGGACAAATGTGTCTATGGCTACAAATAATAACCCTGTCTCTTCTGTAGATGTAAAACCGAGCCAACCTGTGGTTAAGAATCGGCTCGATTTACGTAATGGTGATGATGACGATAGTGAAGTAATGATTAGCCTGAGATAAGATTCAACATCTATCTAGCTATTTTTCCTGTTGTTGATAAACCCTACTCGAGCGTATTCGATAACAGCGCCGATAGACCAGCCAGCTACAAACAAGATAATAGTTTCTGATCCTGATAATAGATATCCGTATCGTTTGGCGATAAAATATACAACGACAGAAGCTATTGCGCCTAAGGCGCCAGAGATGATTAAGTTAGGGCGGGCAACGGTATTGCCGATTGCGTCACTGGTTTTTTCGACGACTGGATTATGAATAACCTTGCTGAAAGCCCTGGATGGAGCTGATAGTTGGTCTTGTACGTTTTCCAAAGTCTTCTTATACGAAGCTTCGATATCTTTCTTTGTAAGAGGCCTATCTTCTTTTATCTCCTTAGATTCTTTTTGTTCTTGCCGCTTTTCTTGGCGGGCGGCAATTTCCATAGCCTCATGTTTAATGCTATTTTCATTTTCGGCATTTGATTTTTCTTTTTCAGCCGCCTTTTCTAGGGATCTTTCGATTTCAGCAGCTTTTTCTCTGCTTAAATCTGCTAATTCTCTGGTGTCGACAGCATTCTCTACGGTAGATTTTAATTTTTCACTCATTTTTCACCTCCTATAAAGTTCCTGCGGACATGTCTCGCCGAATGATTCTAACTTCTTTATTTAATTGACGCGATCTGGCGTAGAAGTATACGACCACGGCTGCAATAATTCCTGCGAACATCATATTCTCGCTGGCACCAGTTTTTGGCAGTTGTGAAGTGGTTTGTTCAATAACTTTCGGTGCAGGGCAGTCAATTTTTGTGCTGACAGTATTACCGAATGTGTTATCAATCCTACAGTCATAAGACATTGGATTACTTTTACCGCTAGCCATCGCCGGGATGTTGTTCTTTATTTGGACGGTAAAGCTGCGCTTCTGGGTCTCTCCTGGCTTGATCTTGATAGGGTTCCATACTAGAACTTTTGCGTTGCCGCTGCCCGCGCTAGCGCCTTTATCGTCTGTCAATGTTCCACCGCCAGCGTCGAATATATCGACATACTCTAATAGGTCGCTGACTTGATCTTTGAACGTAAATTCTTCCTCTTTAAGGCCTTTGTTTTTTACCGAAAGAGTGTAGGTAATTCGATCTCCAGATTTTGCAACCGTAGTTGTTGCGTCGGAGTTATTCTGGGTTAGATTAACTGCGGTTTTTGTCTGCACGAACGAGGCAGAACATCGACTATCGTTAATCCATATAGTAGAGTCGCCTGGGCATGGTTGACATTGAGGATCATCCTTTAATAATTTAGGGTTTTGAGGACATCTTGCTGGCTCTGGTATAGTAAATGTCTTTACGCAGGCATTTGAAGTTCTATCTCCTAGTGAGCTGTGCACGGTTAAGACTACTTTGTATGATCCCGGCGTTTTCTCTGTATATGTAGCTATCCTATTATTACTATTAATAGTTTTTACTAAAGTATTTCCTCTGTATACACTATAGGTATATTTTTGAATTGTAGCACCGTTGGCCACGCTGGCATTAGCGGTAAATTGGTATGTGTCTCCATTCTTTTTTACGTCTAGAGCATTACAGGTAGCTACTGGCTTAGGTGGGGTAGAACAATATGGGTATGTGCCAACTTGTCCTGTTGGGCATTGATGGCTAGGTGGTGCAAATTTTAGGATTAGGTTGCCGCAGTTGAGCATAATTGCGAACCATCCGGTTCCAGCTGAATATCCAACGAATGCTCTATACGAGAAGCTGCCCCAGAGGTTGTGAGGTCGATAATAAAAAGTGCGGGCGCCACCTTGTGATGTGCGAACTACGTAAGATCCTTCACCTCTTGCTGCACCAAAGTGAGGAGTAAGTCCCCATGAGTAAGTTCCCATGTTACTATTTAAGGTTTGGAGGTTTCCTGTAGCAGCTACCAGGTTGGCACGACTAATGCCAAGGTGATTATAGAGGTCGCGAATATTATTTGTGTTCGCGTCATAATGAGCCATCAATTGTTGACCGCTAGAAATTCCGCCGTAAATTAGGTCGCTGGAATCTGCTGCATTGGCTGATTCTGGCGGTGAAAAAACAGTGAAAGATTGCACAATAAGCGCTAGGGCAGTTAAGATAAGCCCGATCTTTCGAGTAGCCTCTTCTTTACGTAAGCGTTTCGCATAAAAGCCCAAACTGTGGATCATTGAAGGGCTGTATGGTAGGCGCGAGATAATTTTTTTGAACATTTTGACCTCTTTTATTTTTGTTGTTATATAACTTTAATCTAACTTTAGCATAAGCATACTGAAAAAGTAAATAGTTTGAGAATATATCTATTTTGATGTATAATAAGGTTGTTGAAAAGAGCTGATAATTCAGATAATAGTGAGGGAGATATGACTAAACAAACAAATGAACAATCTTATGATGGCTCACAAATCCAGGTCCTAGAGGGTCTTGAGCCGGTTCGTAAGCGTCCAGGAATGTACATCGGTAGTACGGGGTATGAGGGCGTACATCACTTGATTAAGGAAATCGCCGATAACTCAATTGACGAGGCAATCGCTGGTTATGCTACAAAGGTCGAAGTAACTTTGTTAAAGGATGGTGGTGTTCGAGTATCTGATGACGGTCGTGGTATTCCTGTCGATAAACACCCAAAGACAGGTAAGAGTACACTAGAGACGGTATTAACAATCTTACACGCCGGTGGTAAGTTTGGCGGCGGCGGCTATAAGGTCTCGTCTGGACTTCACGGTGTTGGCTCGAGTGTTGTGAATGCGCTGTCTACTCGGATGATTGCTGAAGTTAGGAAGAACGGTAAAATCTATCGCCAAGAATACGCAACAGGCGTGCCTCAGACAGAATTAGAAGTAGTCGGAAAGTCTAATGATTCTGGTACGACAATTACATTTTATCCAGACCCAACTATCTTTAAGGAGACGGTTAATTTTGATTATAAATGGGTTGTTAATTATCTTCGTCATCAGGCGTACCTTACAAAAGGCATTCATACGTCGGTTATTGATGAGCGAACTGGCGAGCGGAAAGCTTTCTACTTTGAGGGCGGTATTCAGAGTTATGTAAAAAACCTGAATATTGGCAAGGATGTTTTATCGGACGATATATTTTACGTCGAGAAGCAGGTTGAAGATTGTATGGTGGAAATTGCGGTTCAGTATAACGACACTTACGCTGAAGTAGTAAAGCCATTTGCCAATAACGTCTTAACTCCTGATGGCGGTACTCATTTGGTTGGTTTCCGAACAGCCCTTACGCGTGTAATTAATGATTATGCTCGCAAGAATAGCTTGCTGAAAGAAAAAGAAGATAATCTGACTGGTGATGACATTCGCGAAGGTTTGACGGCGGTTATTTTGGTGAAGTTGCCAGATCCTCAGTTTGAGGGTCAGACCAAGAATAAACTTGGTAATCCAGAGATGCGCCGCTATGTTGATCAGGTAATGAGCGAGTACTTCGCGTATTATTTGGAAGAAAATCCAGCTACGGCTAAGAAGGTTGTCGGCAAGGCTACATTGGCGGCACGAGCTCGTAAGGCGGCAAGGGCTGCGCGCGACAACGTTATCCGTAAGGGAGCATTCGAAGGCTTAAACTTGCCATCTAAATTGACAGACTGCTCATCTCGTAACCGAAAGGATTGTGAATTATTTATTGTCGAGGGTAATTCGGCTGCGGGCTCTGCTAAGGATGGTCGCGATTCAACTATTCAGGCTGTTCTTCCTCTTCGCGGTAAGGTGCTGAATACCGAGCGTGCAAGGTTTGATAAGATGTTTGCTAATGCTGAAATTGTTTCGTTGATTAAGGCTATGGGCGTTGGAATTGGCGACCAATTTGATATCAGTGGTATTCGCTACGACAAGATTATATTTATGACAGATGCCGATGTTGACGGCGCGCACATTTCTACACTTTTGATGACATTCTTCTTCCGATACATGTCTGAAGTGATTGAAGCGGGTCACGTATATTTGGCGAAGCCGCCTCTGTTTGGGTTGAGTAGAGGAACCGGCAGTAATCGTAAGATAGATTATGTCTATGATGAAATAGCCCTCGAGCAAAAATTGAACGAAAAGATCAATGAGCGCAAGGCTGCTGGTGTAAAGATTGATGAAAATGCTGAGAAATTTAAGCAGGCAGGCTACACGGCACAACAGCGATTTAAGGGTCTTGGTGAGATGGATGCCTCCCAATTATGGGAAACGACTATGAATCCAGAAAATCGAACATTAGTGAAGGTTAATATTGAAGATGCAGAACGGGCAGACGCGATATTTACGAAGCTTATGGGCGATAGTGTAGAATTGAGGAAAAATTTTATTCAAACAAATGCCGCTAAGGTTAATGTGGAAGATTTGGACTTTTAAGGAGGAGATATGGCGGACAATGACAATAAAAATATAGTAGAACCAGAAATTCTGAACGAAGAGCCAGAAGTTCGCGGTATTGAAAAGTCGACAGTTGAGCGCGTTATGGAAGACTCCTTCCTTAAATACTCCATGTCGGTTATTATTGACCGTGCTTTGCCAGACGTTCGTGACGGGCTAAAGCCTGTTAATCGTCGTATTTTGTATGCGATGAATAAGAACGGTTGGCGCGCTCCTCACGCTACAGTGAAGTCGGCAAAGATCGTCGGTGAAGTGATGGGTAACTACCACCCGCACGGCGATTCATCAATTTATGACGCTATGGTGAACTTGGCTCAGCCTTGGAAGATGCGTTATACGCTAGTTGAAGGTCAGGGTAACTTTGGTTCTATGGACGGTGACGAGCCAGCGGCTTCTCGTTATACTGAGGCGCGAATGGATAAAATTGGCGGCGAGTTGCTGTCTGACATCGATAAAGAAACCGTTGACTTTCGTGATAACTTCGACGGAACAGAGAAAGAGCCGGTAGTTTTGCCGTCAGCCGTCCCAAATATTCTATTGAACGGTCAGATGGGTATTGCTGTTGGTATGGCAACAAATATTCCACCGCACAACCTTGGTGAGGTGGTTGACGCTACAGTCGCTCAAATAGATAATCCTGAAATTACATTAGACGAACTATTGACACATATTAAGGGTCCTGATTTTCCGACAGGTGCGGAAGTTTATGGTGGTGCGCCAATGCGTCAAGCATATGAAACTGGGCGTGGCTCAGTTACGATTCGTGCGGTTGCGTCGATTGAAGAGCGCAAAAATGGCCGTTACAGTATTATAATCACCGAAGTTCCGTACGGCATGAGCAAGGAAGGTTTTGTTGATAAGGTTCGAGAACTTGTACTTGCGAAGAAAATTACACACATTGCTGATGCGCGAGATGAAAGTGCTCGCGGTAAGGTTCGAGTTGTCGTTGAATTGAAGAAAGATGCTTATCCAAAGAAGATTCTTAACCAATTGTATAAATTGACTGGATTACAGACGTCGTTCCATTATAATGTTCTGGCTTTGGCTAATGGTATTCAGCCTAAGGTCATGGGCTTGAAAGAGATTTTGGCGGAATTCATTAAGCACCGTCAAGGCGTTATTCGACGCAGGACTGAGTTTGAACTTCGCAAAGCTAAGGAACGAGCTCATATATTGGAAGGTCTGAAAATTGCACTTGATCATATTGACGAAGTAATTAAGACAATTCGCGAAAGTTATGACGACGCCGACAAGCGTTTGATGGAGCGATTTGGTCTGTCGGAAATTCAAGCGGCCGCAATTTTGGCGATGCAACTACGACGATTGCAGGGATTGGAGCGCGACAAGATTGAAGAAGAATTGAAACAACTTCATGAACTGATCAAGAAGTTGGAGGCGATTCTGGCTGACGAGAATGAGATTTTGCGTGTCGTTAAGGAAGAATTGCTTGCCATGAAAGAAAAGTATGGCGATGAGCGGCGCAGTAAGATCATTAATCATGAATTAGGAAAGTTCTCTGACGAGGAATTGATTCCAGAAGAGGAGTCGGTAATTCTACTTACGAGCGAAAATTACATTAAGCGAACTCTTGTGAGTGACTATCGTAGGCAAAATCGTGGTGGTAAGGGCAAGCGTGGAATGACGACCAAGGAGGAAGATGTCATTGATCAAGTCGTTCAGGCGAGCTCGCACGATTATCTATTATTCTTCACTAATATGGGTAGGATCTTCCGTTTGAAGGCTTACGAAGTGCCGGCTGCTAGCCTAAGTGCTAAAGGTGTTGCTGCGGTTAACTTACTGCAACTGCAACCAGAAGAGAAGATAACGGCAATTATCAAGCACGAAAAGAACGCTAATGAAGACGGATATCTGTTCATGGCGACAAAGAAGGGTACAGTTAAGAAGACTCCTGTGAAAGATTATGCCAATGTCCGTACGAATGGATTGATTGCTATTAAATTGGATGAAGGCGATGAGCTGCGCTGGATAAAGAGGACGACTGGTGAAAATGACGTGATTATCTCTACATCTGCGGGGCAAGC
>CALJRR010000013.1 GCA_937976315.1 uncultured Candidatus Saccharibacteria bacterium | reverse complement strand
ATGTTGGACTAATAGCTATATTAGCGCTATTTACGGCGTTGCTACTATCAATTTTGCACGTAGCCGCGAGGCTTCCAAACGTGACGTTGCGGTTAATTGTGGCGGGAATTTTTGGCTGGATTGCTTCTCACGTGATACTGAATATCGCCGCAATGACAGGGCTGGCGCCGCTTACTGGAATTCCATTGCCGTTATTAAGTTATGGTGGCACAAGCATGTTGTTTATCGCGGCAGCGCTGGGTTTAGTTTTCCAAATTTCCAAATATACGTCACATAAAGCATTAGAGGAGGGTGAAAGTGGCCAAGATCTTAGCGGTCGGCGGCGGCTCAGGCGGACACGTTACGCCAGTGGTAGCCGTATTTAGAGAATTACAGAAAACTGGTGATCACGAGCTTCGTTTTTGGTGCGATAAAAAATTTGGCGCCAGCGCACGCGGGATTTTTGCTAAGTTCGACGAGAATATTCCGGTCGATTTGATTATTGCTGGAAAATTACGCCGATATCACGGAAAAAGTATCTCATTTCATCTACATCCGTCGATTTTATTTCCAAATTTGCGCGACGGTTTTAAGGTGGTGGTTGGATTTTTCCAGAGTTTATTTAAGCTTATGAAGTGGCGTCCAGATGTTATTTTCATCAAGGGCGGATATGTTTGTTTGCCAGTTGGCTATGCGGCTCGGCTATTAAGAATTCCGTTGGTTTTGCATGATTCTGACGCGCATCCAGGTTTGACGAATCGCTTGCTGAGTCCCTTCGCAAAAGCTATCGGCACGGGCGCGCCGCTCGAATATTACAATTATCCACCGGAAAAAGCTTCATATGTTGGCATTCCAGTTGCGCCAGAATTCCATCCATATTCTGAGGCTGAGAGGAAAGAACTGAAAGAAAAATTGGGCTTTAATGTCAATAAACCGCTGGTTGTTGTCACTGGCGGTGGACTTGGTGCGGGCCGAATTAACTCCGCGATTGTAGCAATTAGGGAAAATCTGCTTGCTGAAGCTTCGGTGTTTTTGATATCGGGAAATCAGCAATATGAAGAAATTCTCAAGCAAACCGACGAGCGGGAGGGTTGGCGATTGCAGGCGTTTGTTCACAACGGAATGGCGGAAGTTTTGGCGGCGGCGGATATAGTCGTGACCAGGGCAGGGGCGACCACTCTTTTGGAATTGGCGGCGCTACATAAACCGACAATCATCATCCCCAACGGTCATTTGACGGGCGGGCATCAATTGAAAAACGCTAAAGTTTACCAGGACGCATTGGCGGCGTTGATAGTTTCCGAAGATGATCTGGATAAGGACAATCAAATTTTGGCACGAAAAATAATTGGCGTATTAAAATCTAAGAAAATTCTTAAAGGTCTGGGCGATAACTTTGGTAAATTTGCCAAGCCAAACGCGGCTAAAGATATGGCGAAGATTATTCTTACTACAGTGCGAAGGCAGGGTAGGCGAAAGTGAAATTCCCCTTCTCTAAGAAAAAATCGGACGAGAATCTAAGTCGTCGAGAAATCGCGGCGCGTCGTCGAACTGAGAACTATGAGGATTTGCCTGCTCAATCGTATCGTCGGAACAGGACGCTTAATAGTCGTCAAACGTCCTCTCCTTTGGAGACTTCTGAGAGGCTCGAGACTCACGAATTGGTGAAAAAACGTCGCCGTGTAATGCGTAAAATGTTTGCGACTGCGGTAAGTCTGCTTGTTGTGATATTCCTTTTGTTTCAATTGACAATCAATATTTCAATCCAGACTCCCGACGCAAAAAGTTCCAGCAACGCTAATAAATACGTGGGCGTTCTTAATGAATATTATAGCGCTCATCCAGCGGAGAGATTTCGATTTTTCCTCAATAATAATGACCTAAAGCAATTCTTTTTACAGAAAGCTCCTGAGGTAAAAAATATTCGCGTGGAGGGAGATTTTCTAGCGCGATCAGCCGTTAAATTGACGTTTAGGCAGCCGGTAGCTCAGTGGTCTTCCGGGGATAAGATTTATTTTGTTGATGATAGCGGTGTTACTTTTGAGCAGAACTATTTTGCCTCGCCTACGGTTGCTGTTCGTGATGAGAGTGGTCTGCCAACCAGGGGTGGTCAAGAGGTTATCAATCGTCAATTCTTGAGCTTCCTTGGTCAAGCCGTGTCTGAATTCTCGCAACATAAAATGAATGTTTCAGAGGTTATTCTGCCGGCTAATACTGTACGCCAAGTCTGGTTTAAGGTCGAGGGTAGGGAAACCCAGATCCGTATGACGGTAGATAGGTCTGCTCAAGCTCAGGTTAAACAAGCGATAGCTACTTTGAGCTATTTGGATAATAACGGTGCGAAGCCGGGGTATATAGACGTCAGGGTAGATCAGAGGTCATTCTATAAGTAGGGCGGCCAACTTCTCTTCTGGATAGAGTAAGTTCTCTTTTTGTTCTATTTCGTATGGCGTAGAAAATATATATAACAATATAAAAATATGCAAAAGTCAAATAATCGCAAAATGATAAACTAGAGATCGGAAG
>CALJRR010000012.1 GCA_937976315.1 uncultured Candidatus Saccharibacteria bacterium | reverse complement strand
AGGTCATTGCAGAACTTATTGAGCTGTCCAAGGAAGTAGTTGCGGAGCGCAATCGAGGCGACACTTTCACACCTGCACTGAGTAATGATGAGCTAGCATTCTATGATGTTGTGGCACTCAACGAATCCGCAGTGGATGTGATGGGTACGGACGTGTTGGCCCAGATTGCCCGTGATCTTGTGTCTGCTATGCGACGGGATACCAGCATTGACTGGACCGTCCGGGAAGATGTCAAAGCCAAGTTACGACGAACAATCAGGAAGCTGCTTCGTAAGTATGGTTACCCACCAGACAAGCAGAAAGAAGCCGTAACCGAGGTACTCAACCAAATGGAACGATTCGCACCACGGTACGCAGAGGAGGCGAAGAAAGTATAAGATAAAACAGTCCAATAGAAACCAAGAAAATTTCATGTACCAGTTGGCCCGCAATTATTCGCTTTAGTTTATATATAAGGGGAGTAAAATAATGTTCGATTCAGCGATTTTAGGAAAAACACGTCATAAGTGCTTCATTTCATATCATCATGATGATGAACAAGAAGTAAAAGAATTCATTGACACTTTTGATCATTCGCGGGATATCTTTATCTCAAAAGGCATTGGGGCAGGAATGGATGGTGATATCATCCAAAGTATTAACGATAACTACATTAAACGACACATCCGAAATCGATACCTCCGCGACTCCACGGTAACTATCGTTCTGATTGGGCGTTGTACATGGTCACGGCGATTTGTTGACTGGGAAATAGCAGCATCACTACGAAATACCGCGACAAGTAAGCGCAATGGACTACTGGCAATTAAACTTCCATCTGTTGCTGACACATACGTCAATCTCCCCGAACGATTAAAGGACAACTTAGTGCAATCATTTGGTCAAAGTTATGCACAATATCAGGAGTATCCATTTAGCGCGAATATTTTGGCTGATTATATTGAGCAAGCTTATTCCGCGAGGACATTCTTGGGCCATTTAGTGGATAATTCACGCCAGCTCAGTCGCAACAATAAATATTGCCGATAAATATGGGATCAAGAAATCATATGGGATTAGAAGACAACGATCTTCCTGGTTTTTGGAGATGTGCTGATAATACATCAATCAAAGCACAAAAAACTGTACTCCTTCTTGTCAAATTGAGATTCTTTGGACTGATTTTTGCTGCACTACTTGGCGTGATAGCGTCTGTAACATCTTGCAAATTTATCTCAATATTAATATCTGTTTGTTTCCTCATGATTCTTTTGGTTGAAGCGCTTGAGATGCACCTTCAACCAAACCAAAATTGGTATTCAGGTCGCGCATTGGCGGAATCTGCCAAGACTCTTGCTTGGAGATTTGCGGTTTGTGGCGCCCCTTTTGATAAGGATCTTTCACCTAGCGAGGCAAAAAAACTTCTTCGTGAAAGGATTGATGA
>CALJRR010000011.1 GCA_937976315.1 uncultured Candidatus Saccharibacteria bacterium | reverse complement strand
GACAGCTGCTTCGTGACACGCATGATGGTGAATTGATTCATCGTATGCAATCTGGCGAACTAGTGCCAATGGAAACTATCAACGGTTTGATGGGCGAGGCTCTTAATAAAGCTAAGGATATTAATGGTGTAATTCTGGACGGCTATCCAAGGCAATTGGAACAAGCTAAATGGCTGATTGAGTCGCGTTCACACCACGGAAAAGATGTTAAGTTGGTGATTGTGCTGGAAGTTCCGCGTGACGAAATTCTGGAACGTTTGAGGGTACGCGGTCGAGTTGATGACACACCTGAAGCAATCGACAAACGACTCAGCATTTATCGAGGTGAAATTTACCCGATGTTGAACTATTTGAATGACAATGGTGTTCCAATTGTGCATATGAGTGGCGTCGGAACTGTCGGGCAAGTTCATGATGAAATTGAGAGGGAGCTGGTTAGTCGCGGCATCGTTGAGGGTGTAAAATGAGTCAATTGATCACCGGAGAAAAAACGCCGCAACAGATGAAAGATATGCGCGAGTGTGGCAAAATGCTTGCGACAATTTATGACGAATTGAAAAAATCCGTAACGGCTGGAATGAGTGAACTGGACGCTAATGATTTTGTAGCCAAGAGAATTAAAGATTTTGGCGCAGAAGCGACTTATCTTACAGACGAAGTGAAGTTCCCGGGAGTGATCTGTATATCGACGAACGAGCAATTGGTGCACTCTTTTCCGACCGAATATGTTTTTGAAAAGGGCGATGTGGTCAGCTTCGATTTGGTGATTGGCTATCGTGGAATGAAGACGGATAGCGCTTTTACTATGGTTGTCGATGAAGAGCCTAAGGGTGCGAAGAAACATTTATTGCATGCAACAGAACAGAGTTTATATGCGGGAATTGACGCGATAACTGGCGATGGAACTCGAGTTGGTGATATTTCAGCAGGCGTGGAAGCTGTACTGAAGAAGGCTAAACTTGGTATAATCCGTGAACTAGTTGGTCATGGCGTGGGGCTGAGTATGCATATGGAGCCAGAAATTCCGAATTACGGCAGGCGAGGAACTGGTCCGACGTTGCACGCTGGCGACACAATTGCAATTGAACCGATGGCGAGCTTGGGCGGTGAGAAAATTATCACCGACAGCGACGGCTGGACAATTAGTATGAAAGACGGCAGTCTGGGTGCGCATTTTGAACATACGGTATTGATTACCGAAACTGGCGCTGAAATTCTGACGAAACTTTAATTATTAATCTGAATCCAGAGATTCGTTATCGAAATCTATCTCGGCAACTATATATCGGGGACGGGTGGCAAGATCGCCGCCACCCCATCCGCCGGCATAACGAGTTACGCCGTGCTCGGCTTGCCAATCTAGATCTGTTTTTTCACTACATCTTAAATCGTCCATCTTTTTGCGCATCTGTTTTTGCTCGATTCCGTCATTATATACTTCAATGTAGAAAAATACTTTATTTTTGCCACACTCTCTGTATCCAATATTATTTTTTAGCGAAGTGTCCTTTGTTGGACCATTTTTCAGGGTATTTAATAAGTTGTCTGGAAGGTAATTAGCCTGATGCATAGCGCGACCAATACCGCCGCCGTCAAACACTCTTACGCCTAAATCAGTATATCCTCCACCAGGACTATCATAGAATCCAAGCGGTTTATAATTTCTTAAAGGGACTTTATTTCCACCGGCTACGTATGATTTAAAGGCAGTTTCGACTTGATGTAATGTCTCTTTTGCAGCCGCGTCATACGCGTTCTCTCTGAACTTAGAATATGATATGGTGGCAATTCCCGTAAGAATACCGATAACGCAAATGCCTATAATAAGCTCGACAAGAGTAAAACCGTTTATGTTTTTCATTGTGAGGATATTGTAACAGAAATGTTTTTTGGCAGCAACAAGGTAATTCGCTTGCCAAATTATAGGCATAACCTGTATAATGGAGCTTATGCAGGAGCAATCTCGATATGTGGTAGGAATTGATATTGGCACGAAAAACGTGCGCTGTGTCGTTGGTTATATTGACGCAGAAAATGGTGCGCCAAAAATTGTTGGCGTCGGTGAAGCGCCGAATAGCGGAATGCGAAAGGGAACTGTAACGAATTTGAGCGGTCCAGCCGAAGCTATTGATAAGGCACTGGAACCAGCCGAGCGAATGAGCGGCCATCAGATTAACGCGGCCACATTGAGTATTAACGGATCTCATTTATTGAGTACGAAAGCCGACGGAATGATTACCGTTGGAACTGTTAATAATGAGGTTACTCATGATGACATATTGAGGCTGGAGGAAGTTGCTACAACTGGAAAAGTGCCGCAGAATAGAGAGATTTTAGATATTACTGCGCACGCGTATAGGCTGGATGGTCAGGATAATATTAAAGATCCAATTGGTATGACTGGCGCGCGTCTGGAAATTAGGGCGAATGTCGTGTCTGGTTTGGTGCCTCATGTTACAAATCTACAGAAGTCTGCAGAGATGGCAAAAGTTGACGCGGTATCTGTTGTTCCGTCGGTTTTGGCGGCAGCTCAATCCGTTCTTACGGAAAGTCAGCGTGAAAATGGCGTTGCGGTGATTGATTTTGGTGCGGCAACTACGGGAATTGCTATTTATGAAGAGGGTGATTTGCAACATCTGGCGGTTATCTCAATGGGCGGTCAAAATGTAACGAACGATTTGGCTATTGGTCTTAGGACGGATCCGGAAATTGCGGAAGTTGTGAAATTAGCGCATGCGAGATTTGGTGGCGAGACTTTGGGTGAAGTTGAAACGAAGGTTGAAAAGCAGACATATAAGTTCAATCAAGAGGAAATTGATGAAATAGTTCAAGCGCGATATGAAGAGATCTTTGAAGCAATTGCTAAAGAGCTGAAGCGAGCTGGGCGATTAGGAAAGTTGCCGAGCGGCGTTGTGCTGGTTGGTGGTGCGGCGAAAGTCAAGGGTATGGTGGAGTTCACGAAAGATCAATTGAGCGTGGCGGCACGCTTGGGTGTTCCGGCTGGCTATAGCGGAGTTAGCGATGAAGTGAAAGGTGCGGAGTTTTCAGCTGCGGTTGGCCTGATGCTGATTGATTCTATGGGCATTTCGCAGCAGGCAAGGCCGATAGTTGGTGCAAATGATGTCACCAAAAAAGCTGGCGGTTTACTTAAAAATATTTTCGCTAGATTTAAATAAATGATATACTTTATGTAAGGATTAAGAGAGGGAATATATGCCGCAAATACAACCAAGTGAAGTTCAAACATTTGCCAGCATAAAGGTCGTCGGTGTCGGCGGCGCTGGTGGCTCAGCTATTAACCGAATGAAAGACGCTGGTCTAACTGGCGTTCAGTTCATTGCTATGAATACGGACGCCCAGGCGCTGCACAATTCAAAGGCTGACATAAAAATTCATCTTGGTCGTGACGCAACTAATGGTTTGGGTGCTGGTGCCGACCCTACCGTTGGTGAGGCTGCAGCTAATGAATCTCGTGACGAAATCAGGGAAGCGCTAGAAGGCGCGGATATGGTATTCGTGACAATTGGTGCTGGTGGTGGAACTGGTTCTGGTGCTGGTTATGTTGTGGCAGAAGTGGCACGCGAGCTTGGTATTTTGGTGGTTGGCGTGGCAACTCGACCGTTTAGCTTTGAGGGTGAAAAGCGCCGAGTTAACGCGGATTGGGCGATTTCTCACTTAGGACGCGAGGTTGATACCTTGATTACTATTCCAAATGACAGATTATTGCAGACGATTGATCGCCGAACTCCTCTGTTGGAAACTTTCAAAATTGCTGACGATGTTTTGAGGCAGGGCGTTCAAGGTATTTCTGAACTGATTACTGAGCATGGTTTGATTAACCTTGACTTTGCCGATGTTAAGGCAATTATGAGTAATGCTGGTTCGGCTTTGATGGGGATTGGACGAGCGAGCGGTGATGACCGAGCAGTTCAGGCGGCGCAACAAGCTATTGAAAGTCCGCTGATTGAGGTGTCGATTGATGGCGCCAAGGGTGTGCTATTCAATGTAACTGGCGGCTACGATATGAGTATGGCAGAAATTCAGGAAGCTGCAGAAATTATTACTAGCGCTGTTAGTCCGAATGCTAACATTATTTTTGGTGCGACTTTGAAGCCGGAAATGGAAGACGAGCTGGTTATTACGGTGATTGCGACAGGATTTGATAGCGATACATTCCGCCAGCAGGAAGTTAGCTTGACTGTAGGCGACGATACAAAACCTGCCGAAACAGAAGTTGATGACGAAATGGTTAAAAATATTGACCTAGAGTTGGACAAGGAAGAATCTGCCGAAAGTTTTTCGACTGAGCCAGAAACTAATATTTGGGAAAATCCAACCGTTGAAGCTGACGATGATGAGGATGATACGCCGGCATTTCTGAGGCGACGAAAGAAGAACAAGGAGTAGATAAAATGGTGTTTAATATCGGCAATAGTCGCGTTATTGAATCACGCGAAGTTTCTGAGGGTGCCGCAATTCGACGTCGCAGAGAAACTCCAGATGGCAAGCGATTTACTACGTATGAGCGAGTTGAAAAACCGAATCTAGCGGTGATAAAGAAAAATGGCGATCGTGAGCTGTTTGACCGAGTGAAATTGGCGAATTCTACGCGTCGTTCGGTCGGAAAATTCTTTAAGTCTGACGAGGAAGTCGATAATATTATTACGGCGGTTGAAGACTCTTTATACGCGCTGGGCGAATCGGAAGTTACGTCAAAACAGATTGGTGATCAAGTCTTGGACGAGTTAGAAAAGCGCAATGAAGTGGCGTATGTTCGTTTTGCTAGCGTTTTTTACGAGTTTAAGACGCTGGATGATTTTGTGGAGATTTTGGCAAAGCGACGCAGTAAGGGCGAGCGGGAATTGTAATGCGAGTAGTTGTGATTTATCGTTCGGAAAGCGATTATGCACGCCAAGTTTCAGACTTTTTGCGTGATTTTAGCCGACAAACTGGTCAGGTTTTGGAGGAAATGAGCCCTGATTCTGCAGAAGGTAATAATTTTTGCGAAGTGTATGACATTGTGGAGTATCCAACAATTATCGCGCTGAGCGACAGTGGTCAATTGCAAAACCTTTGGCGTGGCTTGCCACTACCAACAATTAGCGAAGTGAGTTTTTATGTTTAGCAAAATCAAAAACTGGTTATTCCACGAAGATTTGAAAAAGCAAAATTTGGCGGTATTTATAATGCTTGTCGGTAGTGGGTTAGGGCTATTGGCATCATTCGTATTATCTATTGAATCTCTAGAATTAGCAAAAAACTCTCACGCTGTATTAAGTTGCGATTTTAGCTCGGCTCTGAGCTGTTCGGCGGTGGCGAATCATTGGTCGGCGGCTATTTTAGGATTCCCAAATAGTTTTATCGGCGTGATGGCTTTGCCTGTTATGGTAACAATTGCAGTAGCGTTGTTGGCGGGAACAAAGTTCCCGAAGTGGTTTATGCAGGCGGCGCAGGCTGGTGCTATCATCGGAATGATATTTGCTATTTGGATGTTTTATATGAGCTACGTCGAAATTGGCGTGCTTTGTCCGTGGTGTTTGACTTTAGATCTTGGAATGCTGATGATTATGTTCGGTTTGACGCGCTATAATGTTCTACAGAAAAATATCTCTTGTCGATATATGCAGAAGATCGTTGGTGGTGGATATGATGTGCTTGTCGTGGTGTCGCTGATCGTCGCGGTAATTGTCGCGATAATCGCCAAATTCGGCAGCCAATTGTTCTAGTTTTGCTTGCTTTATATAAAGTGCTTATGGTATATTTATGATGTATATTTATGCTCAATTCATACCACCACTATGGAACATAATAGAACATTATCAATAATAAAAGACCGTAAAGCCAAGAGATTTTTTATTCTTGGCGGTTTTATTGTCGTTAGTGCGGCTTTAGGGTTTATGTTTTTGAACTCTCAGCAAAGTCGTGCGACTATTCCTAGTGGTAGTAAGCAGATTGAAGTGAGGCAAGTTTCTTATCGACTGTACGAATCGTCCAATGGTATTAATCCAGGCAGTCCGTTGGCAAATACCAACACCGCTGCCGCATTACCAAAAGTCGGCGCTGATTTTAGGCTGAGGGTTGGTCTGCAAAATAAGAGTGCATATTTTAAAAAATTAGCTGAATACGGAAGTGGGTCTGAGCATAACTGTGCCATTATGTCGGATGACAGTGTTTATTGTTGGGGTAATGGTCAGTATGGAGTTCTTGGCACTAATTCAACCACCTCATCAACGACCCCAGTGCCTGTATACGCACAAGACGTCCTCAACGGGAAGACCATCAAGCAAGTCACCGCCGGTTTTTATCACACTTGTGTAATCGCTTCTGACGATAAAGATTATTGCTGGGGCTATGGCTTAGCTGGAAGGCTAGGGAATAATAGTGTAGTTCAGCGTAATGCTCCATATCCAGTTAGAGAATTCGCAACCACAGTCGTCTCTCAAATTGCGGCGGGTAATGAGCATACTTGTTCGCTTAATTCGGAGGGGAAATTATACTGTTGGGGCAGAGGTATAAATGGAGAATTGGGTCGTGATGTTTTCTTAGGCTCAACCACGCCAACGGCGGTTAATATGAACAACTTTGGAACAGAGTCGGTTAAGCAGGTTGTGGCAGGAGATAAATTCACGTGCGCTGCGACGGTTGAAGGCAAAGCATTCTGCTGGGGGTCTAATGATAAGGGAAGGACTGGAGTAGGACTTGCTACTGTTAGAACTCAGTATCCTACTGAAGTCAAAGGTTTTAATGGGAAAAAAGTTGAGTCAATATCTACTGGTGATTCACATGCCTGTGCTGTTATATCTGGTGGTCAAGAAGTGTATTGTTGGGGGAAAAATGACAAGGGTCAGTTGGGTGTTACAGCGATGGGTTATAGAAATATTGCTTCAAGAGTTCCTTTTGGTAGTAATGTCCTTTCTGGAGGAAAGACTATTAAAAATGTTTACGCTGGCGGCGAATTTACGTGTATGGTATTAAATACTGGCGAAATTTATTGTTGGGGTGATAATTCTAATGGTCAAATGGGTAGTGGGGCTGCTACAGGATTTTTGCCCGCTCCCGTAAAAGTGAATGTCCCATTTGCGAGTTCCGGTGAAACTTCTATGTATGTAGGTAAAGACTTTTTATGCGCTTTACGTACGGGTGAGATGTATTGTTGGGGTAATAATAACAAGGGTCAGGTAGGGAATGGCCAGTCGAGTAATAGTCCTGTTACGAGCCCTACATTAATCGCGCCTCCAGGGGGAACTATTGATTCTTCATCAATGAAGCTGCGTGTCGAATATGCAAAAAAGGGCAGCGCGGCAACTTGTTCGGCGGTAAGTGGTTCAGATTGGCAAGTCGTGACTGGGGCGTCAAAACTTGCTTATTCTGCGAGCGGTCCCGCTGACGGAGCTAGTATCAATAGTAATTCGTCTGATCCGGAATTACCGGCAGGAGCTATCGCTTCTCGACCTCAAAGCCTGGTGAGAAAAAGCGGGGCGGCTGGAACATTTACGAATGCGCAAAAAATATCTGCTGGCGAAGTGGGCGTGTGGGATTTGGCGCTTGTTGATAAAGGGCTTGATAGAAACGAAAATTATTGCGTTCGCGTAGCAACCGACACGACTGCCGCTCCTGGATCTAGTATTGATAACTACACAATGTATCCAGAATTTAAGACTGCTCCTGGGTCGTTAGACATTCGTTTTAGGGATAATGCTGGCGCTACAATTACGGATACTGGTACGAGGTTTGATAGCTCCACTATGAGTAATAGCAGCGTAGCCACCAGCGCTTTCTTGTCCAACTCAAGCTCGAAGCAAATTGAAGTGACAAATACGCAGACCAGCTCTGGGTGGAGCGTTGTGCTGTCGGCATCTGACGGCGCGACCGCCAAGTGGAAGCGAACTGGCGGCACAGAATCGTATATGTTCAACGGCACTAATGGCGACCAGGGATTTCTGTCTGTTAATTTTGGGACATCATCCGTCTTAGCTTCGGGCAATTCATTGAGCGGTTCAACTTGCCAAACATCAGGAATATCAAAGGGTGTTGATTCTCAATTTAAGGTAGGGACTGCTACGGCTAACGGCGTCACATTAATGAGCAGTAGCGGGTCAACTGGACAATTAGGGTGCGCATTTTTGCTACAGAACGTTCGATTAAACCAGACTATTCCAGCATATCAAAAACCAGGAACTTATGAATTGCCAATGACATTAACGGTAACAGCGCAATAGGGTTGAGCATGAAAAATAGAGTAAAAAAAATATTCATCGTCATAACACTACTTGCTACTTTGAATAGTCCTTATTCGGCTTTTGCGGATTCGTCGGCTAATTCTAATTTGTCGCAAGTGATTACTGATTGCGCTCATGATTCCCTGGAAACTGGCAGTCAGATGAATGAGTCAATTTGTCCGATTTTTCCGCCAAAGTTCTCTAAATTTGATTTGGTAAATGAGAAAGATCTGCTGGTGTATGGCGTTTATGATGCGGTGCATACGGTAGCTAATCCCGCGACTGGTCAGCACGATTTGAAGGTTGAGTTTGGTGGTAGGACTTTTGTTTTAGGGCGGGATAGCGAGCTTAAAGTTAACGGAAATATATGGGTGTTGGATTTTTCAAATTGGCAGAATAATCATCCAGGTGATAATTTTATGCCGCCAGCTCCAGAACACACTTATAACGGTCGTGTTATGACTAAGCTGAAGGCTAATGCAACATCTCCGGAAGTAGCGCGGTTTGCTGATTTTTCATTCACGACTCCTAAAAAGACCGTGGAAAAGACTATTGAAGATGTTATTGTTATTCCGAAGGTTATTAAAGAGATAAGCAAGGCTTTGGCTAATACGGGAATTAATTTATGGATGATTATGGCTACTGGTATTGGTGTAATTGTTGCGGCGTTCATTATGTTATTTATTGTTAAAAAACAGAAAAAGAGGGATGAATGAAAAAATAACCACAGTAATTATTAGCATAATAAATTAAATCAATTAAGTAAGGAGAAAAAATGAAGAAATTAGCACTATTAATCATTGCGAGCGTAGGCGTGATTGGTCTATTGGGATTGTATAATATGACGAATTACTCTGTTGCCAATGCCGCAACTACTGCCAGCTCTAAACTCTCTCAGACAATTAATCCTGGAGTCTTGAGCACTGACATCCGTAATTCAAGTAATGTCGTGGTTAATAATCCAACATTTTCTATGGCAGCTAAAACCGTATCGTTTTCGCAACAGACTTCAACTGGAACATTTGGAGATAATCAGAATCGTATTTATGTTGAAAATCCGGGTGCCGCAAATAATGGCTGGACTCTGACTCTAAATGCTCTTCAGCCGGGGTCTGGTGAATGGCGTTCTGCTGGATCTGACACTTATAAATATAATGCTAATGCTACTACTGGACAATTAACAGTCAATCCTTCGGCGGGAACAATTACTCCAGTAATTGGCTCTGGTACTGGTGTATTAAAAAACGCTGCGACTGCATTTAGTGGAAGTAATCCAGTTAGATTAATGACAGCCTCAGCTAGTGCAGATAAAGTTTGGGCTGGCTATATTACGGGTATTGGATTAACTCAGGCTATTCCAGCTTCTCAGTCAGCTGGCACATATACTCTCCCAATGGTTCAGACTGTCACGGCTATTTAATAAAAAAGACTTAGATTATTGAGCGAGAATAGACATTCTGATGAGTGCCTATTCTTTTATGTGTGACATTGATATAATAAGCATAATAGGTTTTTAAGGAGGGATATGAAGAATTCGTTGTGGAGTAGGGTTATTGGAGCGGCGATGATTGCAGGGTTGATTCTACCCGTGTCGGTGTCTGCTAATGGTATTGGTGGTCGACCGGCAAATCCTGATCCGAACAATCCCAGGACAAGCTCAATTTTCATCTATAATCTTTCTGGTGGCGCTTCGAAATCTGACCAATTGTATGTTCAAAACGGGTCTGATAAAGAAGAAACGATTGAAGTTTATTCGGTTGACGGTACGGTTACGACGACTGGTGATATGACTTGCAAAGAGAAGTCGGAGGATAAAGTTGGTGCGGGCAAATGGGTTTCTGTCTCTAAAAAAGAGGTGACTCTTGGCGCGAACGAGAACACGCTTGTTGATTTTACGGTAAATGTTCCAAGCAAAGCAGATGTTGGCGAGCATAATGCATGCATGGTTGTTCAGCGGAAGGTTAAGCAGTCGTCAAATAATGCTGGTGGCATTCAAGTCCAGACTCGTCAGGCCATCCGTATGGCAATAACCGTTCCTGGCGATATTCACCGTGATGTGACGATTGAGAAGTTTAACGTTAAGAATTCTAACAGTAGTCAATTGTATGAAATTGACTTAAAAAATTCTGGCAATGTGTCGGCTGATGTTGACGTAAAGTTGGTCGTGAAAGACCCGATGGGAAATGTTGTCTATAAAAACGGTGGCGTGAACGCGATGATTGCGAATGAAACACGGCAGTTTAATTTTGATAGCAATTTGGCGCCGTTTTGGGGCGGAAAATATAAGGTAGAGCTGTCGATTTCCTATAAAAAGAAGGCTGGCGAATGGGGAATTAGCCAGGATAAAAATGAGCTAATCACCAAAACCGCCGAGCCAAAAGAATTGTTCTTCTGGCCATCAACTACAGCGCTAATGATGATTGGCGGTGGAATACTTTTGTTCATTATTTTGATAGTGATAATTGTCATAAAATCAAAGCGGAACAAAAAAACTGTTCAATTTAAAAAGCGTTGAATTCGTAAAAAAAGTGATAGAATAGTTATATGAAGAAAAGTTCTCTGATTAGAGCGTTTTTGAGTATTATAGTCGTGGCGCTCGGCGGGGTTTTACTATTGAAGAACCTCGATATTATCAACATTAGCTGGGATATTTTCTGGGGTACGGTTTGGGCTGCAGGATTTGTATTGTCTGGACTGGTGAATATATTCAATTATCGAAATAAAACGGCGTGGATTTGGGGATTATTACTGGTTGCGATTGGCATTCTGATTGGCTTCAATTCTTACGGAATAGTTGATGTTAGTATCTGGAAGGTATTCTGGCCTGTAGTTTTGATTGCTGCTGGTTTGACGATGATGCTTAACACCAATCCTAAAAGAGTTAAGTGTTCTAAAAAGTTGGATAAAGATGGCGCTGGTAATGAGAAGATTGCTTGTTTTTGGGGCGAAGAAGATGCTGTAAAGGGTGATTATACTGGCGGTTCGTTGGTTGCGATATTTGGTGGCGTGGATTTGGATTTGCGTCAAGCAAAGATTAAAGACGGTTCTGTAATTGAAATTTTTACATTTTGCGGTGGCGTTAATATTACTTTGCCAGACGATGTAATTATCGAGAACGAAGTGCGCGGATTTTTGGGCGGAACTGATGATAAAACTCTACCTAAAGATTCTGCCAAAAAGACTCTATGCCTGAAGGGTGAGTGTATTTTAGGCGGTCTGGAAATTAAATAAAGTTCTTGGGATTTTGATGAAAACGCGCTACAATAACAGTAGGGCGTTTTCGCGTATGTTGAATTGGCGTGAAATGAGCGGTTATCAGCCGTGAAGTCTGCGGGAAGAAATCGGCATAAAGTCGAGATTAGAACCTGCCGTGAGCTTGCGTAAATAGCAAATAAAGAGCTGAAAGAATCACTTCTTTTGGAATCGAGATGGTACCGTCCGCATAAAACACCTAAGCGGATTCTCGAAGTCAAAAGAGGTGATTTTTAATTTATGAAAGGAGTGCGATGAAAGGTATTGTCTATGTTATGAATACCGCAGTCTCTGGGCTGATTAAAATCGGTAAAACTGGATTACAAAACTACAACGAGAGAATGCGGCACCTTGAGCGTAATGGATATTATAACGTTTCTGGGCTGAAGCAATTTTTCGCTATCGAACTCAACGATTATGACGATAAAGAGGCGTTGCTGCATGAAATTTTTAGTAAGCATCGAGTTGATGATAGTGAGTTGTTTGCTCTAGATTGTGAACTCGTTAAACAGCTGTTGCTGGCATTTGACGGCCAAGTAGTTTATCCAAAAAATATCAATAAGGAGCATGCGTTTGACGATGTAGTGCGGTTGCGAAAGCAGGGGTCGCTATTTAGTTTTTATCAAAAAGGGCTGAAAAACGGTGACGTGATTGTCTTTGCGCAAGATAAATCCATTAGCGCAACTGTTGTTGGTGAGAGGGAGGTTGAATATGACGGCGAAGTCTATAAATTGTCGCCGTTAACCCGTGAAATTTTCCAGAAAAAAGGCAAGCGCAATGCCAGTGGTGCGTACCGGGGTGCAGCTCATTGGCTATTTAATGGTAAAAAATTAAAAGACTTAAAAGACAAGTAAACTATACAAAGCGGAAGGGATAAGTAATGAAATTCAAACACGGAACACGTCGTCGAGCTGCAGAATATGAGAAAGATTGGGTGCAGCGATGGAAAGAGGATGACACATTTAACAAGTCGGTCGCGCAACGTCCTGCTGATAATTCTTGGGTTTTTTATGACGGTCCTCCGTTTTTGACAGGAACGCCGCACCACGGACACTTGTTGGTCAGTACTGTGAAGGATACGATGGGACGATTTCATACGATGAAAGGTCAGCGAGTTGAGCGCCGTTGGGGCTGGGATTGTCATGGGCTGCCAGCAGAGGTTTACGTTGAAAAAACGCTAGGCATTTCTAATAAAAAAGAGATTGGCACGAAGATTAGCGTTTCAGATTATGTAAAGGAATGTCGAGCGGCTATGGTTCGAACTGGCACCGAATGGGAAGACACGATTGAGCGAATTGGTCGTTGGGTCGAGTTTAAGGGCGCTTATAAAACCATGGATAATAATTACATGGAATCTGTTTGGTGGGCGTTCAAGAGACTTTACGAAGAAGGCAAAATCTATGAAGGTGAAAAGATTTTGGTCTATTGCACAAAGGATGCGACGCCAATTTCTAAGAGTGAAGTGGCTATGGAAAATAGCTATCAAATGGACACAGACCCGAGCTTGTTCGTCTATTTTAAGCTGGAGGATGAGGATGAATATTTGCTTGCGTGGACGACGACGCCGTGGACTTTGCCGGCAAATATGGTCTTGGCGGTGAATCAGGATGTCGATTATTCTTTGGTGGCGTACGGTGATAAAAAGTTTTACGTTGCAAGCGACCGCGTTGAGAAAGTTATGACGGACGAAAAGCATCAGCCGCTGGAATATTCGATTGTTAAGGCGATTAAGGGTTCTGAATTGGTGGGCAAGCGATTTGAGCCGCTATTCGAAAATCGTGGGCCGGCTGCGCATAAGATTCTTCACGCTGATTTCGTGACGACCGATGATGGTACGGGAATTGTTCATATTGCGCCAGCTTACGGTGAGGACGATTATGAATTGTGCCGAAAAAATGACGTTCCAGTATTGTCGTTGGTTGACGGTGATGGAAATTACACAGAAGGCAGATGGTTGGGTCGCAATATTTGGGAAGTAAATAAAGAGATAGCGAAGACTTTATTGGAAGAAGGTCGGGCGCTGAAAATTGAATATATTCGCCATGAATATCCGCATTGTCATCGATGTGGCACGAAATTGATGTACCGTGCTCACCCAAGTTGGTTTATGGATATTCAGAGCCAGAAAAAGGAAATGTTGGAGGCGAACGAGCAGACAAGCTGGACGCCAGACAATCTGAGGACTGGACGATTCCACAATATCATCGAGCAGGCGCCGGATTGGAATTTGAGCCGCGATCGTTACTGGGCAACACCAATCCCAGTGTGGAAGGGTGTGAAAAATGACGGCACGGAAGTAGTGAAGGTGATTGGTAGCTTTGCGGAATTTGAAGAAGTTACGGGTCGCAAGTTGGACGATTATCATTTGCCGCAAGTTATGGATGTTACGTTTGAGTGCGACGGCGCAGAAATGCATCATATTGGTAAGGTTTTAGACTGCTGGTTTGAGTCTGGCTCGATGCCATTCGCTCAATTTCACTATCCATTTGAGAATAAAGAAAAATTTGAAGCAAGTTTTCCTGCTGATTTCATCATTGAAGCGATTGATCAAACTCGCGGTTGGTTTTATAGCTTAACAGCGGTGAATGTGGCTTTGTTTGGTAAATCTCCGTGGAAGAATTTGATTTGTACTGGATTTATCAATGCCGCCGACGGTAAAAAAATGAGCAAGAAGCTGAAGAATTATACCGACCCGATGGAGTTGATGAATAAGACTTCGGCCGACAGCTTCCGATTCTTGATGCTTTCAAGTCCACTAACAAATGGCGAAAATTTTGCCTTGGCGGATAAGGACGTGATGGATGTAGCGCGTAAGCTTGGTATGATCTGGAATATGTACGACTTCTTCACGATGTACGCTGAAGTTGACGGCTGGGAGTTTAATGGCGATTTGTCAGATCCGCTTCATGATTTAACAAATCCGTTGGATATTTGGATTGTATCGAGGTTGCATCAATTGATAACAGAGGTCGAGCGAGGTCTTAATAACTATAATCTGCAGGACGCAACCAAGCCGATCTTGCCGTTCTTAGACGACGCAAGTAACTGGTACGTTCGACGCAGCCGCCGCCGCTTCTGGAAATCTGAAGATGACGGTGATAAAAATGACGCTTACCGCACGCTTCATTACGTTCTGGTGCGACTCAGTTATATGTTAGCGCCGTTTACGCCATTCTTAGCGGAAGAATTGTACCATAATTTGACGGGCGATAACGAGTCGATTCATCTTAAAGATTGGTTGCCGGCTGGTGAAATAGACAATTCAATGCTACGCGACATGAATGCACTGCGTACTGCGGTGAATGACGGCTTGTCGAAGCGCGCATCAGAGGGAATTAAAGTGCGTCAGCCGTTGGCGTCTGTGAAGCTTATTAACACTATTTCTCAGGATACGCCGGCGGAAGTTGCGCAGTTCTTGATTGATATCGCTAAGGATGAATTGAACGTAAAATCGGTTGAAATTGTTACAGATTCAGAGTCTGAGTCGGCGCAACCGAGCGTTGTTTATGACTTAACAATCACTCCTGAACTAAAGCGCGAAGGTTTGATGCGTGAAATCGTTCGCCACGTCCAAAGCGCACGCAAGCAGGCTGGTCTGCAGATAGATGATCGAATTGTACTGAGTATCTCCAGTGACGATTCTGAAATATCTCAAGCTGTTGACGCTTTCGCTGATGTCATTAAATCTGAAACGCTCGCCGTGGAATTGAATTCTGTGGTCAATGAATCGGAAAAATATGACGCCAAAATCGAGGGTAAATTGGTAGAAATTTCCCTGAAAAAGGCGTAAAAAACCAGTAAGTGAAATTAGAATATCCTCCTCTTAGCGGGGAGGATATTCTATTGACTTTTAATCATACTTATGCTAATATATCATTGTTAATTGATAAAAATAAAAAAGTTATGCAAAATTTATTTAACAAATTATTCGGTAGTAAAGTAGGATTTTTGCCAATCGACCCGCTAGCAGACGGACTTGCTGAAGAAATTATTAAAGAGCAGCGGGAGTCGCAGGCAATTCGGCTGGACGTTGACGAAATAGAAGATATTCGCAAGTTTTGGTCTCGTGCGGATGGTAACTTTGACGATTGATGATGTATAATTACTCTCACAAAGAGCTGAAAATGCAGGAGGTGTTATGATTACTAAAGCCATTATTCCGGTTGCGGGCTGGGGCACGCGAATGTTGCCAATTACCAAATCTATTGAAAAGTGCATGTTGCCGGTCGGTACTCGTCCAGTGATTGATTATATTGTGCAAGATGTTGTGCGAGCGGGCGTAAAGGATATTTACTTTGTGGTGGGTGAACAGAGCACACAGGTGCAGAGCTATTATCGTTCGAATATTCAATTGAACGATTATTTACGTCGAGCGGGCAAACAGGATAAGCTTCCTCTGGTGGCGCCACTTCAAGATGTCCGAATACATTTTTTAACTCAGCCGGGAACTGGTGGTTACGGCACAAGCATTCCAGTTGGTCTGGCGAGCGAATTTATCGAACAGGGCGAGTCGGCTTTTGTGATTATGGGTGATCAATTCTTTTGGCGTGACGATGGCGGCTCGAATGCGGCAGATTTGGCGGAGTTGGTGGAGTCGCGCGGATTGTCGGCTGGGCTATTGGGAAATCCCGTCGAAGAGGAATTTATTCCACAAACAGGAATTATTGAAACTGACGATCAGGGCAATTTTGTGCGAATAATTGAAAAGCCAAAATTGGAAGAAGCTCCAAGTAACCTCAGTAATTCAAGTTTTTACGTCTTGAACAAAGAGATTTTCGAGTTGGCGCGAACTTTGCCAGCAAACCCTAAGAGAGGCGAATTTGAGTTAACGGACGCGATTAATGCGTATATTGATGGCGGCGGTGTGATTGTTGTTGGCGAAGCTAAGGGCGAATATATGGAATGTGGCTCGCCGAGCGGTTGGTTGAAGGCGAATAACGCTATGGCGAAAAACGCTACTTGCTAACTACACTTGATTTTATCGCTAGTTTTTGATAGAATTATTAGAGTTAATTCATAATAATTAAGGAACGAAATGAAAGCAGTCGTAAAAATCTCTGGCAAACAATATCTTGTCAGCGAAAAAGAGTCCCTCTTGGTGGATCTCCTCCCTGAAGGCACAAAAGAACTCACTCTCGACGCACTTTTAGTGATTGATGGTGATAAAATCAAGGTTGGTACGCCAACCGTAAAAGGATCTAGCGTTAAAGCTAAGGTCGTAGAAGCGGAAGTTAAGGGCGATAAGCTTCGCGTTATCCGCTACAAGAGTAAGAAGCGTGTACACAAAGAAACTGGTCATCGCCAGAAGTACACGAAGATTGAAATTACGTCAATCAAATAATCTGAAGAGCCGCTTTCATAAAGGAAGCGGTTTTTTGATGTCTGTTATTTATGTTTCGCTCATGCTATAATTAAGGCAGGTAAAAAGGGGAACGAATGACAAAAATCATTGCGGTGACAAATCAAAAAGGTGGCGTCGGCAAAACAACGACGTCAATTAACGTAGCATATTTTTTGGCAAAAGCTGGCAAAAAAACATTGTTGGTGGATTTTGATCCGCAGGGCAATGCCACCAGTGGACTTGGAATAGATAAGCAGAATTTGGGTGCAACAATATCAGAGGTGATTATGCGACAAATTGACCTGGCGAATATTATATTGCCAACGGAATATAAAAATTTATCAATCGCTCCAGCTACACCTCATTTGGCGAATACGGAAGTGGAGTTGGCGCAGGCGCAGGGAAGGTTTGTTCGCTTGCGAGAGGCTTTGCAAAAGGCGACGGATTACGACTATATTATTATTGACAGTCCGCCGAGCTTGAGCTTGTTGACGGTCAACGGTATGATTGCCGCTAATTATGTATTGCTTCCAGTCCAGGCAGAGTTTTACGCTCTGGAAGGATTGGGGCAACTATTGGAAAGTATGAAATTGATAAAGAAGGGGCTTAATCCGCCTCTGGAATTACTGGGCGTTTTACTGACGATGATGGACTCCAGGACTACATTATCCGGGCAAGTTCATGCTGAGGTTAAAAAATATTTCCCAGATAAGATTTTTAAGAATAGCATTCCGCGAAATATTCGCTTGGCTGAAGCTCCTAGTCATGGCGCGCCAGTTGGGGCGTACGATCGTTTTTCAAAGGGTTCTCGGGCTTATAAGGCGCTAACGAAAGAAATTATAGAGAGGGTGGAACGATGAAAAAAGGTTTAGGCAGAGGTTTTGGGTCGTTAATTCCAACTAATTTGATCGATGAAACGTTCGATCCGACAGCACAACAGGACGTGAAAGTTTCTCATTTGAGAGATATTGCTATTGATCAAGTCGTCCCAGATCCTGATCAGCCGCGTCGCTTTTTTGATGAGAATGCTTTGAATGAGTTGACGGAATCGGTGCGCGAGCATGGCGTGGTTCAGCCGATTGTTGTGACGCCAAAAGGCGATAAATATCTGATCGTGGCGGGCG
>CALJRR010000010.1 GCA_937976315.1 uncultured Candidatus Saccharibacteria bacterium | reverse complement strand
CATATTTTTTACTTACTATCTAATACTCGAGATAAATATTGTTCACACGAATGAGCGTCTCCCCATTCAATAAATGGGTTTCGCCTAAACCACGTCAACTGGCGTTTTACTAAGTTTACATCGCTAACAATAAATTCCCGAATAGCCTGACCTTCGTCTATTTCTTTCTCTATTAATTTCTTAATAATAGGATAAACATTACCCGTCATAGCCTCATTACACCACCCGGTATTATTGGCTAGTCCTATTGTTTCTTCTACAACACCATCCTTGAACATTTTTTTTGCTCTATCTGTAATTCTCTGCCTTAATAGCTGTTTATATGTAGTAATTCCAACAACGATAGTATTATTCAATGGCGCCTCCAGTCTAGACGGCTTTTTATCAGCTCGCTCAATAGCCCTAACTAGATATCTTTTATTTTTACTATTCTCCGGCAAGACTACATCATGATTAGCACAGTATCGCTGAAGTTCAGATATCGTCATTTCTTGTAAGTTAGCTCTCTTTTCTTTGCTGGATTTACCTCCAAATTGAAAATCAAATATAACAGAATCAATGTACAACCCCGTTCCGCCGACAAGAAATGGAATATTTCCTCGACTTCGGACTTCTTTAATCTTTTGACGGGCATAGTCCTTAAATTGTGACACACTAAAAGAATCGCCCGGATTCACCAAATCAAGACCCCAATGAGAAACTCCCTGCTGCTCTTCCAGAGAAGGCTTAGCCGTCCCAATATTCATACCATGATAGACGGTCCTACTGTCAGCACAAATTATTTCCCCTCTATACTTCTTCGCTAATTGTATAGCCAATGATGTCTTGCCGCTAGCGGTAGGACCAACAATTACAATTAGTGGTAGACGACCTTCATCAACGCCGTTATCTAATTTTATAAACCTATCCAATTAGCTCAATCCTACAAAGATTTTATATACTCAGCAAGCTGCTCCAACGATATTTTTTCTTCGCCAGATTGCGTGCGAACACTAACCTCGTTAGCTTCCATATCCTTTGGTCCTACGATAAGTTGAACAGGTATCTTCATAGAAGTAGCTTCCCTAATCTTCTTACCTAATGATTCATTTCTAGAGTCTATTGTAAATCTCACATCATTATACCTAACAGGCTCCATAAGTGTAATATCTGATAATATAGTTGTTATTTTATCAACATACTCTAGCACTGTGTCGTTAATAGTCAAAATACGAACCTGTTCTGGAGTCGCCCAAAACGGAAACCATCCGCCAGTGTGTTCTATAAATACACTCAAAAATCGCTCGACCGACCCCAATAAGGCACAGTGAATCATAACTGGTGTTGTAAAATTGCCATCAGCATCCGCATACTCCAAACCGAACCTTTGTGGTTGCACGAAATCTAACTGCACGGTTGCAACTTGATGCTCACGGCCGATTGCATCCGTTGCCATAAAGTCAATCTTTGGACCATAAAATGCCGCCTCACCCTCTTGTTCAAAATAATCCAAGCCTACTTTCTCGACAGCAGATTTTAATTGGTTCTGTGCGGAATCCCATAGACTAAGGTCACCTAAATACGAATCGGATTCATCACGATAACTTAATCGTACCCTAAGCTTCATATTGATTGATCCATACAGCTCACGAGCGGCAGATAATAAATTATTAATCTCGCCCTCAATCTGATCAGTACGACAAAATATATGACTATCATCCTGCGTTAATGAGCGTACACGATTCAATCCGCCCAGCTCGCCAGTTTTTTCGTCGCGATAATCTGTTGTCGTTTCCAAGTATCTTACTGGCATGTCACGATAACTTCGCGGTCGTGAGGCGAAAATTTGCGTATGATGCGGACAATTCATAGGCTTAAGAGCCATCTCGTCACTAGTTTCTTGGCTTTTAACTAAAAATAACTCTTCTCCGAACTTAGCCCAATGACCCGATGTTTCATATAGATCTTTTTTCGTAATATGAGGGGTCCAGACCTTTTCAAAGCCAAACTTCTGCCTCAGCTGGTTCGAATATTGAGCCACTATATCTCGTAAAATCGTACCGCGAGGAGTAAACAAGGGTAAACCAATCCCCACTAGAGGAGAGGTCGTATACAAATCAAGCTCCTTACCTAACTTGCGATGATCTCGCTGTTTTGCAACTTCCAATCTATTCAGATATTCATCCAGCTCTTCCTGTGTAGCGAACGCTACACCATATATTCGCTGCATTTGTGGATTATTCTCATTGCCTCGCCAATATGCTCCAGCTGTCTTAGTGAGTTTAAATGCACCAACTTTTCCAGTACTATCCACATGTCCACCTCTACACAAATCAGTGTAATCACCCTGAGAATACAAAGAAACAGTCTCGACTTTACTATCACCATCAGACACAGATCCCATTTTTTCTCCAGCCAATTCGCTAGCAACGGTAGTGCCAGATCGCTTAAGATCATTCAGTAGTTCCACTTTAAATGACTGATTTCCACTTATAGCCCAATCAATAGCCTCTTCTACCGACACATCGCGCCTCTCAAATGGATAATCAGCCGCTACGATCTTTCGCATCTCCTCTTCTATCTTCGGAAGATCAGCTTCAGAAATTGTCCCATTGTCAAGATAAATATCATAATAAAAACCATTATCGATAGCTGGACCCACGCCAAATTTCGCCTGAGGCCATAAATGCTGAATAGCCTGCGCCATAATATGCGCCAGGCTGTGTCTCATAGATTTTAGTTCTTCTTCACTCATACCAATATTATACCACGCTCCTTGATAGTAGACATCTGTTATGATAATATTATTATATCTGGGCGATTAGCTCATTTGGCTAGAGCGCTTCATTGACGTTGAAGAGGTGAGAGGTTCGAATCCTCTATTGCCCACCAGATATGACACACAAGCCTCGTTGATAGTAGACGGGGCTTTTTATTAATAGAATTAGTTAATGCAACGAAAAACGATCAAGCCTGCATGTTTTCCGTGTGTACCTTGACTTTATCCAATAAGTATGTTAGAATTTAAAGCATGAGTAAGCATGACTCGCCTAGTTTAGGCGCAAAAAAGCCGCAACACTGTTCTTTATTGAGCAAGGCAAAAATTCACTACGAATATAACAAGAAGATCAACGAAGAAAGATCTATACTTAATTAAGTTCCCAGATTTATAAAGTAATCGCCTCTACAATGAGGCGATTTTTATTTTACACAGCACTTTTCCACTGGATTTTTTTATAGTTGTATGTCAATATATTGATATGATATGCATAAAATGTTTTCACGAAAAAACCCACGTAACAAATTCTCGTCAAAATAAAAAATACCCAACAACCTGGCGTAGACATATATGCAACCAATGCGGTTACTCTTTTACAACCTACGAAAAGCCCGCGATTTCCCTCGTTGTCACATCACAAGATGGCAAGAAAAATAACTTTTCTATAGGAAAACTAATACTTAGTATTGCGCGAAGTTTTAGCCATAATGAAAAATTAGCAGGCTCATATAGCTATGACTTGGCCAATACTATACAAGATAAATTAATACACCTACACAACAAACCCGCGATATCATCGCAACACATCGCCGAAATAACCCACTCAACATTACATAATTTTGACCAAATAGCTGCACTGCAATATGCAGCACAACATAATCTTATTATCTCTCAGAGAAAGAGGCGTCGTGGTCGTCCTTCTTTTTCTTATTCTTCTGAGCACGACTCTGATCATTCATCTCTACAGTAGTCTTCTCTGTCACGTCAAACTTATCAAGATATTTACCAAGCAAAAGGTGCGTCTGTGCATTATATGACGCCAAAGAGCTATATACGATAGAAGTAATAGGCATCAAGAACCATTGTAGAACCATCAATGTATTTCTACTCTTCTTATATCTTTCTGGACGAGGCGGCAACAACTTGAACGATACAAAAATCAATACCAAAATACTTATCATAGCTACCTGTTGTATTAAACTAACAGTATCCGGCAACTGGTGAGCAGCAACACTGCGTGCGGCTTCACTGTTTAGTACAAGAGGAGCCCATCCACCGAAAGCAACAATTAGGGCAATACAAGCTTGAGTTACATGACCATCTAATAATCTCACAAACCTAGCCAGGCTGGGCCAAAATTTTACCGTCCTATTTTTATTAAATATATTATTACCAACATACGCCACATCTGAGGCTCCATAGCTCCAACGTCGCAACTGAATAAACTGAGCTTTTAATGTTTTTTTATAGCTATTAGCCAATACTGCATCTTGATAAATCGGCACAAAAATTGGCACAACTTCATAATTACCATCAAAATAGAAATAGCTTCTCCAGTACTGGTGACCATCCTCAACAATTGTTCGCGTGCTCCAAAAGTTCATCTCAACGAGAGCGTTCATTGGTTGCGAATGTGACGCAAAGTTACGCAAAGAATATGGGCGCATGGAGCTGATAATATTCCAAAATGAATTCCCTGTTGCCACTACTCGCATTGGCGCAGGAACATCCCATATATTATTAGTAAACAAGCATATAGGCTGGAACGATAAATGTTTTCTGTCTTCATGAGTAATATATTCATATGTCACATAGTCAAAGTAATACTTATGCGGCTTATTATCACAGTCCATTGTTGTAACAATAACATCAGAAAAAGCTATTTCTTCCTGTTGTAAATATTGCTCCAGCCACTTGCCTGCATACGTGATGTTTCCACCCTTACCAACTACCTCATTTGGCAAATCTTTTGGATGTTTTACAATGTGGAAAGAATGAAAGTACTTACCGTATTTCTTTTTCAGTATTTTAGCTGTTGTATCAATATCAACACCACCACGTTCTTCGTACGCAAAAACTACGATTAGACGCTTCTTGTCGTATGTAGTATCTAAGACC
>CALJRR010000009.1 GCA_937976315.1 uncultured Candidatus Saccharibacteria bacterium | reverse complement strand
AATTCACGCCTTCCATGACCTCGTGCAGTCCTGGCGCCGTCGTTGCGCGATTCAGCTCTGCCGCTAATTCCCGCGCCACAATATCATTCACAAGCGTCGACTTTCCGCTGCCAGAAACACCAGACACTACAGTCATCAGACCCAAAGGAAACTCCACGTCAATGTTCTTAAGATTATTTTCGCGAGCGCCACGAACAATCAACTTTCTATCTTTCACGACTTTGCGACGCTTTTTCGGAATGGCAATTTTTTCCGCCCCAGATAAATAGCGACCCGTTATACTATTCTCATTTTTCGCAACAATTTCAGGCGTTCCCATTGCTACTACTTGACCGCCATTCATACCAGCTCCCGGCCCCATATCAACCAGAAAATCACTCTGGCGAATCGTGTCCTCGTCATGCTCGACCACCAGCACAGAATTTCCCAAATCTCGAAGACGCTTCAACATATCAATCAACTTGTCGTTGTCACGTTGATGAAGTCCAATTGACGGCTCCTCCAGTAAATAAAGCAAGCCCTGAAGTCCAGCGCCAATTTGCGTCGCCAAGCGAATTCGCTGCGCCTCGCCACCACTCAATGTGTTAGCCGCTCGGCTTAGCTCTAAATAGTTCAGCCCAACATTGCTCATAAACGCCAAACGAGATTTAATTTCCTTCACAATCAAGCGAGCAATCGTCATTTCTTGCTCGGTCAATTGAAGCTTATTATCAAACAAATCCAACGCGTCATCAACACTCAAATCACACACGTCAACAATATTCAATTCATGAACCGTCACCGCCAAAACCACAGGTTTCAGGCGTGCACCTTTACAGGCATAACAATCCCTCTCGCGCATAAATCGCTCAATATCTCGTCGCATAAAATCGCTATCGGTTTCTTTCCAACGTCGCTCCAGATTAGGAATAACGCCCTCGTAAGTCGTATCATAATGTCGACCGCCACCCAAATCAACGCGATATTTTTGGTCGCCAGTTCCGTATAATATTTTATGTTTAGCATCATCAGAAAGCTTGCCTACGGGAATTTTCAAGCTAAAGCCGTGAGCCTCAGCGACAGACGCCAATCGCTTCATATTCCAAGCGTCAGAATTCATTCGATTATACGGTCGAATTGCACCTTCGGAAATTGTCAAATTGTTATTAAAGACCAATTCTGGATCAACCTCTAACCTCGACCCCAAACCCGTACACACAGGACAAGCTCCCTGTGGCGCGTTAAAACTAAACAATCGCGGCTCCAACTCTGGGATATCGACATCAGGATGATCAACACAAGCATATCTCTGCGAAAATGTCTTCACTTCATCATTATCCGCGTCCAAAACCTCGATAACTCCCTGACCCAAATCCAGCGCCTGCTCAACGCTCTGACTTAGTCGGGATCTCATTTCCGCCGTCAACGCCAGCCTATCAACCACCAGCTCGATGTTATGCTTGTAACTTTTTTGTAACTCCGGAAATTCATCCAGCGCGTACACCACGCCATCCACACGAACCCTGGCATAACCAAGTCGCTGATATTGCTCCGGAATATGCGCAAACTCACCTTTTTTATTCTTAACAATTGGCGCCAATAGCAGAATTCGCTTATCAACAAATTGTCGCAAAATCTCGTCAATAATAACCTCGGTCGTGCGACGCGTCACTTCATTGCCACAAATCGGACAATGCGGCACGCCAATTCGCGCAAACAAAAGCCTCAGATAATCATAAATTTCTGTCACCGTAGCCACAGTAGAACGCGGATTGCGGCTGGTCGATTTCTGGTCAATTGAAATCGCTGGACTGAGTCCTTCAATCGAATCAACATCAGGCTTATCCATCGTGCCCAAAAATTGACGCGCATAGGAATTGAGGCTCTCCATATAACGGCGCTGACCTTCGGCGTAAATCGTATCAAATGCCAGGCTGGATTTCCCAGATCCACTAAGCCCAGTAATCACCACCAGCTGATCTCGCGGAATCTCAATATCTACATTTTTCAGATTGTGCTCACGAGCACCTTTAACACGAATTACCTCTGTCATAACCGCTATATTATACAGGTTTTTGACAATTTTTTCCAGTCCAAATATCGACGCAAATCAGAGTTAAAACACATTACGCTTATGATTGCAAGTCAATATCTTATTTGCTACAGTTAGATCTATGAGAAAGCTGGGCATTTACTTAATTATGATCATCGGAGCGATACTACTCGCACCTTTTGTTATTGACCAGCTATTTTTCTTCTTTTTCCTAGGAAAAATCCCCTTCACAAACATCAGCCTACCCGCAATTTTAATGGTTATTTTCTGGGCAATTATCGTACCGTTAGTAATCATCCTCAGAGAATCACTTTCTGTCCTGTTTTGGAAGTTCATTGACATTGCCAGCGAAATCGCACAACGACGAATCAACAGAAAAATCCGTTATTTTACACCAAATCAAAAAAGCGAACTTATTTTATTATCAATTTATCTACTTTCCAGTATGAAAAAGAGCAAGCCTGATCATGAAGTCGAAGCACAAAAGCTCGCTCCATCTATGAGTTAATTTTTTACAGCCGTTTTCTCAGCACCAACACACCAGCTGCGACAGCTATAACAGCTAATCCACCAACCATCCAAGTTGAAGTTCCTGTTTCAGCCAAACGTCCTGACGCTTTTCCTGGCTTTTGCCCAGGAGTGGCAGAAGTAGAGCCTGTGGATGGAGTAGCGGCTCCACCTGCGCCCGCTCCAGGAGTTACAGGCTGAGATGTCGGCAGAGTTCCCAAACGGTAGACACCATCGTTGTTCGCATAAAACAGCTTAGATCCATTGCTCGACATAATCATTCTATCGAAAAATCTAGTAGCATCATCCTCCAAATGCCAAGTCCTGCCTCCGTCTACTGACATAAGAAGTATCGATTTGCGCTGAATAATCGACGTAGCAGCAGCAAATAACTTCTTACCATCATCACTAATATCCAAATACAAGACTTCGTAACCAGCTGGGGTTGGAGCGTTTGAAGGAGTCCAATGATTACCACCATCCAACGAAATCCTATCTTTATCAAATATGTTATTTCCGTTATTACTGAATGCTGTATGGCCGCCCGCGTCTAAAACATCAGAGGTTTCCGTCCAAGTCTGACCATAATCAGTTGATCGCGCCAGATCACCACCATCTTGAGCGATCAGCGTGCCGTTGTTAGACACATACCTAGGGCACGATATATTATTAGTACCTTTCTGAGTCCAGGTCTGACCGTCGTCAGTAGAAATGTGGGTTGTATAGGGAACAACACTAGTAAGACATTTCACTAAAAAGGAGCCGTCTGGGCTAATACGTACATTCACATTTTCTGGCTCTGGTCCCTTATCCGTCCAACTCTGACCGCCGTCTGTTGATATGCCGAAATAATCTCCATATCTCAATACTATCTTAGACCCGTCCGTACTAATTAACACGTCCTCCATGAATGTTGTTACTAATATCTGCTTCGAAAATATTTTT
>CALJRR010000008.1 GCA_937976315.1 uncultured Candidatus Saccharibacteria bacterium | reverse complement strand
TTTCGTTCAACTCCGAGAGCTCCGCCTTCAGAGCTTGACGTTGACTATAAAAATCACTCTGTGACAAAAATCCGCCACTAACGCCCGCCCGCCGATTAAAGTCCGCCACGCGACTATTATAATCTGCCAAATCAGTTGAATATTGCGATAATTCTCTGTTCAATTTTTCCTTTCGAACCTTCAACGACTCACTCAACTTCTGCGCTTCACTTTCTCTGGACTCAAATTTTTCTTGATATTGCGCGTGCAATTTCACGACTTCGGATCTATCGGTAAAATACCGTCGATAATACTCTTCCAGTTCGTCGCCCAAATTAGCAAATTCCGTCCCTAAAATTGAGTGCAGCTCGTTAGCTCTCGTTCCAGGTTGCGCACGATCATAATACTCCATTCGCTCGGACAATTTCTTATTTTTCACATTATTATAAGCCCGCTCCAAAAGCTCGCTCAAATGAGATTTTTCCGCCGTACTTAACCTTTCCCAGGCAGCATGCAACATCTCATGTGCTGCCGTCACTTCTTTCACACCATCAAGCTCAGAATTAGTTACGTTATAAATATAAATATCCCTAGACGATGGATTGTAACAACCTAAAATTGCGTTTCCCTTTTCCACGCGCCGACAATCTTCGTTAAACTCATTTGCCGATTTGATTTGCGGATTAGAAACATAGAACATTTTCCTGCCAACATCCGACATCTTTACGCGATCAGCAATAGCGACAATTTCCGCACTCGGCTTATATTGCCACAGCGTAATCTCGTCAATAATTTGCTGACGATTCGCCATCACAAAAACCGCAACAGAAAGTACAATTATCGGCGTGAGGACGCTGAATATTCTACGCACGATTGACATTAATCACCACCTTATCATTATCAATTTTAGCCTCAAGCGTGTCGCCAGGTTTTGCTTTATTGGACAATAAAACATCACTCAATGGATCCGCCAGCTCCGACTGAATTGTTCGTCTTAAAACTCGCACGCCGCGCTGCTCATCAAATCCCCGATCAATCAACCAACGCTTCGCCGAAGAAGTAATATCAAGCGTCATTCCATGTCGACCAACAGCTTCGATCAAGTCAGACGTGAGATTGTCAAAAATCTTTCGCACGACCGAACGAGAGAGCGGCTTAAATGTAATCACGCTATCAAATCTGCCAATCAATTCTGGACGCAAAAATTCCTCAAGCTCACGCAGAGCGGCACGCGAATTTTTCTCGTGACGATTTTCGCTAGCCAACTTTTTCTGCCCAGACACACCAAATCCCAGCTCCGAATCCTGAATCATTTGCTCGGCGCCGACGTTGCTCGTCAAGATGATAATCGTCTGCCGAAAACTCACCGTTCGCCCGTGAGAATCGCTTAACTTGCCGTCCTCCAGAATTTGCAAAAGCAAATTCAGAACGTCAGGATGCGCCTTTTCAATTTCATCGAACAACACCACACTATATGGTCGACGACGAACTTTATCCGTTAATTTCCCGCCGTCCTCATAGCCAACATAACCAGCCGGCGCACCAACCAGCCGACTAGCCGTGTGACGCTCGGAAAACTCACTCATGTCAATTTTAATCAAGCTATCATCGCCGCCAAAAACTTCCCGCGCCAGAACTCGTGCCAATTCCGTCTTACCAACTCCGGTCGGACCCAGAAAAATAAACGACCCAAGCGGCCCACTCTGACGATTTAGCCCAGCTTTATTGCGGCGAATCGCGCGCGCCAGTTGCTCAATTGCTTCATTCTGACCAAGAACGCTCTGGCTCAGTCGCTTCTCCAGGCGAATCAAATCCTTCATCTGATTTAACGATAATCTGTCAATCGGAATATTCGTCATTGCCGAAACCGCTTGACGCAAATATTCGTCAGTCAATACCGGTTCATCACTGGCTTCATCTTTCAGCGCTTCGGCTTGCAATTCCAATTGTCTCATTTGCATCTTAAATTCTGCGGCTTTCTCATAATCCTCAGCCTCGACCGCGGCGTCAATTTTTCCAGCCAATCGCTTAATTTGGCGAGCCAACTTATCCTTACGCGACAATTTTATTGGCGAACTAGACTTTAATAGACTCGCCGCCTCGTCAATCACGTCGATCGCTTTATCTGGCAAAAATCGCTCCGTCACGTAACGCCGACTCAAATCCACCGCCTCAGTCAGCATTTCGTCAGGAATCTGAACTTGATGATGCTTAGCTAATTTTCCTCTCAAACCTCGCATCATTTCCACCGCCTCTTCTGGCGACGGCTCATTAACCGTCACCGACTGGAAGCGCCGTGACAACGCAGCATCTTTTTCGATATGTTTTCGATATTCATCAAACGTCGTCGCGCCAATCAATCGCACCTCGCCTCGCGACAACGCTGGCTTCAATACGTTCGCCGCATCCATCGAACCTTCAGCCGAACCAGCGCCAACCAACAGGTGCAACTCGTCAATAAACAAAATAACTTCTTGATGTTTTTTCGCGACCACCAGAACTTTTTGCAATCGCTCCTCAAATTGCCCGCGATATTTCGTTCCAGCAATCATCGCCGTCAAATCCAATTGAAAAAGTCGCTTGCCCTTCAAAAATTCGGGAACTTTATTATCGGCAATTCTTTGCGCCAAACCCTCAACGACCGCAGTTTTACCGACGCCAGGTTCGCCAATTAGCGCTGGATTATTCTTGCTCCGTCGACCTAAAATCGTGATCATTCGCTGAATTTCCGACGCTCGACCAATCACCGGATCCAAAAATCCTTCACTGGCACGCCGCGTCAAATCGACACCGAATTTCTCCAAAACTCGCAAATCGCCAGAATTTTTACTCGCCGTACTGCGTTCACCCTGCAGAGATTCAAATTGCTGTTTATCAAACACATCTTCCAAACTCCCACGCAGATTGTCAATGTCAACGTTCATATCCCGCAGCAATTTAGTCGCTCGCGCCTCGTGCTGCTGCAACATTCCATAAACGATGTGTTCCGTGCCAATTTTTTCCTGCCCAAATTCAACCGCTAATTGCCAAGCAATCCTTATCAATTCAACAACTTCGGCGCTCAAGCCCTTACTTACAATAGTAATTACCAGCGGCTTTGCGGTCAGATTCAACGCCATTTCCGCCCGGTCCAAAGTTACGCCATTTTCCGCCAAAATCTTCGCTCCTAGCGACG
>CALJRR010000007.1 GCA_937976315.1 uncultured Candidatus Saccharibacteria bacterium | reverse complement strand
AAAATTTACTGAAAGCTTGATAGGAATGCATAAACTTGCCATAATAAGATTTGGTAGAAAAATCACGCAATGGGAGGTGCTTAGTGAGCGTGTACTCAAATAAAGATATATTAGCGGCGATTGAAGACGGGACAATTGTCTGTACGCCGTTCAACCCAAAAAACGTATCGGAAGCCAGCTTAGATTTTACGCTAGGCTTTAATTTTTATAAGCAGGAATATGACGATATTTCGCGAGTTTATAATCCGTTTGACGAGTCTGATGTCAATCGATACTTCAAGGGTCCACTTAAGGCGATTCCGCACTCCGAATGGTGTGAGCGGCACGGTTTTCGAGAATTTAAGAATATTCCGCCAGATCATCCGATTATCGTTTTGAAGCCTGGTGAGCGAATTTTGGCGCATACGCACGAATTTGTTGGGATTCGGACGCATGGCGGCGCGGCTGAGGTAAAAAGTCGTAGCTCTTGGGGACGAAACGGCGTGGCGGTGTGTTTTGATGCTGGCTGGGTTGATCCGGGATATATCAATCGGATTACGCTTGAGATTTACAATTTGAATAAGCATGAAAGTGTAGTTTTGCCTGTCGGCGAGAGAATTGGGCAATTAATTTTTCATCACACCGGTCAGGTTGACGGCGGATATGCTAGCGGGCGCGGCGGAATGAGCGGCAAATATCAGCACACTGACGATTTGGATGAATTGATAAAAACTTGGCGTCCAGAAATGATGCTGCCGCGGGCGTTTAAGGATCGTCGGCATAAACCGATGGAAATCGCGGGACTAAGCGAGGTGGTTTTATAATGATGACTGGCTCAATTTTCCGTTGGCGGACAAAAGAAAAAGAATATAAGAATCATAAGAAAAGTAATAGATCTGAAAGTTGCGACTTCTGTCAATTGGTAAAACAGCATACAGATCAGGTCGTTGATGAAACAGCGCATTGTCTGATTATTAAGAATAGATTTGGCTATGATTTTTGGGATGGCTGCGGCGTGGATGATCATTTGATGATTATACCGAAACGGCACGTGGATTCATTGGCGAATTTGAGCGATGAGGAAAAAATTGACTATATGAATCAGGTTGCTAGGTTTGAATCTAGTGGCTATTCAATTTACGCTCGAGCCCAAGGCAGCAAAACCAAGTCGATGATACATCAGCATACTCACTTGATAAAAATTGATGGCAAAACGAAAAAATGGATGGTATTTCTACGGAAGCCGCACATTGTAATTACGAGGTGATGATGGGCAACGCGGGAAAATATATAGTTATCGAGGGCAATGACGGGACGGGAAAGTCGACGCAGGTAGCGAAATTGGCGGAATATTTTCGGTCAATCGGGCGAACGGTTTGCGTGATTGAAGAGCCGGGAAGCGACGATCCGGAAAAATCAACTCCGATAGCAAATGAACTTCGAAAAGTGATTAAAAATGGTGATCTGGCGCGTTCTGCGGCGGTTAATGTGGCGCTATTTTCTGCAGCTCGGCGTGAATTATGGCGAGAAAAAATTCAGCCCGCATTGGAGCGTGGAGAAATTATTTTGAGCGCGAGGAATTATATTTCAACGCTGGTTTATCAGGGGCGAGGCGAAGGTTATGACGAGTTGGAGATTCTGCGATTGACGAAGTTGTTTACTGACGAAAAATATCTGAAGCCGGACGTTATGGTTATTTTGAGTTTGAGTCGCGATAAGCGGGAAGAGCGAATTTCTATGCGCGGCGAGCTGAAAAATCCCGATACTTTTGAGTCGCGCGGGCAAGATTTTCAGAAAAAAGTCGACGATGGATATTTGGAAATTGCCGAGGCGTACGGAATTCCGGTAATTTCTGCTGACGGGACGATTGACGAAGTTCATGATATGTTGATTGATAATATTGAAAAACACTAGTAAAACCCCTTGATTTTATTGACACTTTTCGTCATAATGAGTAGTTATAGAAGTAGTGTATTCATGGCGGATGAAAATTGCGAGTAGGCAGATCGTGATTTTGGGCTATGGATTAGAGATCTTCACGGCCGTCTATTAACCACTAATTAAAGCGAGGAGTGTTTACGCCTGTGGCAAAAAAACCAACCACAAGTAGCGAGCGCGTCTATTTCACCTCTGGTGATAACGCCCTGCCGCTACCAAACTTAATCGCTCACCAAAAAGATTCTTGGCGCTGGTTCGTCGAAGAAGGTTTGAGTGAGATATTTTCAGAAATTAATCCAATTGACGACTACACTGGTCAGAAGTTGTCATTAAAGTTCGGCAAATACTATTTTGGCGAGCCAAAAAACACTGACCAATTTGCCAAAGAAAACAACTTGACATTTGAAGCTCCGCTACACGCAACAGTTGAATTGACGAATAAAACAACTGGCGTAGTTGAAGAGCAGGAAATTTACCTCGGTGAATATCCATGGATGACCGAGCGCGGTACGTTCATTATCAACGGTACGGAGCGTGTGGTTGTTAGCCAGTTGATCCGCTCTGCTGGTGTTTTCTTCACTGCTGAAACAATAGCGGGACGTAATTACTACGGCGCAAAAATCATTCCAGGACGTGGAGCTTGGATGGAATTCGAGACGGCTTCTAATGGCGCGATTTACGTAAAAATTGACCGCCGCCGCAAGATGCCAGCAACGACTTTGTTGCGCGCTTTGGGCTATCCAAAGACTAGCGAAATTAAGGAATTGTTCGCTGATATTGATACTGGCGACGTAAAATACATTGACGAAACCTTGGACAAGGATACTTCTCGTGGTGCAAACGAGGCGTTGATTGAGGTTTATCGTCGATTGCGTCCAGGCGATTTGGCAACGGTTGATAACGCTCGTCAGATGATTGAGCGAATGTTCTTTGACTTCAAGCGGTTCGATTATTCGCGGGTTGGTCGTTATAAGTTGAATCAACGCTTGGGTCTGGATGTTGCAAATACAGCAGAAAATCGCACATTGCAAATGAGCGATTTGGTGGCGATTTTGCGTGAAGTTATTCGCTTGAACAATACGCAAGAGCCAGCTGATGACATTGACGCATTGAGTAACCGCCGAGTTCGCTTGGTTGGTGAATTGATTGCCCGACAATTCCGCGTTGGTATGCTTCGAATGCAGCGCAATGCAATGGATCGCATGAGTGTGGCTGATTTGGAAAGCGTTAGCCCAAGTCAATTGATTAATGCTCGTCCAATTGTTGCGGCTGTTCGTGAATTCTTTACTTCAAGCCAGTTATCACAGCTACTTGACGAGGTTAACCCATTGTCAGAATTGAGCCACAAGCGACGCTTAAGCTCGACTGGTCCTGGCGGTTTGACTCGTGAGCGCGCTGGATTTGAGGTTCGCGACGCCCACCCAACTCACTATGGTCGTATCTGTTCAGTGGAAACGCCAGAAGGTGCGAATATCGGTCTGGTGTTGAACTTGGCAACTTATGCGCGTGTTAACGAATATGGATTTATCGAAACTCCTTATCTTCGCGTTAAAGACGGCAAAGTCACTGACGAGCTTGTATATTTGGATGCTTCTCAAGAAATCGGTGAAGTTATTGCCGATGCCGGTGAGGCTCTTAACGAAGATGGAACCTTCCGAGATGAGCGCGTTAATGCTCGAAGTAACATGCAGCCGTCGCAAGTTGATGCTAGCCAAGTTACATTCATGGACGCAGCTCACCGTCAGATTCTAGGTTCGACTGCGGCACTGGTGCCATTTATTGAAAAGACTCGTGTCGACCGTGCCTTGACTGGATCAAACATGCAACGTCAGGCTGTTCCTCTATTGTGTCCAGAATCCGCAACTGTTGGTACTGGAATTGAAAAGGCTGTGGCTGAGAATAGTGGTCACTTGATTCAAGCTAGCGCCGACGGTGAAGTCGTTCGCGCTGATGCCGATGAAGTTCACGTTAAATATGCTGACGGCGTAAAGATTTACACATTGAAGCACTTCGTGAAGAATAATGACGATCGTTGTTACAACCAAAAAGTCCGCGTTGAGCGTGGCGACAAGGTGAAGAAGGGCGATATTCTGATTGAAGGTGCCTCAATTGCTGGTGGTGAAATTGCCCTAGGTAAAAACCTTCTGGTTGCCTTTATGCCATGGGGCGGCTACAACATGGAAGACGCGATTATTATGAGCCGACGCTTGGTTGAAGATGATCGATTGACAAGCATTAACATTAAAGATTACACCGTTGAGGTTCGTGAGACGAAGCTTGGTCCAGAGATTGTGACGCGCGATATTCCGAACGTTTCTGAGGAAAGTTTGCGTCATTTGGATGAGAACGGAATTGTTCAAATTGGTTCAGAGGTTAAGGCTGGCGATGTTTTGGTTGGTAAGATTACACCAAAGGGTGAACAGGAATTGAGTTCTGAGGAGCGTTTGCTTCGCGCAATCTTCGGTGAAAAAGCTAAGGACGTTCGCGATACATCACAGCGAATGAACAACGCGGGCGGCGGTAAAGTTGTTGGCGTTAAAATCTTTAGCCGTGAAAATGGCCACGAATTGAAGGCTGGCGTTTTGATGCAAATTCAGATCTTCGTTGCGCAATTACGAAAGATTGGCGTTGGTGACAAGATGGCTGGACGATTCGGTAACAAGGGTGTTGTGGCGAAAGTTCTTCCTGTTGAGGATATGCCATTCCTAGAGGACGGTACGCCGGTTGACGTAGTTTTGAACCCACTTGGTGTGCCAAGTCGTATGAACCTTGGTCAGATTTTTGAAACTCATCTTGGTATGGCGGCGCGAGCATTGGGTTACCGTGTAGCAACTCCGTCATTTAACGGTGTTCCGAGCGAGAAGATTTCTGATGAGCTAGAAAAAGCTGGTTTGGCGCGCGACGGTAAGAGCCAATTGTTTGACGGCCGCACCGGTGAACCGTTTGAGGAGCGAACAACAGTTGGTGTGATGCATATGATTAAGTTGCACCACATGGTTTCTGACAAGATTCACGCCCGCTCAACTGGTCCATACACGATGGTTACTCAGCAGCCGCTTGGTGGTAAAGCACAAAACGGTGGTCAGCGCTTCGGTGAGATGGAGGTTTGGGCACTGGAAGCTTACGGCGCCGCTGCAACCTTGCAGGAAATGTTGACAATTAAGTCCGACGATGTTTACGGTCGCGCAAAGGCTTACGAGTCAATCATTAAGGATGAGCCGATTGTTGGTCCAAAACTTCCAGAATCATTCAACGTGTTGGTTAAGGAGCTTCAAGGTTTGGGTCTTCGAGTTGACTTGGTTGACGACGAAGCAACAGTTGATGCTGAGCACGTTATTGCTTCAAGTGGCCCAGAAGACAAAACCGTTGCCGCTGACAATGAGGAAGAAGAAACATACTTGGACGAATCAGACGACATCGGTGAAATTGACG
>CALJRR010000006.1 GCA_937976315.1 uncultured Candidatus Saccharibacteria bacterium | reverse complement strand
TTAGTCGTAATTATCCTTGGTGTAGTCATGGCTGTCCTACTGTTAGGTGGTCCAAGCAAGGCGGACTATAAAGACCTGCTTTCACAGTTTACTGGCTTTGATATAAATAACGCCTTTATCAGTAAAAGTAGCACTGGTACTAAAAATAGGAAAGCTGAAATAGACGAGACTATTGGTAAAATTGACGATCTTAATAAAAAAATGGGCTCACATAAAGCGCTTCGCGATAAGGACGTGAAAGCGGCGTATGATAAATATTTGGACAGTTGGAATAACGGCGCAAAAGAATATGTTGAGTTCATAGGATCTTTTACTGAAAATAATTTTTACGAGAAGTGTAGGTTAACTGAAGTAAGTAAGCATATTCGGGAATCCAAAGAAAGTGTTGAGAAATATTTTGACTCTAATATGAAAGACTGTATGGATTCTTTGGATAAGATGTCGAAATCTAACAACAAGCTAGTCGCTAAATATGGCGAAGATCTGAAGAAATACTACTCAGAAATAAAGCAATATTACGTAGAACTTTCAGAATACATTAAGAACGCGTCATCGGGAGCATCGAGGCCAAAGGCACCGACATCACCGAAGATAGATATTAAGGCGGATACATTAAATAAATGGAAAGAAGCTAGCGAAAACTTTAAGAAAGTTTTGGAAGAAAAAGCTAATAAATAGTCTGTAGTTAAGAATAAAACACCCTGAGAAATCGGGGTGTTTTTATTTGACTACAATTAAGCTATAGCGATATAATGACAAAAAGTATAAAAGTCAGGAGACTATTATTTATGGACGACAACAATAATAAACCACAGCCCCAAACACCACCTCAGCCACAATTCCAGCAGGCTCCACAACAGCCTCAGGTTCAGCAGCCTCAGCCGCAACAACAACAATTCCCACAACAACCAGTCATGGGAACTCCATACCAAATGCCACCAAAAAAGAAAATGAGCAAAGGTGTCATGTGGGGGATTATCGGCGGAATAATTGGACTAGTCGTAATTATCCTTGGTGTAGTCATGGCTGTCTTACTGTTAGGTGGTCCAAGCAAGGCGGATTATAAAGCTGCCGTAGACAAAGTGAACGATACAATCGAAATTTATAATAAAGCTTCGACGTCACTTTCATATGTTTCTACTTCAGAAACTAAGACATCACTAGAGTCTACTCGTAAAAAGCTTTCCTCGACAAAGGATGAAGTTGACGGTAAATTAAGCGAGCTAGGTAAGATGAAGGCTATTACTGGCGACAAAGAAGTTCGTGAGAAGTATGACGCTTTGAAAAATAAGCTAGGTAAGTTTGATTCTGCAGTAGATGCCTTTGATGAAGTTTACGGAAAGATACTTCCAGCAGTAGCTGATTTTTCTGATAGTAGCAACAGCTCTAATATATCTACCTTAGAGAGTGCGGTTAAGAAAGCTCGACAGGATCTTAAGGGTGCAGACATTAAGAATGAGCACAACAAGAAATTCGTCAAAGATTTTACTGCCCAATTGGAAAAGCTTGAAGAAATGTTGCCAAAAGTTGCTGAAATGAAATCTGATTACAAAAAATACGACTCTAACTATATCAGTGATTTTTACGACACTCTTACTGCGATACAGAAGACTGCTCGCGAATGGTCTTCGGGACTACAAAAAATAGCAGAAGAGGGTGAAATTAAGGACGAACTAAATGATCTAGGATCTATACTGGTAAACAAAGTAAATAAATAGTTCTGCTAAATATCAGAAGCGCCTCGTTTCTTACGGGGCGTTTTTTGATAGAATAAATATATGGACAAGCAGACTAAATTGGATGCGTTGGTGGAAGAAATTGTAAAAGAGAAGATTTGCCCGAATTTGGCGGATCAGGCGACGCAATTAGTTATGGGCGATGGAAATCCTGATGCTGATATCGTTTTTATTGGCGAGGCGCCGGGGAAGAATGAAGATTTACAAGGCAAGCCGTTTGTCGGTGCTGCGGGAAAATTCCTTGATGAAATGCTAAAGTCTGCCAATTTACAGCGGTCAGATGTATATATTACCAATATTGTTAAGTATCGACCGCCGAATAATCGCGACCCATTGCCAGAGGAAAAGCGACAATTTTGGCCATATTTACTCAGGCAATTAGAAATCATCCAGCCAAAGGCCATTCTGACCCTAGGGCGGCACAGTGGCGGCGGATTTATTCCAGGATTGCGGATCAGTAAAGAACACGGTCGTCCACGTAAAGTGCGTCTGCATGAGCTTGAATTCGTAGTGATTCCATTGTATCATCCGGCAGCCGCGCTTTATAACGGCGGTATGCGCCAGACTTTAATTGACGATTTTATTCAGGCTGTGGAATTTGTGAAGAAGAGCAGCGACGCTTAATTAGGCGATTACTTGCAAAAGTTTCTCAGATGTAGTATAGTGGATAGTCGATATCTATTATATCTAAGTCGAGAAAGGATTTGTATGAGATTATCGGGAGCTGTTGAACAGGCGTGCTGCGTTATGGCAATTCTGGCGGATCCGAAAAGGACGACGCCGGTAACTAATGACGCGCTGGCAGAAAAGATGCTGGTTTCGCCGACGTACTTGAAGAAAATTAGTCGGAAATTGGTAATAGCAAAGCTAATCACTTCAACACAGGGAACTGGTGGCGGATTTATTTTAGCGAGAAAAATGAACGAAGTTACGTTGCATGATGTTGTCCTTGCAATTGAAGGAGAATCGCCATTTTTCCAACCTCAGGGAATTGTTGAGAGAGTTTTTCAATCACGTCCTCGCCAGGTGGAAATTGGCATGAATATGATAGAAAAGGTTTTTTCTGAAGCGCAGGAAAAGTGGAGTGAATATTTGAAAACTGTGACGTTGGAAGATGTCGCAAAGGAGGTCGCACATGATTAAAAATAAGATGTTACAAGCCGAGTGGAAGCATTTGTTTAATAATAAAATATTGCTGATATCTATGGCTGTGATTTCGTTTATCCCGATTTTGTATAGTGGATTTTTCCTAGGCTCAATTTGGGATCCGTACGGACAAACAAAAAACTTGCCGGTGGCGTTTGTGAACGAAGATAAGGGCGCTAGCTTAAATGGCAAATCGCTGAATGTCGGCGAATCTGTCGAGAAAAAACTGAAAGATAATCACGATTTGGGCTGGGAGTTTGTCAGTAAACAACAAGCAGACGAAGGCGTGAATAGCGGTCATTTTTATGCAGTGGTAACTATTCCGTCCGACTTTTCGCAGAAAGCGGCGTCAATTACCAAATCTGAACCTCAGCAAGCGGTTATTAATTTTACGACCACGCCAGCGAAAAACTATATTGGTTCGCTAGTCAGCAACCAAGCTGCTGCCAAGGTTGAATCTTCGGTGTCTGAACAAATCACTCAGGCGTACGCTAAGGGGATTTTGGAGAACTTGGATAAGCTTGGAATAGGGTTGGACACGGCAGCTAACGGCGCGTCAACTTTGCACGACGGATTAGGGCGATTGCAATATGGCGCACAAACATACGTTGGCGGCGTTAAGCAATTAGCAGTAAACCAGCAATCCTTGACTGGCGGATTGGCGCAACTCAGCGACGGTTCTCGTAAATTGCAGGCGGGGTTGGGGCAATTGTCGAACAGTTTGCCGACCGAATCTCAATTGTCACAATTATCTGACGGCATGAAGCAATTGCAATCGGGCATAAATCAGTTAAACGCCAGCGTGAGGAATCCATCGCCAGCGCTCGTGGCTCAACAAAACAAGGTAGAAACGGACGCGCAAACTTTGGTGCAAACAATGAAAGATTCGGAGTCCGACTTGTTGACGGCGGGTGGCACTTTGCAGGCTTTGAGCACGCAAGCAGCCGCTTCTGGTAGCGATTCTACGACGATAAGTTCGTCGCAAATTAGCAATATTTCTCAAGCATTCACAAAAACTAAGGCAATTATCGCGCAGACGGGGACGCTACGTGAAGATCTTCAAACGCTAAATCAGCAATTATCGGCGCAACAAACGCAACTTCAAGCTGGAGTTTCCGCATTAAACAACGGCGTCAATCAATTGGCGCCAAACGCAATCACCGCATTTAACGGCTATAACAGCGTGCGATTCGCGAATAATCAATTGTTGGCGGGCTCAGCAGGCTTAACAAACGGCTTAAGCGAAGCAAAATCGGGCAGTCAAAAATTGGCGAATGGCGCGAGTTTATTAGAAAGTCGCTCGGGCGCGTTGATTGATGGAACTTCGCAACTAGCAAACGGCACGGATACGCTGGCGAATAAATTGGCGGATGCTTCTAATCGCATAAAAATTCAACCAACTGGCACTACGACTCAGCAGCAAATTGCAAATCCAGTGAAGTCGGAAATGACTGAAAAGGGTAATGTTCCGAATTATGGTTACGCTTTGTCGCCGTATGTTTTGTCGCTAAGTTTGTTCGTTGGGGCAATTGTCCTGAACGTTATTTATCCGATTCGCAAAACTTTTTCCGAGCAAGAAAGTGCGATTCGTTGGTGGCTATCTAAAGCTTCGGTGGCTGGCGTGGCAGCCTTTATGCAAGCAACGATTTTGATGTTGGTGATGGTGTTTTTCTTAGGGCTAACTCCAGAGCATCCAGCGCATTTTATCGGGGCAATTTATCTGACGTCGTTTGCGTATATGTCGATTGTGTCGCTTTTGGTGATTGTTTTGGACAATCCAGGGCGATTCCTAGCGATGGTTCTTTTGGTGCTTCAATTGGGCTCCAGCGAAGGAACATTCCCAATCCAAACTGCCAACGGATTCTTCCAGACAATTAATCCGCTAGTGCCGATGACTTACTCGATTCGTGCATTGCGCCAGGCTATTTCGGGCGGGCTAGATAACGCATTTTACGGCGGCAGTATGTGGGTTTTGGTTGGATTCTTGTTGGTGGCTAATTTATTGACAATCGGCTTCTTCGCTTATCGTGGCAAGCGTAAATTCGCACACACGTCGGTTGATGGCGACGATTAATTGACCTCTGTTATAAAACATTGTTCTTTGACAAAAAATGCGCGGTTTGCTAATATAAGAGTACTAACTAGAGGAATTTACATCAGTTCACCTCTATACCTGGTTTTTGAATTATATTGTAATAAAAAAGGAGTATAACAATATGGGTCAGCGGCGACTAGCAACACCGCAAAAAGACGACGCCAATAAGCGTCCGCAGTCAAAGAAAAGCAACAATGCAGTTTTGAATAGTACAACTACTCGTAAGGGTGAGGTTTTCCGAGCTCAGCGACGAACAAGCGAGAACGTTAACCTCAGGGCTTCACAGCACTTGATTGATATTCCAGTGAATAAGTCAGTTTACAACGGATACGGCGGCGAGCAATTTAGCGCCAAAATGCAACCAAAACCTGTTCGCGGTGGTCAGCCGAAACTTCGGATTATTCCGATTGGTGGCGTGGGCGAAATGGGAATTGGTAAGAATATGAACGCCATCGAATATGATGATGAGATTATCATCGTAGATATGGGATTTCTGTTCCCGGGCAGTGATTATCCAGGCATCAATTACATAACGCCGGATATTACTTGGTTGGAAGAGAATAAGCATAAAATTAAGGCGCATGTTTTTACGCATGGACACCTTGACCACATTGGCTCATTCCGCCATTTTATTCATCGTATTCCAGCGCCAGTTTATGGCTCTAAGTTTACGATTGGTATGCTTGATCGAACGATGGACGATTCAGAAGTGGATTTTAAGCCGGATTATCGAGTGATGGATCCGCTGAGTCACGAAATTGTTCAAGTTTCTAAGCATTTCTCGGTCGAGTTGGTGCGAGTTAACCACTCAATTCCTGATTCTACGGCGGTGATTATTCGAACCCCAATGGGCGTGATTGTCGATTCTGGTGACTGGCGATTTGAGGAAAGTCCAGTTGACGGTCAAAAGTTTGACCTTGAGCGACTTACGGAAGTGGCTTCAAAAGAAGGCATTTTGATGTTTATGAATGAATCGACCAACTGTGAATCTGCTGGTACGCACACACATACGGAGTTTGATATTCAGTATTCTATCGGTCAGGTGATGGACAAGTTTAGCAATAGTCGAGTGATTTTAAGTTGTTTCTCATCGCAGGTGCATCGCTTGCAATTAATTTTGGAAGAGGCACATAAGCATGGACGCAAGGTGGCATTTGCTGGATTCTCGATGATTCAAAACCTGGAAGTGGCGTTGCGTTCGGGGACGATTAAAATTCCTAAAGACACCATCATGAAGATGGAAGATATTGTTAAATTACCAGATAATCAAATTGCTGTAGTTTGTACTGGCTCGCAGGGCGAATTTAACGCCGTCTTAAATCGCATGGCGACGGGCGCTCATAAATATATGAAAATTAAGGGCTCGGATGTTGTAGTGTTTAGCTCAAATCCAATTCCTGGCAATGAAAAAAGCGTGGTGCGAACGGTTGACGGTCTGATGCGCGAAGGTTCTGACGTCATTCAGAACGGCAAAACTCACCTGACGGGAATCGGTCCTTTGCACTTGTCGGGTCACGGCTATTACGACGATCACGTCAAATTGATCAACGCGCTTAACCCAACTTACTACATGCCAATTCACGGTGAATTCCATATGTTGGTGCATAATGCTAGATTAGCGGAAAAGGAATGTGGAATTCCTCGTAAGAATATTTTTGTGTGCGATGCTGGAGATATTATTGAAATTGATATTGAAAGACAAGCAAAGAAGGCTGGGCGAATTCATGTTGGCGGTGTGATGTATGATGACACTGGCGCGATTGTTTCTGAGGTTGTGCTGAAAGATCGCATTCACATGTCACAAGAGGGAATGTTTGTTGTGGTGTTGACTGTACAGCGTGGCACTGGACGATTATTGACTAGCCCGGACATTATTTCTCGCGGATTTATTTACTTGCGCGACTCTGAAGAATTGATGAATATGATTCGCCAATACTTGAAGCAAAAAGCGGCACGTAGTTTTTCTGGCAAATATGATTTGGATGTGATCAAAAAAGAAATTAAAGATGAGATTACGCATATATTGTACGATCAGACTCGCCGAACACCGATTGTTATTCCGGTGATAAATGAGGTTGGTGGCTTGAAGTCTGTTAAGTCGGCAGCTACGCCAACGCATTCTGCCGTGAAATCGCCAGCGCGTGGCAAAAAGCCTGACTCAGACGAGTCAAAAATGACTCTTCCAACTGCTCCACGTCGTCGTTTCCCGCAGCGCCAAGTGCCAGATACTGAAGCAAACGACACGAAGGCCAGGGAGCGACAGAATACTCGCCCATACTAGGGTTCTAGATTGATTTTAATGGTGAATTATGCTATAATACTAAGCGTGATAAATTGATTTTTACATCTGTTAATAAGTATAAAATCAGTGTATAATAAAAACGATTATGGCAAAAAAACGAAAGAGCACGAAAAAATCCGCACCAGCCAAGCCGCAGCATAGTTTGCCGGCGGGTTTTTGGTCGCAAGTTGGCGCGGTGATGCTTATTCTTTTGTCTCTGCTACTCGTCGTGTCGTGGTTTGGCGTTGGTGGTCCGGTTTTACAATGGGTTGATATGGCGACCGTAAAAACGATTGGTTACACCGCGTATGCCTTGCCGATATTGCTGATTTATTTGGCGGTTGAGACTTTCCGAGCGGAAGAGAATCAATTACCCGCAGTGGTGAAATTTGCGGCAATTCTGGAAATTGTGTGGTTTTCTGGATTGTTTGGGTTAATGAAGACGGCTTCGCATCCGAATTCTGGTGGATTTGTGGGCGATATATTGAATACGGCAACCTTGAAAATGGTAGATTCGGCAATTGCGGTGATTATTTATCTAGTTTTGGCGTTTATAACAGTTCTATTTATTACCCAGACGTCGCCGTTTACAGTTTTCAGTAAACTTTGGGAGATGATTAAGAGTAATACTAAGGAAGACGATAATAATCGTTCTGTTATGAAAAAGGCATCAATTGCTCAGCCAGCAGAAGAAGAGAAAAAGACCGACTTGGGAGAAATTAAGCTAAACGCTGGTGTGCCAATAATTGATACAGCCAAAGAGAAAAAGAGTCTATTGAAGAAAGTAGAGAAGCCAGAGAAGGTCAATGAAGAGCAGGCTTTGGTGGCAACTCGTGATCCAAATTGGGAGGCGCCAAGCTTGGATCTATTAGAGAAGAATGAAAGCGGTGCTGATGCTGGAGATACGCGCCAGAACGCTCAAATAATTCACGATACGTTGGCTGAATTTAATATTGAGGCGGCGATGGGCGACATTAATGTTGGTCCAAAAGTTACGCAATACACCCTAAGGCCACCAAGTGGGGTTAAATTGACGCGAATTACGGCGCTGGAGACTAACATTGCGCTTAATTTGGCAGCACAAAGTTTAAGGATTGAGGCGCCAATTCCTGGTCAGCGAGCGGTTGGTATTGAGGTGCCTAACCGTAAGGCTGCCGAGGTGCGACTACGGAGTACGTTGTCGTCAAAACAGTGGGCTGCTGCTCGTGATCCTTTGAGTTTTGGAATTGGTAAAGATATATCCGGTCAAGTTGTTGTGGGCGAGCTGGGGAAGATGCCACATTTGTTGATTGCTGGACAAACGGGTTCTGGTAAGTCGGTGATGATTAATACTTTGCTATGTAGCTTGCTATATCGCAATAGTCCGAGTGATATGAAGTTGATTTTGGTTGACCCGAAGCAAGTCGAAATGGCGCCGTACGCTGATATTCCGCATCTTCTTACGCCGGTGATTAACGAGCCGGAAAAGACCATTTCAGCTTTGAAGTGGGCGGTGAATGAAATGGAGCGTCGCTACAAATTGTTGGCGGGCGAGAAAATCCGTAATATTAAGGAATACAACAAGAGGTTGCAATCGCGCGCTAAGAAGATTGCAATTGCTGATGAAAATGGCAATGTTCAGGAGCATGAAGATGGATCGATGCCGTATATCGTGATTGTGGTGGACGAGATGTCTGATCTCATGATGATGGCTAAAAAGGATGTTGAGACGTTAATTGTTCGTTTGGCGCAGAAGTCTCGAGCGGTTGGTATTCACTTGGTGCTGGCAACGCAGCGTCCTAGTGTGAATGTGATTACCGGTTTGATTAAGGCAAACGTGCCGGCGCGAATTGCCTTTACGGTGGCTAGCCAGGTTGACAGTATAACGATTTTAGACCAATCTGGCGCTGAGAAATTATTGGGTCAAGGAGATATGCTATTTTACGTAACAAGTATGAGCAAGCCAAAACGTATTCAGGGTGCCTGGGTGACAGATGACGAGGTGAATAAAATTGCCGATCATTTGCGTATGCAGATGGCTCCGCAGTACAACGACGAAGTGGTGGCTCAGCCGGTTCAATTGGACGGCAAGGGTGGCGTCGTGATGGACTTGTCAGAAGGTGGTGACGATAAGTTTAAGGACGCGGTTCGTGTGGTGGTTGAACGACGCAAGGCTTCAACGAGTATGCTGCAAACGCGCCTGGGAATTGGTTATCAGCGAGCAGCGCGAATTATTGAAGAGATGGAAGAGCGGGGAATCATTGGTCCGCAGAATGGTTCTAAGCCACGTGATGTTTTGATTTCTAGTCCAGAAGAGCTTGAGGAATTGCTGGCGGAATAGATATTTCACTGATTCATCAGTAGTGAGATTGGCAATATTGGCTGTTTAGTGATATAATAGCTATTGAATATTAACCTAAGCTTACGTGAGACAGCGTAAGCATCCGTAAATGGATTCCAGAGGAGGAAACATGAACGAATACGAACTAACTGTTCTTATTCACCCGGATTTAGAGGCTAATCTAGATTCAGCGTTGGATAAGGTACGTGGTTTAATCACTACTAACAGTGGTGAAATTATCAAAGAAGATAACTGGGGCAAGAAAAAATTGGCCTACACAATCAAGCGTGAAGATTTTGCAGTCTACGTTTGTTTTGAGGTTAAATTGCCAGCACCAGCTTTGTTGAAGATTTCAAATACGCTTAATATTACTGATGAAGTTTTGCGTTATCTATTGGTAAAAACTGATGAAAAAACTCGTCAAGCATTAAGCGAGCAAAAAGCACGCAACGAAGAATCTGATTCAAGCGAATCAAGTAAATAAGCCTAACTGCCGTAAGGTAAAAGAGGGGATAGAATATGGCACGAAGTATCAATCAAGTGATTTTGTTGGGTAGATTGACACGCGATCCAGAACAGCGAACAACTGCTTCTGGTAAGAACGTAGTTAGTTTCAGCATCGCTGTTGATCGACAATCTCAAGACGATCAGGCTGACTTTTTTAACATCACAGCCTGGGATAAACTTGGTGATTTGGTAATGCAATATCTAAGCAAAGGTCGTCGGGTCTTGATCCAAGGACGACTGCGACAAGATAGCTGGGAAGATAAGGATACTGGTAAAAGACAGAGTCGAATTGAAGTCACTGCTTCAGACGTAACGTTCTTAGACGGTCCAAATGGCGACAATTCAGGTTCTGCAGCACCAAAGACTACTAAAAAAGAGGAAGTCGTAACGGAAATTGACGATAAGCCAATTGACTTAAGCGAAATTCCATTCTAATAAGGAGATTAAAATGGCACAATTGAAGAAAAATCCACCGATTATTTTTGACTATAAAGATGTAAAGACTTTGCAACGTTACATCAATGTTTACGGTCAAATCGAGCCAATCAGCAAGACTGGTTTGAGCGAAAAGCAACAGCGAAGCTTGGCAGTAGCAATTAAGCGCGCTCGCCACTTGGCTTTGTTGCCATTTGTTAGCAGCAACTAGGAACGTTTAATGCGCAATATCTCGTTGCTATGATATATTTGGCAGCGAGATATTTTATTGGAAAGGAGAAAATATGTATCAGCCAACTGATTTGAAAAAAGGCGTAGTTTGTCAAATTGACGGCAAGCCATATCGCGTCGTAGAATACGGCCAAAAAGTTATGGGTCGTGGCGGTTCGATTGTTAACGTGAAATTGAAAAACCTAATTGACGGAAGTGTTATTCCAAAGACTTTCAAGGGTCAAGAGCGAATCGAAGCTGCGGAAGTAAATAATAAAACTGCGCAATATTTATATAACGACGGCGACAAGTTCTATTTCATGGATCCGACTAGCTTTGAGCAATTTGAGCTGGCTGCGGAAATCGTGGACGACGCTAGTAAATACCTGAAAGAAGGCGATGAATTAAGCCTTCAATTCTTCGACGGTCGAGTGATTAACGTTGAACTACCAAAGAATAAATATCTGGAAGTTACCTACACGGAAGATGTGGTTAAGGGTGATACGACTTCATCTGTGCTAAAAGACGCTACTTTGGAAACGGGGCTAGTTGTCAAAGTTCCAGCATTTATCAAGCAGGGCGATATTATTAGCGTTGACACATCGACTGGTGAATATCGCGAGCGAAAGAAATAGTCATATTTAATGAAACAGCGATTAGATAAAGCCCTGGTTGAGCGCGGTTTGGCGACAACAAGATCTCAGGCGGATAATTTTATTCGCCTGGGCTATGTTTTTTTGAATAAGAAAATTGTCCAAAAATCAGGGACTATGGTGTCTGATTCGGACGAGATAAAGCTCGAGAAGAAAGAAACTTATGTTTCGCGAGCTGGCTTAAAACTGGCAAGCGTGGCGGAGTATTTTCATCTTAATTTTCAGGATAAAACTGTTCTGGACATTGGTTCGAGTACGGGCGGATTTACTGACTATTCACTGCGTCATGGCGCCAAAAAGGTATTTGCTGTTGATGTTGGAACGGAGCAGCTCCATCCAAGTTTGAGACCGAATCCAAAAATTGTTCTTCACGAAAAGACCGATATTCGTGATTTTTATACAGATGAAGCAATTGACATTATCGTGGGCGATGTGTCGTTTATATCTCTGAGGGAAATTTTGCCGCACGTGGTAGAAAATTTGATGAACACGAATACGATATTGATTGCTATGGTGAAACCTCAATTCGAAGCGGGGCGACATCAGGTTAATAAGGGAATTATTAAAAACGATAAAGTTCGCCGACAGATTTTATCCGACTTTGAAGATTGGGCAAGGAAATATTTCGTCGTTTTAGATAAAAAAGACAGTGAAGTGGCTGGCAGTAAGGGTAATCTCGAGCGATTTTACAAATTGAAATTATCTAAACGTTAAATCTAAATTCAACGACGTCATTTGGCTGCATGACGTAGGTTTTTCCTTCGGTGCGAATTTTGCCGTTTTCACGAGCCTTAACTTCTGATCCTGCTGCGACTAAATCGTTAAAATCGACAATTTGTGCGGCAATAAATCCGCGCTCAAAATCCGAGTGAATAACGCCCGCAGCTTGCGGTGCAGTCCAGCCTTTGTGAATTGTCCAAGCTCGGACTTCTTTTTCGCCCGCAGTTAAGTAGCTTTGTAGTCCAAGTGTATTGTAGGCTGCGTGAATAAGTTTGGCGAGTCCAGTTTCCTTGACGCCGTAGCTTTCTAATAGCTCTTTGGCGTCATTTTCAGATAAGCCCTTCAATTCTTCTTCCAGTTTTGCGCAGACAAAGACGGTTTTTGCGGGACTTACGAGTTCGGTCAATTGACTCTGTAGATCGGAATTGTTCAATCCTTCTTCGTCGACATTAAACGCGTAAATGACGGGTTTGGCGGTGAGTAAATGTAAGTCAGAAATTGCTTCAAAATCCACACCTGACAGGGCGGAAATTGGTACGCCTTTTTGTAAATTGTCGACTAAAGACTGCAGATATTCAATTTTTTGGCGAGCTTTTGGGTTTGCTTTAGCTTCTTTTTGAAGTTGAGGCAGGCGTTTTTCAAGAGTTTGCAAATCAGCCAGAATAAGCTCAGTATTTATAACCTCGATGTCCTTCTTAGGGTCAATTGGTGCTTCATCGTGGCGCAAAATCTTTGAATTCTCAAATGCGCGAACAACATGAATAATTGCGTCACACTCTCTGATGTTGTGAAGAAACTTATTGCCCAGACCTTCACCTTTAGACGCGCCAGCAACCAGCCCCGCGATATCGACGAAAGTGACAGTGGCTGGAATAATTTTTTGCGCGTGATAAAGATCGGCTAAAATTTGCAGGCGATTATCTGGCACGGGAACAATTCCTGTGTTCGGCTCAATTGTCGCAAACGGATAATTAGCCGCCAAAATGTCGTTATTTGTTAAAGCGTTAAAAAGTGTCGACTTGCCGACATTTGGTAAACCAACGATTCCAATAGATAAACTCATATATTTATTATATCATCTGCGGAATCTTTGATATAATTATAAGCATGAGAAGAAAATACTCATTGCCTAAGGTGGGCATGCTGGCAATAGTAGTGGCTTTGGCTATTTCGGTAACGGCTTTTTTTATCTATACGTACGCGGCGCCAAGTTCGCCAAATTGGACTTTATGGGGTGAATCTTGGGTAACTAAGAATTTTAATAAGGCAGACACTGAAAATTACGGCTCTGATTGGAAGAGTGGGCCGAATAGATTAAGGAACGTAAAGCCCGGCGATACTGTCGACTGGTGGCATGGTATTCGTGTTCAGAATGGTCCTACGGATAATGTTATAGTTGGTGTTCAACAAGATGTCTTTGACCTAAGAACGAATCAGCCAATAGATAGTGATAAGAGCTTAAACGGGCGAGGCGCTTGGCATAGTGAACGTTCTGCGAAATTTGAGAATAAATCTAAATGGAGCGATTATGCTTGGATTCGTAAATATAACCCAGCGGATTATCTCACCACCTCTATGGAGGCGTTGAATGGTAAATCTCGATTGGAAGATCTTCATGGCGAGCTTGGAGAAAAAAAATTTATGTATACGCGAGTCATCAAGAAAGAGGATATGGGAAAGCGCATTTGTCAGCGAGTTTATTGGAGTAAGGGGAGTGCTCGATCAACTGCTGGTTGGACATATTCGTCTTATGCTTGTGTTGAGGTGCCATATGATTATGATGTCGAACCTTCGGTGAATGTCAATTCAGATTACATTAACGCAGAAAGCGCCACTAGTGTTGATGGTATAAATGCTGGTTTAAGTAATAAAGGACCAGCTAAAACACAAGGCTCTTCGTATGCGCTTGCTAGGTTTATTTCTCGGGACACAGAAGTTTCGAGTATGGATGGAGCATCAATTTCATTAGCAAGCGGAACGACTCATGATTGGTCGTGTGCGGTTGTGCGATTGATAAAAGAGCAACATAGGGAGCTGAATATTGACGGTAGTACATGTAAAGAGATTATCGGTAATGGCGGAAACAACCAGCTTAATGTTGGATTAACGACGATTGCGACTAATGCTACCGACACGCTTGGAGGTGTGAAATTGAACTCCAATGACAGTTTATGCTATGTTGCGATGGTTAGCGGCTATAATGGTCTGGTTTCTTCGACAGATTTTAGATATGCGATTAAGTGTGTCAAAACTTCAAAGAGGCCAAAAGTTCAGGTTTGGGGTGGAGATATAAAAACAGATAAAGATGTAATTACCAGTACGACGTCTAATACTATAATTGGGCCAGATAGTCAGACTATTGTAGATAAACCTACGATGCAATCAATGGGACTATGGGGTACAGGTTTAGATAGAAACGGCAATATTCTTAAAGGAGATAAGGTTGTTAATTCTAGTAATTATGGATATAAAGATGGAGATAAGTCGGATGAACATTGGTCAATAATTTGTTCGGAAGATTCATATGGAGGTAATGGCAATCAAAGGGCGTATAATAAATCTACCAATACAGCTGAAGATTTACCAAATTGCCGAGGTAATGCGAATAACCTAACTAATGAATATGAAGCGAGAACTGTCGTAACGACTTGGTGGCGTGATGGAAGCAGACTTCATCAACGTGAGGGTTTTTTTCCATGTGATGCTATAGCTGATAAAAACTTGGTGGGAAAGTCTCCCATTATTTCTGGTAGTCCACATTGTCATCAGGGTGTTTGGAGTGATATTCCAAATGCAAAGTGGATTAGTATTAATAGTTATGGACGTCATACTCACTCAAGTGATAAACCAGACTCATCCATAAAAAAATGTCTTTTTGTTACTGATTCGAAGATGTTGGAGTGTGGAAATACTTATGTTTTTAGGTTAAAAAATGTTAAATTGAATGAGTTAAAAAATGCTAAAAAATTGAGTCTTAATTTTGCTGGTGCTGCCGATAATTATGTCAGAGTAAAAATAAACGGCTATGAAATGGATACCGTAGGAAATGCAGGAGGTGTGTCTAGTGGTGTACAGCATCAAGGTTGGGCGCTTCCAGGGTTTACGTCTGGTTCTCGATTTACTGCCGAAATGAAACCAGGTACTGTTTTGTATGGAGATGGAAATGTGATTGATATTTACGTTAAGTCCAACCCGTCTCATATGGGTTTGGTGATTAGTGATATATCGCTATCGTATACGATGGATCGTACTTATCAGAATATGTATGGTTCTTGGGGTGAATATGGAATTATTGCCAATGGTAATGCTGAATCAGCTTCAGGGGCTGGACTATCATCATCATTTAATGGTCGCTCGGGTGTAAATCCACGCGATTACAACAAATTGACTTTCGCTAATACTCCAAAGTTTGGTAATTTCAGTAGTACCAGCTCAGTTCCAGATAATTTTACTTTACCGTCGGTTGGTAGCGTCAAGGGTAGTGTTTCTGGTAACGTGGATGTCGACAGCTTGGCTACAGGTGAATATAATGCTGGAAACGTAACCTTAACGGGGTCGAAATTAAGCGTAGGCAAGAGTATAGTCATAAAGTCCTCGGGCGTAGTCAGGATTTCGGGTGATTTGTTATACACAGATACGAATGATGTGCGCCAATTACCACAACTAATTATCTACGCGAAGAATATTATTATAGAGCCTTCGGTTGGGGAAGTGAATGCTTGGTTGATTACTCAGAAAGACGGATATGTTAGTACTTGTGGCGTGGTAATTAGCGATGTAGCTTGGCTGAGTGGTGTTTCTGATGTTTCTTGTGGCAAGCAATTGAAAATCAACGGGCCAATTAAAACTGGACGCTTGTTCTTGCGGCGAACATACGGTGGAAAGCATGCTTCATCTGCAAAGAATGATCCAAATATGCATCCAGGAACTCCAGCCGAAATCATCAATTTAAGAGCGGACACTTATATTTGGGCTTACAATAATTATCGAAACACTGGCGCGATTAGCACGATGAATGTCCGCGAATTGCCGCCAAGATATTAAAAGTTTGCAAATTAAAACGCTAATGTATATAATTATTATTAGTTATGAAATTAGCAAAAGGGTTGGGCGAATTCTTCGGACTGGACATCGATACGAATGCGGTGCGGGTGGTTCAATTGTCTCGTACTGGCACGGGATGGAGTTTGTCTCATTACGGTTATACGCCAGTTGATTCTAAGATAACGAGCGGCGATTCTCCAGAGTCTAAGCGACGCTTGGGCGAGGCTATTATGACCGCCGTTGGTCAAGCCGGAATTAAGACGTCCAATGTAGCTGTCGGCTTGCCGTCAAATAAGACATTCTCGACTATTATTGACGTGCCGAAAGTTCCTGAGCAAGAACTAAAGGCGATGATGAAGAATCAAATTTATCAATATATTCCAATGTCTT
>CALJRR010000005.1 GCA_937976315.1 uncultured Candidatus Saccharibacteria bacterium | reverse complement strand
TCGTGGGGTTTTCTCAAATGTCGTCGTGCGAGAATCGCCATTTTCTTCCTGGAATTTTACGGGCATATTTCCCAAAACTGTTATCCCTGGGCGAGTTATTAGCGTCAAATCGTATTCGGCTTTGGCGGCCGGCTCATCAACGCAAGGGAAAACTTCGCGGGCGTGATGCGATTCAAATTGAGTGGCGAAAAGCTGTTTTTTAACGCCGTCGTGAGTGAAGTAGCAAGGATACAAGCCGTGCATTGCGTCGGTGATGGTTCCGGAAAAATTGATGAGAATTGTGTGTTTTCCGTTTTTAAGGTTCGGCTGGGATAATTTCAATTCGTCAAACTCGCCGAATGAGATGTCGGCGGGCTGATTGTCGATTGTGGCTGATTGAATTGTTAAGCCTTTGGAATGTAGCGAAATTGATTCGCTGGTGGAATCGCCAGAAATGATAACTGTGCCATAAAATTCTTTTTCCTCGGCGCGCGTTAAATCGAGAGTTAGGTTGTAATGATTTGGTGTGAATGTGTCAAGTAGGCGTGGAACTTTAGTCATAATTTAATTATAATACAGTCATGAGGGTGAATAAAATACGACGTCGGCAAGTGGTGATTGCGCTGGTAATTTTGATAGTCGGCGTGGCGGTTTGGGCTTCGCGAATTTCGCAACCCGAACCTCAGACAATTCAAACTTCAACGCAACGAGAATTATTTGGTGCTTCGAACGCCAAATCGGAATTGGAAAAGATAGAAGTTAAAGGACGTGCGCCAAAGACTGGTTATTCCAGAAAGCAATTCGGTAACGGCTGGGGTAAAATTAACGGCTGCTCTGTACGAGAAGTGATTCTGGCGCGAGATCTGACTGATGAGAAAATTGATGAAAAATGTCGAGTTTTATCGGGTGTATTGAATGATCCGTACACTGGTCAAACAATCCAATTTCAGCGCGGCGAAAAAACCAGCTCTAAGGTCCAGATTGATCATGTAGTGGCTTTGAGCGATGCTTGGCAAAAGGGCGCGCAGCAAATTTCTCCAGAAGAGCGAGAGAAATTGGCGAATGATCCGTTAAATCTGTTGGCGGTTGATGGTCCAGCGAACCAAGCCAAAGGTGATGGCGACGCGGCAACTTGGCTGCCGAGCAATAAATCTTTTAGGTGCCAATATATTGCGCGACAAGTGGCTGTGAAGCGAAAATATCGCCTGTGGGTAACGGAAGCTGAAAAAAGCGCGATGTCGGGTATTTTGGAAAAATGTACTGAAGTAAATTGACAAAATGAAAAATTTTTAATACAATGAGAAAGTACTCATCCGGCCGGCAGGTCGGAGTTTTTCGTTTATGGAAGTTTGAGACGGAAAAAGATATAATTAATAAGAAGGAGAATGTAATGGAAGATTTGAATATTAAGCAGTTGACGTTGGCAGTGCGTACGATTGCTGAGGAAAAAAACTTGCCAGAAGAAACAGTTTTGAGCGTGATTGAGCAGGCGATTGCGGCGGCTTGGCGTCGTGATAATGGTACGCGAGATCAGTTGGTTCGCGCTAGCTTGAACATCAATAACGGTACGGCTGTCGTGTCGGTTGTTAAAACTGTTGTTGAAGAAGTTGAGAATGATGCCAATCAAATCGACCTAGAGGAAGCTAAGGAGATAGATCCTACGGCTGAGCTTGGCGGTGAAGTTGTGATGGAAACTCATAATGTGACGACTTTTGGTCGAGTTGCGGCTCAGACTGCTAAGCAAGTGATCTTGCAGCGTCTGCGTGAAGCTGAGCGTGAAGTTGTTTTGGCGGAATTTGAGGATAAAATCGGTACGGTTGTTATCGGTACAGTTCAGCGAGTTGAGCCGCGCGTTGTGCGAATTGAGCTGGGCAAGGCTGTCGGAATTATGCCTCAGAGCGAGCAAATTCCTGGTGAATATTATGGCGTTGGCCGTCGAATTAAGGTTTATATTAAGGACATTGAGCGCGAAGGTCGCGGTCCGCAATTGATTCTTAGCCGCGGCAACGAAGAGTTTGTGCGATTCTTGTTCAATCAAGAAGTCCCAGAGATGGAAACTGGTGCAGTTGAGATTAAGGCAATCGCTCGCGAAGCTGGTCGCCGAACCAAATTGGCGGTTTCTTCAGCGTTACCTGGCGTTGATCCAGTTGGTACGTTTGTTGGCGGTCACGGCGCCCGCGTTCAGGCTGTGATGAATGAAATTGGCGAGCAGGAAAAAATTGATATTATTCCATATGAGGAAGATGCGGCTGGATTTATTGCTAATGCGATGAGTCCGGCAGAGGTTTTGAGTGTGACTGTCAATGAAGATGAGAAGCGTGCGACGGTTTATGTTAGCGAAGATCAGCAATCAATAGCAATTGGTCGCGCTGGACAGAATGTTCGCTTGGCAAGTCGATTGACTGGCTATGAATTAGACATCGAAGCAAAAGCTCCTGTTAAGGCAGAACCAAAACCTCGAAAGAATATTGAGGATAGCTTGATGAGCGTAGTTGAGGAGGTAGCGGAATAAGCTGCCTTCTGCGAATCGCCGAAAACGAAAGGAGGGCGATATGTCAGAAGATTTTTCTGAATTAGAACCTTCATACACAACAAGAGTTTTTTCAGCAAAAGATTTCTATTATCTATATACAGGTGGAAAAGAATTAGAAGAAGTAGATTTTCAAGGAAAAAATGAAAGAGATATTTTTACAGAAGCTCTTTTAGGTGAG
>CALJRR010000004.1 GCA_937976315.1 uncultured Candidatus Saccharibacteria bacterium | reverse complement strand
GCGGGAACGTTGCCTTTGACAATTCGTTGCGCCAACGCCTCAACAATTGCGGTTTTACCAACTCCCGGTTCACCGATGAGAACGGGATTGTTTTTAGTGCGGCGACTTAAAATCTGCATAGTGCGTCGAATCTCTTCATCTCGACCGATCACTGGGTCGAGTTTACCTTCTCGCGCCAACGCCGTTATGTCTGTACCGAACTTTTCGAGCGGTTTAGTTGTTTCTTCTTGATTCATGTTTGGTGGCATAAAATCCTCCTTTTGATTTTTAGTCCTAATTTGTTGCGCCCCAGTAAAAGACAGAATGGTGAAATTTGATGTAGTTATCATAACAAATTAGCACTCTTAGTGCAAGAGTGCTAATAAAATAAATAGTCATTTTATGATATGTTAAATGTATGAATATTCTTGTCACTGGTGGCGCTGGATATATCGGCAGTCACACAATCATCGAACTATTGTCATCAAATCATAAAGTAGTGGTTGTTGATAATCTATCAAATTCATCCGTCGAGAGTCTTAGGCGAGTTGAAGAAATCACTGGTCAATCAATACCGTTTCATGAATTCGATTTATGTGACCATCAGCGACTATCGGAATTGTTTAAATCTGAGAAAATTGACGCTGTGATTCACTTTGCTGGGTTGAAGGCGGTTGGTGAATCGGTTGAAAAGGCGCTTCTTTATTATAAGAATAACCTCGAAAGCACGTTGGTTTTGCTTGATGTGATGCAAGAATTTGACGTGAAGAAATTGGTGTTCTCTAGTTCGGCAACAGTTTACGGCGATCCTGCTAAATTACCAATTACCGAAGATATGCCGTTGTCCGCCACGAATCCATACGGTCAGACAAAGTTGATGATTGAGCAAATGCTTCGCGACATTTCTGCGACGAATCAAAATTGGCAATTTACGTCTCTCCGCTATTTTAATCCAGTTGGCGCGCATCCGAGCGGTCGCATCGGGGAAAATCCCTCAGGAATCCCAAATAATCTTCTGCCATTTGTGTCGCAAGTTGCTGTTGGTAAGCGAGAGCATTTGAGCGTTTTTGGTGACGATTATGACACCCCAGATGGAACTGGCGTGCGTGATTATATTCACGTGGTTGATTTGGCGAAGGCTCACGTGGCAGCTTTGGAGAATTTGGGTCGACCGAACGAATATAAAGTCTATAATATCGGCACCGGTCGTGGCACTTCAGTTTTGGAATTAGTGAAGGCGTTTGAGAAGGCGTCTGGTCGTGATGTTCCGTATCAGGTTACGCCACGTCGAGCAGGTGACATTGCGACGTGCTATGCAGACCCAGGCTTGGCGGAAAGAGAGCTAGGTTGGCGAGCAGAATTGACGATTGAAGATGCTTGCCGCGATGCTTGGAATTGGCAGAGCAATAATCCAAATGGCTACAATGGCTAATTGCCAGATTTGGTGAAAATCTTATTTTCGTAATAAGCGGAACGTTTGGAAAGTTCTGAATTTAAGTTTTCAATTCCGCCGTATTGTTCGACCAAGGTTTTCTTTCCAGAAAATAAGTTTGTACCCAGACCTAATCGGTCGCCGTCAATTTTAACTCCTAGCGCCGCCAAAGTTGACGGATACATATCGAATGTCGTGAATTGACGATTCTTTGAGCGACTAGTTGAAATGGCTGGATTTATAAACGTGTTGTAAATGGTTCGCTGATAATTAGTTCCACCAATTTTTTCGTCGTAATATGAAGTCTGCATTCCTAAATGGTCGCCAGAAATGATAATTGTGGTGTTTTCGTAAAATGGCTGAGATTTAACCCAATTGACGAATGCGGCGACTTGTTTTGAGGAGCAAGCGTGAACATTGTCGTATTGATTGCTGAAGTTTTTGGCGCAGGTTTCATCCAAATAGCCATCGGTAAAATGCGTGTCGGCGGTCAATAATTGCAAGTTAAATGGCTTGTCTGACGCCGCCAAGCGCGAGGCTTCTTCGCGGGCAAATTGGAATAATTTTTTATCTTCATAACCCCACCAAACTTTGTAATCTTCGGATATTTTTCCATGTTTTTTGGCGTAATTGTAATCTTCGATATTGAAATTGCCGTGCTGAGTTAATAATTTATCGCGTCCGCCAAAACTCGCCTCAGAGCCCATAATAAATGTTTGATTATAGCCTTGTTTTTCTAAAATCTCACCAAGACTGTAAGCGCCTGGCAAGAACTTTTTAAACTCGCCCAGGGCGTTATGATCGCGTCCGCCAACCAAGTTTTCTTTCAGCGGGACGCCAGCGGATTGCGCAGCCATTCCTGCCACAGTCCAGCCAGTGTTTGTTGCAGGCAAGGCGCCGCCGACACCGGATGCTTTGTTTGAGAATGAGGTATTTTTTAACGCCAATTCTTCCAGCTCTGGAATGATGGAGGTTTCGGAGCTGCCGCCATTAGACTTTGACGCCAAAGTGTTTTCCATTGACTCTAAATAGATGTATATTAAGTTGCGCTTTTTCTCCGGAAAAGTCAATTTGGCGGTTTTTGGATTGACGTAATTTTCTTCGTATAATTTAGTCGATTGAGTCAGGGCATAAATATAGTTAGGAATGCCGAAACTTTGAATTAGAAGGACGATCGCAATTAAAAACATACTTAGCGAGTAAATTGCTTGATTTCGTAATCTCAAAAATGACAGGGTAAATTTTCGTGATGATTTGATTTTTTTCAAGCAAAAGGCGATTATGCGATTGATAAAAGAGATCGATTTGTCGAACATTGGGATTAATAAAGCGCCGAATAATAGGAAAACCAGCGGAAGATTTTGTAGGACGGCCGACCATAAATTGTCAGATTTGCCACCAGCTAATCCGTTGACGAAATAAAAAATTATCTCGTCGATTTGTGAACCTTTAAAGACGATATATTTATAGCGCGCCGCAATTAAGCAAAATGCCGCCAAAAAAAGCAAAATGATTGATATTGATTTAATCCAGAAACGTTTGGTAAATTTAATTTTTCTCACTATTCTATTATATCACTTACGTTTTTTGCGGATGAAGGGGTATAATAAAAGCATGAGCAAGAATAAGACGCGCACATTCGGAATTAGCTGGTGGATTGGGCTGATTTTATTTGCGGGTATGATTTGTTTGATGTTGGGCGATATTTTACATCGAGATGGCGTAATTGGCTCAAAAACTGATGTTTTAGTGATGGGCACGAATGCTGGATTTAAGCCGTTTGAATATATTGATAACAATCAAGTGGTTGGCTTTGACGTTGATCTGGCGAGGGAAATTGCTAAAAGCTTGGGCAAAGATTTGAAGGTCGAAGATATGTCGTTTGATGGGCTACTTCCGGCGCTGGATAGTGGGCAAATTGATATGGTGGCAGCTGGAATGACAGTGACGCCTGAGCGAGAAAAAAATGCGCTGTTTTCAGATTCGTATTATTCGGCGTCACAGAGAATAATTGTTAAAAAGGGCAGTCCGATTCGCAATAAATATCAATTGCCAGGGCGAAAAATTGGCGTACAGCTAGGCACGACTGGTGATACTTTGGCGTCTAAAATTGCTGGCGCATCAGTCACACAATTCCAAACCGCGCCGAGTGTTTTGCAGGAGTTAAGTTCGGGAAAAATTGAAGCGGTTATTCTGGACGACGCTCCCGCAAAGCAATATTCGGCTGGATTTTCTGACTTAGAAATCTTACCGGGCGCGCTTAGCGATGAAAGTTATGCGATTGCTATTAAAAAAGATAATAAAGACCTCCTAGAAAAGGTTAATAAAGAAATTGTCAAGATGAAAAAAGATGGCCGCTATGAAAAATTAATCCGCAAATATTTTGGCGAGGAGGCTAAATCGTGAATTTTTGGGAAGTGATTTTTGGCGGCGGTCGATGGCTATTTTTATGGCATGGATTAGAGGTAACACTGGTTTTGACTGTGTTATCACTTATTTTAGGGTCGGCAATTGGTGTGCTTGTCGCCCTGATGCGCACGTCGAGTTTACGACCATTTGGCAGGATGAAAACGAGCAGACTCGCGAACTTTAATCCGCTAGCTAGTCTGGGAAAAATTTATGTCGATATTATTCGCGGCACGCCACTTTTGGTCCAGCTATTGATTATGTATTACGTCGTTTTTGGGTCGTATCAATTTATGCCGAAGATTTTTGTGGCGGCGGTGGCGTTCGGGATAAATAGCGGCGCGTACATTGCTGAGATTATCCGTGGCGGAATTCAGAGTATTGACAAGGGGCAAATGGAAGCGGCTAGGTCTTTGGGTCTGAGTAATTGGCAGGCAATGCGGCTAGTCATTTTGCCGCAAGCAATGAGAAATTCATTGCCGGCGTTGATTAGTGAATTTATCGCGCTGTTAAAGGAAACTTCGGTTGTTGGTTGGATTGGCTTGAATGATATTATGCGAGGCGCGGACAATATTCGTTTTCAGACGGCGACAGCTTTTCAATCGCTATTTGCCGCTGCGGCGATGTACTTAATTTTGACGGCGATTTTTACGCGAGTAATGGCGCGAGTAGAAAGGAAATTGAAGCATGACGATGATCAGCGTTAAAAACTTGAAAAAAACGTTCGGCACGAATCGAGTTCTTCGCGATATTGACGTGGAAATTGAAGAGGGCGAGATTGTCGTGGTGGTTGGCTCGTCTGGTTCTGGCAAGTCGACATTCTTGCGTTGTTTGAACTTGCTGGAGGAGCCGACTTCTGGCGA
>CALJRR010000003.1 GCA_937976315.1 uncultured Candidatus Saccharibacteria bacterium | reverse complement strand
TCTGGTAGTAGTCAAAATAGCTAACAAAATAATGAACTTCATTGTCCGGAAAAAATTCCTTAAACTCAGAAAAAAGTTGCGCCGCCAAAGTCTTATTATGCGCCAAAACCAGCGTCGGCACATTGCGCTTAGCGATAATATTCGCCATCGTAAATGTCTTCCCTGAACCAGTCACACCCAGCAAAGTTTGCTCGCGCTGACCTTTTTCCAAACCGTCGACCAACTGAGCAATTGCTCGCGGCTGATCGCCCGTGGGCTGATATGAAGAAGAGAGGCGAAATTTATTCACCTCTCTATTTTACTATATTTATGAAAACTAGTCTTGATTATAGGTTTGAGACGAGCCAGAAACTTCACATTTGCCGTCAACCAAACGACTCGGAACCGACGCCGACTTCAAATCTGAGCATGGCATGCCGCCTTGCTGTGTGCCCGCAACAATTGCAATTTCACCAGTGCTGTTCTTTGGTCCGATAATAGTATAAGCGTTTGTCAAGCCATATACTGCCGCATATTTTCCGTATGCACGGTCAATGATTGGCTCATATACAGAACCCTCACGTTCTGGGATTGGCTGACCAACTTTAGACTTCAAGAACTTCTTCAAAGAACTGTCAATATCCAATTTATCAACATCGCTTGCTGAAGTTAAACGAATGCCCGTGCCGTCGCCTTTGGTTCGGAAATCTTTATACTCTTTCTTTGCCTCATTTGACGGCTCCTCGCCTTCACCGCGAGTTTTTTCCAGTGAATCAGATGAATCCTTCTTTGTCTGGCTACTTTTTACCGAAGCGCTAGAATCCTTATCTTTATACACAGCGCCAGCAATTATCCAAGTAGCCATAGCAACAATGATTATGCCCATAACAATCACCGCTGCGATCAGCCATTTATTAGCCGTTGATTTGTTTTCCATGAAACCTCCATTTAGATTGTGCTTTGATTGTATATGATGGATTATTTGCCGTCAATGTATTGTAACCATAGGCATTTTATGATATAGTAATAAAGTTAAAATCATAAAATAAAAAGGATAACGATGACACCGAAAAATGTTTGTATTCCGCGCGAATTACAGCTTCAGGCTGCAATGTTCAGACTAGGAAAAGTTGATGACGAGATTCATGCCGGCTATGAAATTCTCCAAAAATATCATAAAACCGTAACTTTTTTTGGGTCGGCCAGGATAACTGAAGATAACGAATATTATCAAAAAGCCAAAGACTTAGCGTTTCAATTAGCTAAAGAAGGTTACACAATTATCACCGGCGGCGGTGGCGGAATTATGGAAGCGGCAAACCGCGGTGCTATGGAAGCTGGCGGAAAATCAGTCGGATTCAACATTCGCTTGCCGCACGAGCAATCCTTAAACAGCTACACAACAGATTCGTTCGCATTCACGCACTTCGCACCACGAAAAATCGTTATGACACTTCTGGCTGACGCGTACGTTTGTTTCCCTGGCGGATTCGGTACAATGGATGAAATTTGTGAGATTATCACATTGACGCAAACTAAGAAAATGGCGCCAGTGCCAATTGTCCTGTTTGATAAAAAATTCTGGGGCAAATGGGATGATTTTGTGCGCGAAAATATGCTTCCAAATAAGCTGATTTCTGACGGCGATGAAAAAATCTACACAATTACCGAAGATATCCCAGAAGTAGTTAACTTGATCAAAAATCAGCGAACTTGTTGCGACCGATAATTATTTCTTAGTTTTCGGCTCAATCCAACAAATTCCACCCTGGCAAACCACTCGCTCTACGGCTGGATTGTACGTGCGCCGGTGGTTTTTATATCGGCGCGTAATCTCAAATCCCAGACCTCGCTTACCATACGTTGTTTGCTGTTTTCCCAGAGGCAACTGACAGTGATAGTTATTTATAATGTCAATCGGATTAAATGAAATCACTTGACCATCAACGTCCAAAAGCACCCATTCAGAAGCCTTGAACGGTGCCCATTTGTCCACTTTCGGCGCAATAGCCATTAGTGATTGATAAATTTCTTCCGCCGTAGCGTTTGACGGATCCAAGCCTAGAGAGCGAATAATCGAGTGCGCCCTAGCCAATATTTCCGCAATCAATCGCACATCACTATCATCTCTAGTCATCTGCCTAAGCTCGGTTAATGCTCGACGCTTTTTCACATCACCGCCCAACAATTTCCCCAAATTTTGCGCCATTATAATTCCCTTTCTTGAATTGGCATAGCGTGAAGTACTGTGCCAGCATATAAAATTCCAGCCTTTGCTCCAATTTTCATAACCACCGAACTAGCATTCGCGCTGCCCATAATCACAGAGTTTTTCAAATTGCCACTTCGCGCCCATTCACTCAAAAATCCCGACGCAAACGCATCTCCAGCGCCAGTTCTGTCAATTGACGGTCTGTCGTCGTACATCAGCGCTCGCACAATAGTTTTTCCGTCGCTTGCGATTGAGCCATTTACGCCGTCCGTCACTAAAACGACCGGAACTAATCTCAAACCTCTCCTAACCAAGACTTCTAAATCCTCGCCAGACACCAATTGCTGCATTTCTTCTTTGTTCAGAGTTAAAACGTCAACATCAGACAAAAGTCCCAGCAATTTATCCTTTTGCGCCAATTCTTTCTTTCCAGGATTGAAGCAAATTTTCATATCGCGACGCTTGGCTTGTTGGAATAATTTATGAAGCATCGGCATATTTCCCGCTAAAGTTGAAACGTATAGCCAATCCGCGTCCTCTTCAGACAAATCAAAATCCGCCTCATGATAATGCGTCGAAGCGCCGCGGTATGTCAATATTGTTCGCTCGCCATTTGAAGCCAATAGTAACACCGAATATCCCGTACTGTATTTTGGTGAATATCGCACCAAATGCGTGTCAATATTTTCCTTATCCAAATCCGCAATTACCGCTTGCCCTGCCGGGTCATGTCCAATTGCACCCATAAAGCTAGCATAATGCCCTTGCCTGGAAAACGTTACCGCGGCGTTTGTAGCTCCACCACCAGTCGAAAAATGAATCTGGTTTACGTCGGCTTTCGCCCCCAAATCCAGTCGTGCAAAACAATGTTCTGGACTTTCGCAAACTGGCGTCAGTGCGTCTGATTGACTTAAAAACACATCTTGAATTGCCGCACCAACGGTGATGATTTTTGCCATTAAACCACCGCCCTTCGCACGGAATTAAACGCCTTAATCTTCGACTCCACCACTTCCTGTACAGCGGCATAAACTGGCGGCATTAATTTAACAATAGCGTACTCGTTTGGATTTTCTCGCAAGGTTTTCTCCAAAGTCGTTCGGAAAGCGTAACGCATATCAGAATTGATATTGATTTTAGAAACGCCAATTTTCGCAGCGTCCTCAAAATAATGCAGCGGTGTACCAGACCCACCGTGTAACGAAATCTGACAATAAATCGCCTCACGAATATCAGCCAACAGATCCAAATCCAACACTTTCGGAACTGGATATTTGCCATGCAAATTGCCAATCGCCGCCGCAAAAGTATCAATTCCAGTCGCCTCAACAAACGCACGCGCACCCTCTGGCGTAGAGAAAGTCTTTTTTATCTCCTCGTAATTTATATCTTCCGTATGAACATTTGAACTTCCGCCAAAATAATGCGGCTCAGACTCCACTAGCGCACCAGTAAACTTGGCATACTCAACAACTTCACGAGTCTTCGCAATAATTTCCTCATCAGAAGCGTCATGATTTGCCTGAGAAATGTCTATATGGATAAACTCATATCCAGCGTCAATCGCTCGCTTACAACCCTCAACCGTCGGTCCGTGGTCCAAATTCAAGTACATTTCAATTCCGTACTCAGCCTTATAATTGTCCACCAAATCGCGAACGTTCTCTAGACCCATAGCCTTCACTTCGGCGTCAGAAACCTCAACCAACACTGGTGATTGGAGTTTTTGCGCCGCCCGCGCCACCGCAATCAGCGTCTCTTGATTGTCAATATTAAACGCCCCAACCGCAAAACGCTGCTCTCGTGTTCGCTGCATTAAATGACGCGCCCGCGTCGTGTTTTTCCGAATCTCTGAAATCGATAATCCCATACTGCCCCCTAAAATACTTATGGTAATTATATCAATTACCGCCCGCCATGCCAAGAGAATAGTAGCTCCTGGCGGGTTTTTACTGGAGAAAATTGACAACACCACGAACAATTGAATAAACATCCAAGCCGTGCTTTTTCCACAATTCAGACATCTTACCAGACTCGCCAAACGCATCATTAACGCCGATTCGCTTCATCTTTACAGGCAGATTCTCACTAAGAACTTCTGCCACGCTTGAGCCAAATCCGCCAGCGATCTGTCCTTCTTCCGCCGTAATAACAGCTTGGCATTTTTGAGCCGCGTCAAGTATCGCATCCTCGTCCAGCGGCTTGATCGTCGGAAAATGAATCACTTCCGCCTGAATGTCATATTCATTCGCTAACTTTTCCGCTGCCAACAGTAATTGATAAGTCATCACGCCAGTTCCAAACAAGGCAACATCTTTACCGCGCCTCAACGTATAACTTTTTCCAATCTCAAAAGTAGATTGATTCAGGAATAGCGGTGTTTTTTCTCTTGGCAATCTTACGTAGTTTGGGCGTTTATCTCCAGCCATCGCCGCCGCCATTAGCTTGGCTTCATTAGCATCACCGGGCGCCAAAACCACCATATTAGGCAAGCTTCGCATCAGCGCAATATCTTCCAGCATTTGATGCGTTGCGCCGTCCGGACCAACGTTTAGCCCAGCATGAGAGCCTATCAACTTAACTGGCTGATTGTTCAGACAAATAGTCGTTCGAATCTGCTCCCAGTTGCGACCCGGACTAAATGCCGCATAACTGGCCGCAAACGGAATATTTCCCATAGCCGCCAATCCAGACGCCACGGTAACCAAATTTTGCTCCGCCACACCAACTTCAATTGCCCGCGGCTTCCCGATTTCCTCATGAAACTTACCAAAGCCAACGCTTTCCATCAAATCCGCGCTCAACGCCACCACTAAATTATTTTTCTTCGCAATATCAACCAAGCCTTCGCCAAAACCCATCCGAATTGCCGCAAGCTCCGAATTCTGCCAATTCTCCATTAAGAAACTCATTCGCTGCCTCCTTCACTCAATTGAGCAAGCGCCCGCTCCGCCTCCCCGGCGTTTGGAGATTTTCCGTGCCAACGGTAATCATATTCCATAAAATCAACGCCACGACCAGGAATTGTATGCGCGATTATTACGCTCGGCTGACGAGAATTCTTTGCCTTATCAATCGCTTGAATTATTGCCGAATGATTATGTCCGTCAATCTCCTGCGCATCCCAGCCAAAACTTCGCCATTTATCCGCCAAATCACCTAGCGGCATCACCTTTTCCGTATCGCCACCAATCTGAATATTATTTCTATCAACAATCGCAATCAAATTCGACAGATTATATTTTTTCGCAAACATCGCCGCTTCCCAAATATTCCCTTCATCCAGCTCGCCATCGCCCAAACTGCAGTAAA
>CALJRR010000002.1 GCA_937976315.1 uncultured Candidatus Saccharibacteria bacterium | reverse complement strand
TTGGAATAAATTATTTCGCCGCCCGCGGCTGATAATAATTTGGCTTCATCGTCGGAAATCAGATTTTCTATCTTATCTTTTACGTACAATTGCCAAACGGCGTTTCCCTGTTGGTCTGAGCGGATCAAGAGCGTTTTTAATTGGCGCGCGACAATTGGTTTTGTTCGTAAAAGGTCGCGAATTTCAATTGCCAATTTATTTATGCTCGGATGCGCCAAGCTGGTTCCGTCAACGATGACTTTTCCCTTGCCGCCACGCTTGAAGAACGCCAAGTCTAGAGTTTCTTTTTCGTCGTCGTCCGTTTTGTCGCCGAACCAGCTGAACTCGACTTTATTGCGATAATTAAATTCTACGCCGTCAGAAAATACCTTGATTTTTTCAGGCAATGTGATGTTGTGAAGTAAAAAAGCCTCTTCGATTAGCAGCGCTTTGTATGATTGCTCGCTGGACATCGGCATTATTTGCCAAGGACTGGTGCTTAAATAGCTATTTTCATCCTTCGGCGTAATTCGCTCTGGACTCTTCTCGATAATTTCCGTCACTATTCCTTCGACGAAGTGGGATTTTTTCTTTGTCACGCGAATCGTTACAAGCTCTTTCGGCAGTCCTCCCCAGACGAACGCTTTGCGGCCATCGTCAAGCGTTCCGATGGCTTGCCCGCCGCCAACGATTTTTTCCAATCTTAAAGTCTCAAAAATTTGTTTTCTCATTAGGTTATATTATATCAGGATGTGTGGATTTTTTCTGGCTGGCGTGCTATAATCGTCATTGTCCTGGCAATAGTGGGACGTCGCCAAGTGGTAAGGCACTGGGTTTTGGTCCCAGCATTCGCAGGTTCGAATCCTGCCGTCCCAGCCAAGCTGTATAACAGAGTGAGCGACAAGGTTCCGTGACCTTTAGCTACCATGAATAACTACCTCTGTTGTAAAGCTTGGTCAAATAGGAATTACTGTCCAGTCCGGAATGGCTGGACGGCTTGTAAGGTAATTGCTGCGCTTGATGAATTTATCGAAAGAAAGGAAAAAGATGAAAATCAATAAACTTGCTTTACGGGCATTTTATGAATCACACAGAGACGAGTACTTGCGGCGACGATTTTCTGGTGACAAAGCCTTATGGGATGAATCATACAAATGGGATATATTGCCGCGCCTTAATAAAGAGCTGGCGGCGTACGACTCGGTTAATGGTGATTCGATTGCAGAGATCGCGCATATTGTAACGCACTATACAAATACTAACAATTTTGCTAACTGGCGTGATATTGAAGACCTAAAGGACCTCTTATCGCGAAGAAATGCGCATTCGGTTCTGAGTGAATTATGGATTGCAAAACCTGAAACGGCTGCGGAATGTATTCAGACGGCTAGTCAACTTGCACAATTGTTTATGTCAGACAGAAGCTTTGCTCCGTCTACCTGGGCATACCTGCTGGCAGCACTCGATTGTAATTCGTTTGCGCTGTATCGTGAAGTGATTATGAAACAAGTTGCTGAGATATGTGGCGTTGATAGCCCTACTGCCGCATCTCAGGGAGAAAAATATACATTACTCAACGACGCCGCATTATATCTGGGTGAGCTAATGCGAGATGACATCAACGACGTGTCGTATATGCAGGCACTGAATGGGCAGGATTTTTTGTGGGTTACGCTAGAATATTCTGATTCTTAAAAGTCTGTTCCTTCATTTTCTGGAATGCCACGCGCAATGTTGTACTCTCTAATTTCTTGGCGGCGCTTCTCCTTATACTCCTCAAAAGAATACCTCTTAATGACTGAGTCCGAATCGTCATATTCGACGTATTGCACGCCGCCAGCTGTCATTTTGTCCACATCTCTTAGTCCCCAATAGGGCCTTATCTTTGCTACTCCCTGTATGCATTTTATTTCGTCGCCATAGGTTTTAATGAGCTCATCAAAAATTCCTGTTGCAATGAGCTTACCGATGTATGACTCTTCTTTGACAGGCATAAATTATCGCTCTTTTGGGTGATTTTTTGTTTTTAGGCAATCAAGCCATTTTTATCTAGTAAATTCATAAAATCGTTAATAAACAAATTAGTCCTCTCGACAATTTCTTTTTCTCCGAATTTTTTATGAACATTGCTTATATTCTTGAGCTCAAGATTTTCTGTTCCACCTATGCGCTGTCCTCTACTATTGTCAAAACCCTGGTAATATTTAATTTTATCTTCAAATCTATAATCAGACGCGCGAATATTGATCCGTTTTTCTAAAAGAGATTTATTGCCAAGGAGGTCGATTTGTCGATTATTAGACAATCCTTTCTCATTTTCTTGTCGCTTTCTGGGATAAATATGTTCAATATCAAACTGCTGAGAGAGTTTTGGATATGATTGCTCTTTATTAAGCATCATACGAAGCGCCAGCATGGATTTGGTAATTGGTCTGCCGTTTTTGAAATCATAAATAAGGATCGCACTGCGTGTTTGCTCCTTATCAAATTTGAAGTCTGAGAATGTAACTTCATTTAGATTAACTATATTCAGCATCTCGGCAAAAATAGGCGTTCTTAATGCGTTCACGCCTGGGTGCATTATTGCGTATCCCCATATGAATGCAATTGTACGATCAAGAAACATCTTAAAATCTTCATCATCCAATTTTCCGTCTTCGGTGCGATTTGCTAAATAGTAAACAGATATGAAATAATTCCACATGCTATTTGGAGCATAGTTTAATATGAATAATTTCTTTAAAACCTCTTCGCTGAAACGTTCACGATTTTGATCGGTAATATCTTCCCAGAATTGAGCAAGATCTTTAAGATTTTCAAAAGTGTCATCTTGTTTAAGTACGGAATATTTATCACGCTCATAGAATCTTCTAAGTGACTCGGTCGTGGAAGACTTGTTATTGTCTCGCTTGGCGCGAATGAAATACATGTATCTCGTAAACAAATCGTCCATTGGTGTGCCGGTGATTGGGTGAAAGATTTTTTCACATGTCTCCTCAAGTTTTTTCCAATCTTTAATAAACTCATCCCTGTCGTCTTCGCTTTTCTGTTTGTAATATTGATAGAATTGAGCCTTAAAAATATCAGAATCTGAAAGTGGGAGACCTCTATCGTTTAACGTTGAGAATATGCGAAGAGCGGTATCTTGAGATTCGGCTTCAATTGGCATTAAGATGCAGTTATTGAGAATTCTTGCTGGCAAGTTCTTTGCAAAAGTTGGGAAGCTATTGATGAATTCGTCAACTTTTTTAAGGAAAAATCTAAAGTTATTGGCGTATCGGCTAGTTTGGTCGTTGGTAACGATGCCTGTTCTTAGGATTGACAGAAATTCTTCCTTATCTTTATCAGTGGCGACAACAGAATCTATTTTTAGGTGATCTTTATCTGGTTTACCCATTTCATCTGTTTTCCATATACAGCTGGCAATGCGTTCGGAAAAGTCTTTTGATCCTTGGTCTTGCATTTTGGTGAAGCGATCGTAAAAAGCTCGAAGGAGAAGCATGAATGTGGTTAGGCGCTGTTGACCGTCGATCACTTCTTTCTGTTTCTTGTCGTTTTCAAAAGTCACAATCGAGCCAAGAAAATACTCGTCGTTCGTGTCAAACTTCGTAGCGTCATTGTCTGGTATTGCGAAAGAAAATATATCATCCCAGAGAGTCTGACAACTGTCCTCATCCCATGCATATGGACGCTGGTAATCTGGTATAATGTAGTCCGCCTTTCTATCCGATAAGAGTGCATGGATGCTTTTCTGGTCTACGTTTAGCTTTGACATAATATCCCCCGTTTATTTTTTGTCGCTAAATTTGTGAATATTCTTAGTGTAATTATAGCATGCCGCAGCATCGGCTTATTGCTTTATATAAAAAGCTCCCACTAGCCAGTGAGAGCTAAACTGTCGTGGTGGACAATTTGGGTTAGCTAATTTTAACGACTTGTAGCTGTCTGGTCATCAAGCCATTTTTCCAGGAAACAGTTTCGGATTTTTTGTGATTCAGTAGACTTTTTCCTAGCGGGCTATCCACGGAAATTCGCCCGTCCAGAGGGTTTGCTTCCAGGCTATGAACCAGCGTATAGCGGAAAATCTTTCCCTGTTGATCCACCAAGTCCACGACTGAGCCAATAGCAATTTTCAATCGATCGCGCTTTCTTGGCAGCGGCTTAGCGTGACGTAAAATATCCTTCTTCATAAAGATTTTTGATTGAATATTTTCCAGTTGCGTAATTACATCGTTGCGGCGTAATTTGTCATCACGCGATTTGGCGCGCCCAATTTCCTTCAATTCCAACGTGAGCGCTTTCTCTGAAATCTCTAGCCCAGAAATTTCTTTCTGTAGTTCCTTAAATCCTTTTTTACTTAAAAATGTTGTACTCATACTTCCCCTTTCGGATCGGCAATTTGCCAATCAACAATCTTATTACAACATCTAATTCTGAAAAATAGCTGAAAATTTACAGAATCGGCAAGGAAATTGTGAAAATGGTTGAGTTTTTTGAGGTGCTAACAGAGATTTGTCCGCCCAGTGCTTTTGTCAATTGTTCCGCTAATGGCAATCCTAATCCATAGCCTTTCGTCTGTTGGTTGCCGCGGAAAAATCGCTCAAAGACGTGTGGTAGAGTTTGTTGTGAAATCGTGCCGTCGTTGATGAAGTTGACGGTGATGTTTTGTTTCGATGGGATAATGCGAATTTTTACCACAGAATTTTTCGGGCTATGTTTCAATGAATTGTCGAGTAAAATAGCGCACAATTCTCGCGTGGCGGTGTGATGAAGCGGAATATTTATGTGTTCTGGGCAATTCATTTTAACTCGCGCTTCGGCTTTTCGTTCGTGAACGAGCTCGGATATCAATTCCGTCAAATTGAAACTTTTATCTTCCAGTGCCAACTTATTTTCCGTCCGCGACAGTTCCAGAAGCATCGCTGTAAGTTCAGTCAACTTATTTATTTCCTCCAAATTGCTTTCCAGAGTTTCTGTAAGTTCCGCTTTATTCGCCTTCCGATTTTTTAGCGCAAATTCAGTTTCAGCCTTCATGATGGCTAAGGGGGTTCGCAATTGATGGCTGGCATTGGCGACAAATCGCGATTGAGCTTTGTGGGCGGTTTCTATCGGTCGCAAAGTAATTTTTGCCAATAAATATGAACACCAACCGCCGGCGAGCAGAACGATAAGATTTATATAGCCCAAACTAATCAAAAGATTTCGAGTTGAATTATCTATTCTCTCCGACAAATTAATTGCAGGAAAATCATCCTTCCTTTGAACGATAATTTTATGAATTTGCGCATCAACTTCCGAGCGCGCCACCTGAAAAATAATACTGCTAAACAGCAAACTGACAATCATCAAAATCATCAAATACCAGCCCGCCAGCTTAATTGTTGCTGAAGTAAAAATTTTCATGGCTCAATCCTGTAGCCGAAGCCGCGCACGGTTTTTATCAATTGTTTTTTGAACGGTTTGTCGATTTTTTGGCGTAGATTTTTTATGTATGCTTCGACATTATTCGGCAAAATATCAGCGTCAAAATCCCAAACATGATCAATCAGCGTTTCTTTACTGAGAACCTGATTCGGATGCTGCATCAAATATTCCAGCAGCGCATATTCTTTGTTCGTGAGGTCGATATTCTTCCCAGCTCGCGTTACGGTTTGCTGCTGCTTGTCAATTTTCAAATCGTCAATTTTCAAGATGTCTGGTTGCTGAATTGGTGGACGACGAAGTAAGGCTCGCACGCGCGCCAACAGCTCGTCAATTGCAAAAGGCTTAGTCAAATAATCATCGGCTCCTATGTCCAGTCCGAGTGTTTTATCTTCAGTTGTGCTCAGTGCTGTCAGAAATAGAATTGGCATATTTTTCCCGTTCTCGCGCAATTTTTTAACAATCTCCGTGCCTTCTAATCCCGGCAGCATTCGATCAACAATCAACAAGTCGTACGGCTGACTATCCGCCAAATTAAAGCCCTCTTCCCCGTCATACGCCGCATCAACTGCGTATTTTTCGCGCTTCAAAGATTCGGTTATAACTCTCGCAATTTTTCGTTCGTCCTCAATGACTAGCAGTCGCATATTTATATTATATCTTTTTTCTCGCGCTAAGTGTTATAATTTTATTTAAAGAAAAGGAGGCGTATGCCAGATAATAAAAAAATGGTTGAGATTCGTCATTTTAAGATGAGTTTCGGCGATAAAACTGTTATTAAAAATCTGAGTTTTGATGTTTTTCGTGGCGAAGTTTTTGGTTTTTTGGGAAGTAATGGCTCGGGAAAAACTACGACGTTGCGTGCACTGCTTGGACTATACCAGCCGACCGCGGGCGATTTATTGATAAACGGCAAGCCATATTCGGTGGAGAGCCAAATTCGCCTCGGATATCTTCCTGAGGAGCGCGGCTTGTATAAAAAAGAAAAAGTCTTAGACGTCATGCTTTACTTTGGTCAATTGAAAGGTTTGAGTCGCAAAGAAGCTAAGGATTTCTCTTTGAAGTTTTTGGAGCGTGTCAATTTGAGCGACAAGGCTAACACGCAACTTGATAAATTATCTGGCGGACAGCAGCAGAAAATCCAGCTCGGCGTAACAATTATGGGCGATCCAGAACTGCTGATTATGGACGAGCCAGCCAAAGGTTTTGATCCGGTGAATCGCCGATTGTTGATGAATATAATTGAGGAGCAGCGAAAAGCGGGCGCGACAATTATTTACGTTACACACCAGATGGAGGAAGTTGAAAGACTGTGCGACCGCTTGATTTTATTGAAGGACGGTCAAGCAGCGGCATACGGGACATTGGAAGAAGTGAAAAAACAATTTGGCGGCGCGTCAATGGATGATATTTTCGTACAAGTTTACGGCGGCGAAGCGAAGGAGTTGAGTGATGAGTAAAATGCATAATTTGGGGACGGTTTTCAAATTTGAAACGCTTAGAACACTGAAGAAACCGACGTTTTGGTTGACGGCCTTGGGATTCCCTTTGTTGATTGGCGTGCTGTATGGCATTATGTTTTGGTCGCAAAGCACGACTATTGAAGCGTCAAAAAATTTGGAAAAGCAAGAATTTTCATTGGAAGTTACGGACGATTCGAAGTTGGTAAAGCCAGAATTACTGGTGGCAATTAAAGCCAAAACCGCCAAATCGAAAGAATCTGGAATTGACGACGTAAAAAATAATAAGGTTGATGCGTATGTTTATTTTCCAAAAGATTTGAGCAAGCAAAAGGTTGAAGTTTACGGTAAAGATGTTGGGCTATTCCAAAACGGAAAATACAGCGCGGTGGCACAGAGCTTATTGAGTCAATCAGTAGCAAGCGATGTTAATCCAGCACAAGTTGCAATTCTACGCGACAAAGTCCAATTGTCGTCAACCACATATCTGGACGGAAAAGAGCACGGCGGCATTAATGAGATGATTGTGCCGGGAATGTTTTTGGCTATTTTGTTCATTCTCATCAGTATTTTTGGCAATCAAATGCTCATTAGCACCACCGAGGAAAAAGAAAATCGCACGGTGGAAATGCTGCTTACGACCGTTAAAACCGACACTTTGATTACGGGTAAAATTCTGTCTTTGATGGTGTTGGCTTTGATTCAGATTTTGGTAATTGTTTTGCCAGTTTTGGCGGGCTATTTGGCGTTTGGCTCAAAGTTGCAATTGCCTAACCTAGACTTGAGTACGCTCGTATTTGATCCTGTGAGAATTGGTCTGGCGATCATAATTTTCTCAGCCAGCTTCACTTTATTTACGGGAATGTTGGTGACTTTGGGCGCGATGATGCCGACCGCCAAAGAAGCCAGCCAGTGGTTTGGAATTGTAATTATGCTATTCATTGGTCCATTTTACGGAATCACGGCGTTCGTTTCCTTCCCTGATTATTTCTTCGTTAAGTTCTTGTCACTATTTCCATTCACCGCGCCGATTCCATTGTTGTTACGAAACGCAATAGGCAATTTGCCGATTTGGGAAGCTTTGCTCGGTACGGCAATTTTGGTCGCTACAGCGGTGTTTGTTATGTGGCTATCGGTGCGCGTTTTCCGCTACGGCGCAATGTCTTATGATAGTAAATTATCTCTGTCGGCGTTGCGAACACGCCGAAAAGCTGGTAAAGTTTAATTATGAAAGTACGTATAGAGATAGACACGAAAACATTTGTACGATTTTGGCTGGTCGTGATGGGCTTTGGTCTGGCTGGTTTGGCAATTTATTCCGCAAAGGATGCGCTGGTTTTATTGGGAATTTCTCTGTTTTTGGCGTTGGCGCTGAATCGTCCAGTTGCAGCAATTGCTAAAAAATTGCCTGGAAAAAGCCGATTAGGCGGCACGGCGCTGGCGTACACGACGCTGGTTTTGCTTTTGGGTTGTGTGATCTGGTTTGTTATTCCACCAATTGTCCAACAGTCTGCCAAATTTGTCGAGAGCATTCCGAATATAATTGACCAAGCCAGTTCACAGTGGCGTGGCGTCAATGATTTTATTGATAAGAATAATTTACGCCCGCAGGTCGATTCGATGATGGAAAACATTAAGCAGCAATCTTCGTCTTGGGCCACGAGCGTCGGCACGAATTTATTATCCAGTGTTGGCTCTTTGGCATCATTCTTAGGATCGCTATTCTTGGTATTGGTATTGTCGTTCTTAATGCTCCTCGAGGGTCCAACTTGGGTGAAGCGTTTGTGGGGATTATACAACGACGAGGAAAAAATGGAGCGCCATAAGAAATTGGTTGGCCGAATGTATAACGTGGTCACAGGTTACGTTTCTGGACAATTGACGGTTTCTGGAATCGATGCGATATTATCAGGTTTCGTGGTGTTTGTGCTGAGCTTGACATTCCCTGTTATAAATTCCAATTTGGCAATGCTCACCGTTATGGCGACGTTTGTGTTGACGCTAATTCCGATGTTTGGCGCAACGATTGCTGGCGCGTTGATATCGTTACTATTATTCTTTAATAATATGACAGCGGGTGTTATTTATGCGATTTATTTCGTGATTTACCAGCAGATTGAGAATAACTTTGTTTCCCCGTCCATCCAATCAAAGAAAGTTGAGCTGTCGGCTCTGACTGTCTTGGTTGCGGTGACAATTGGTTTGTATGTTGGTGGTCTATTGGGTGGTTTGGTTGCTATTCCAGCCGCTGGCGTCGTGAAGGTTTTGCTGGACAATTACTTGGAGCAAGCCAAGTCTAAGCGCGTTGAAAGCGAAAAACCGCTTAATAAATTAGTTAAGAAATTGAAAAACGAAGAGTAATTAACGCAGAGAAAAATATAGCCCGTTGAGTCTAGCGGGCTATTTCCATGTCCAAATGCTGCCGCTTGGCGTATCACGAACGGCAACGCCAGCCTGAAGAAGTTCATCGCGAATTCTGTCGGATTCTTCCCAATTTTTCTCTGCGCGTGCTTGACGTCGCTGGATAATCAACCTCTTCAAATCGTCAGTAATATCAGGCGTAGACTCAGCCAAATCCAGCCCTAAAATCTCGTCAATCTCATCAATAAACTGCACCAAACTCTGCCGATGAATTTTATCAAGTGGCGTATGGTCCAACTTTGAAAATACTTCATCAATCAACGCCAGTGCGCCTGGAGTATCCAGATCATCGTTCAATTTCTCGACCAACGCCTGACGTCCCGCTAATAATGAAACCGAATCGTCCTGCTCGTCCTTATCATCGTCATCTTCCAATGTGTCATGAGTTTGATGCCTCAGAGCCGCGTAATCCCGCCAATGATTCAGTCGCGCCTGCGCTGCTTCCAGAATTTCCCAGGTAAAATTGCCCTCCGTCTGATAATGCTTGCTGAGAATCGCCAGCTTAAACGCCATCGGACTAAACCCTCGCGAAATAATATCTTCCAGCGTAATAATATTACCCAGTGATTTACTCATCTTTCGGCCGTCAACTTTTATGTGATTATTATGTAGCCAAATTTGAGAAAATTGTTTTCCAGTCAGACTTTCGCTCTGAGCAATTTCATTCGTGTGATGAACTGGAATATGATCAATCCCGCCAGCGTGAATATCAATAGAATCCCCAAGTGTTTCACGAGCAATTGTCGAACATTCCAGATGCCAGCCAGGAAAACCGACTCCCCACGGACTATCCCACTCCATATCGCGCTTGGCGTCTTTTGGCGAAAACTTCCATACGGCGAAGTCAGTAATATTGCGCTTTCCTTCAATACTTACTCTGGCGCCAGCTTCCAGACCCGCCACGTCCAGTCGCGCTAATTTCCCGTAATCCTTCAAAAGCGACGTATCAAAATACATGCCGTCGCCGTCGATTTTATATAAAAATCCTTTTTCGTCCAGTCCTTTTGCGAAGTCAATCTGCTGCTGAATATAATCCGTCGCCCGCACCAAATAATCTGGTTTTATCAATTTCAGCACGTCGTAAGCCTCGTGATTGGCTATGGAAATATATCTTTCCGCCACATCCCAGGCAGTCTTCCCCTCACGGCGCGCACCTTTTTCCATTTTGTCCTCGCCGTTATCGTCATCACTGGTCAAATGACCGACGTCGGTGAGGTTTTGCGTTCGAATAACGGGAATATCTTGCCAGCGTAGCAACCGCACCAACACATCCCAGTAAATATAGCCAACCCAGTTGCCGATGTGCGGTTGCGAATAAACTGTTAGTCCACAGGTGTAAAACTTGACCGTTTCTCCGTCAAGTGGTTTTAGTTCATCTTTTCGTCTAGTGAGCGTGTTATAGAGTTTTATCATTAGTTCTATTGTACGTTACTCTGGTCAGTTTTTCAAAATTGACATAAAAAACAGCCCCAGTTGGGACTTAATAATTTCCAATGAACAGTTGACAAGCAGAAGCAGATACACACTAAGACGCGTCAGAAGAATGACGCCTTATTTTTTGGAATCATCTTCTGCTCGTCACTATTCGACTGCTCCTGATAACTTACTGCTATAAAGCAGAAAGAAATCAGGAGGCTAGAGTTACCTCATAGTGAGGACTAAGGTAATAGACAATGCTTCCCAGGAACTACCTCGGGTAGTAATAGGCTGTTGCTGCTACCCTTTACTAATACGGATCCTGCGTACTCGTCGCCAACGAACTTCTGCATTCGAATTTCCCCACGGTGAGGGTAAGATTCTACTTTGCGGAAGTACACGTCTTCCTTTCCAGGGATGCGACACCCGAATTCGCGGAGGTAAAGTACGTTACCTACGGTCAGGCTGGCGCCTTTTCGGAACACGTAGAAGTTGTCTACGCCACCGTCCACCATGAGGAAAAAACATGATTCGTCAGTTGTGGCGATAATGGTGCCGTTTACAGTGTGAGTGATGGTAAAGAAATCGCCGTACTTTAGTTGTACGTGACCTAGGGAACCGTAACGGAAGTTGTATCCGCAAATGTTTCCTTTGCCGTCGAACACTGGCAGTAGTCCAGGATCGCCCTGCTTGTTGCCGAAAATGAAATCTACGGTGACACCGTAGTCGTCGGACAACTCGTAGCCGTAGAAGTGCTTCCATCCCTTAGCGTCAGGAGAGCTGATCTTCAAGTCTGGCCGGTACTCCCTGTTGCTCGGGAACATGACGTTAACGCTCTTGTCTTCGCCGGAGTAGAAGGAAAATCCACCCATGTGGAAGGCGACCTTTCGCTGTGCTGGTACGGTGTACAAGACAACAGGACGCTTGGCGTTGTTTGCGATAGAGGCCATTTCTGGCTCTCCTTTCTCTTTCTCGCGGCGAACGGTTCGCCATCTTTGCTTTTTGGCAAATAATCATGCGTGCATATGATCAAGCATGAAACGATATTTCAATTGTCAATTACATATTCTCTCAACAACTAAAACCTCGCTTCATGCTTAAGTTTCGTCTTAATCTTCTTACATCTGCTTGTCAAGGTGCGCTTTCGGATAAGGAGTAAATCTCAACTCATCAACAAAAGCTAATACTCATACTATCACTAATATAATAAAATGTCAATGGGTTTTGTCAAAAATGTGATATAATATTTTTCTCAACTCTGTTACAGACGTAAAGACTGATATATACCAACAATGTTACAATAACTTTTAACCCTGCCCTACTTCTTGCAAAGCTTGATCTGTTGCTGTAACTAATTCTCTTACTATTTCGTCGTAATTGTCATACACGCGGAATCCTGCCGCGTACGGATGGCCGCCGCCGCCAAAATATCCAGCTACGGTGTCGGCGATTGGTAAATTACCTCGTAGGCGCGCAGTTAATTTGCCGTCAGGGTAAGTTTTAACAACACAACTAAGCGCCACGCCTTCAACCAGTCTCAGTTCGTCGCCAATCAACGCTCCGGGGTTGTAGGCATCGCTATAGGCTTGGATTTCCTCAAATGGCACATGTACCAACGCCAATTGTCCGTCTAATAAATATTCGATTCGCTCGATCAATTTTCCCTTGTATGCCAAAATTTCTGGCGATTTTTTCATAAATTCGCGTCGTCGCTCTTCAATTTCCGCGTTGGAAGCGCCCAGCTCTGTAAGTTCCCCTGCCGTATGGAAAGTCTGAGCCGTAGTGTTCTGCGTAGTAAGCCCCAGGCTATCGCTCATAATAGCTATCAATAAATCTTCGGCCGCCTGAGGATTTATCTTCCAGTCGGAATGCTTGAACAGTTTATATAGCAATTCCCCGGTCGCCACGACGGTTTCTGATAACATAATATGATCAAAGCTGAGCGTCGATTCGGCTGTGTGATGGTCAATAACCAGAGTCGGGTGCGTTTCCAGAAAATGTCGCGCTCCAGGAGTTTCTAATACCTTGCTAAGAAGGACATCCGCGCTCGTATCAACAATTATCGCGGCGTCAGCTTGAAACGGAAAGTCGTTCTGCACTCGATCCCAACCGCGAATATAATGAAGATATTTCGGTATATCTACTGGACAATATAAAGTAACAGTCTTCCCTAGGTCGCTTAAGACTTCTTCTAGCGCCAAGCTTGAACCCAGGCTGTCGCCATCGGGATTTTCGGCTTGAATAATAACTATATTGTTTGCGGATTGAATGAATTGTTTAGCTGTATCTAGCATATTATTTATTATAACAAATGATTTTTACTCTAATATAATATATATTGTTTTTAATTACATAAG
>CALJRR010000001.1 GCA_937976315.1 uncultured Candidatus Saccharibacteria bacterium | reverse complement strand
GCTTGTCAGAAAAATCAAATTTTTCCATCAAAGTTGGGATACCTTCTTCACGATTTTTGGAAGCACGAATCGTCGCGATAATCTGATCAATAATACTAATCGCCTTAGCAAGACCTTCAAGAATATGCTTGCGAGCCTCCGCCTGATCGAGCTCAAATTGCACACGACGAGTCGTTACCTCTTTCCGATGATCCATAAATGCGATGAGCATTTCTTTAAGATTCATCAATTTTGGCTGCATTCCACGATCCGTAAGCGCAATCATATTGTACGCAAAAGTTGTCTGAAGTGGCGTTAATTTGTACAATTGATTGAGAATTTTTTTCGGAAAAGCATCGCGTTTGAGTTCTATCACAACACGCACACCTTCTTTATTGGATTCATCACGAATATCTGCCACTCCCACAATTACCTTATCTGTCACAAGTGCTGCGATTTTTTCTACAAAATCTTTCTTGTTGAGCTGATACGGCACCTCATCAATAATAATCATACTACGACCATTTTTCGCTTCTTCAATGTGCGCTTTTCCACGCATCACCACAGAACCGCGACCACGAGTATATGCATCAAGAATATCTTTTTTGTTGTAAATAATTCCACCAGTTGGAAAATCTGGTCCCTTTACAAAATCCAAACGATTTTCAATAGTAACCGCATCAATATCTGGATGATTGAGTAAAAATTGCAGTGCGTCGATCAATTCTGACAAATTGTGCGGAGGAATATTGGTTGCCATACCTACAGCAATCCCCATCGCACCATTCAAAAGCAAATTCGGGATACGTGCTGGCAAGACTACTGGCTCCTCACGAGAAGCATCGTAGTTTGGCCGCCAATCAACGGTATTTTTGTCAATATCCGTCAAAAGTGATTCGCCAAGTTTCGCCATTTTCGCTTCCGTATAACGCATCGCAGCCGCACCATCACCATCCATAGAACCAAAGTTTCCCTGCCCATCAATGAGCGGATATCGCAAAGAAAAATCCTGTGCCAATCGCACCATTGCATCATACAC